>CAXMNG010000352.1:0-10204 GCA_964194585.1 Salibacteraceae bacterium | reverse complement strand
GTGAGCAGATTCAGCACCTCGGCTTGAACGGATACATCGAGCGCCGAGGTGGGCTCGTCCAGAAGCACGATCTCGGGTTCGGTGATCAGCGCACGAGCCACCGCCACGCGCTGACGCTGACCACCGGATATCTGGTGCGGGTAGCGAAAACGAAAGGACGCATCCAGACCCACCTCCTCCAGGGCACGCAACACCCGTGACTCGATGTCACTCATCCTATGGATGCGCGCCGGCTCGCTCATAATCTGATCCACCGTGTGGCGCGGATGCAGCGAGCCATAAGGGTCCTGGAACACCATCTGCACCGATCTTCGAAAACGCCGCGAGCGCTTGTAGCCCTGTTGCTCTCCAGCAACGGTCATACTGCCGTCCACGTGAGCGACATTCCCCAGTAGGCCGGTGATAGCCCGCAGCACGGTGGACTTTCCCGATCCCGACTCACCGACGAGTCCGAAGCTTTCGCCCTTTTCCACCCTGAACGACACATCCCTGACGGCGTGCACCCTGCGACGTCCGTGCCCGAAGGTCACGTTCAGTGTGTCGACGTCAATCACCATTGCTTTCCTGATACTCGGCCCAGGCCGGGTCGCGCTCGAGCACCGGCAGCTCGCGTGCGCTGTCGCCCACTTCCGGCAGGCAGCTCAGCAGCCCCCGCGTGTAGGGATGCCGGGCGTGCGCGAGATCGCGAGCGTCGCACACCTCCATGACCTGCCCGGCGTACATGATGAGCACGCGATCACAGAAGGACGCGACCAGGCTCAGATCATGGCTGATGAATATGAGCCCCATGCCGTGCTGGGTCACCATGTCATCGAGGATTGAGAGGACTTGGAGCTGAACCGTCACGTCCAGCGCCGATGTAGGTTCATCGGCGATGATGATGTCGGGTTGCGGGATCATCATCATGGCGATCATGATGCGCTGGCCCATGCCGCCGGAAACCTCGTGAGGATAGGCGTGGTAGACGTGTCGCGGATTACGAATGCGCACCGCTTCCAGCATCTTCAGAGTGCGCTCGCGGGCTTCCTTCCGAGAGGCCTTCGTATGTACGAGGTAGGCCTCCTCGATCTGCTTGCCGACGGTGATGACCGGGTTCAGCGAATACTTCGGGTCCTGCATGATCATCGAGATACGGTCGCCACGGATGGCGCGCATGGTGCGCTCATCGGCGCGCAGTAGATCGACGCCGTCGAATTCTACGCGTCTGGCACGGGCGTGCCCGCGCGCCGCCAGCAGGCCGAGGATGGCGCGTCCGGTCTGCGATTTACCGGAGCCGGATTCGCCGACGATGCCGAGCTTTTCGCGACCGAGCTCGAAGCTGACGCCGCGCACCGCGTTGACGATTCCCTTTGGCGTGTCGAAGCTCACGTGCAGATCGTCGACAGTCAGCAGCGGTGCGTCTTCCATGCTCACTCCGAGTTCTTCGGATCGAGCACGTCACGGAGCCCGTCACCCAGGAGGTTGAAACCGAGGCTCACGACGAAAATGGCAAGACCCGGCACGGTGGGTATCCACCACTGGTCGAGCAGGTACTGGCGGCCGGCGGATATCATGGCGCCCCATTCCGGTGTAGGCGGCTGGGCGCCCAGCCCCAGAAAGCCGAGCCCCGCTGCCGTCAGGATGATGCCTGCCATGTCCAGCGTCAGGCGAACGATCACCGAGGAGATGCACAACGGCATCACGTGACGATAAAGAATACCGCCGGTGGAGGCGCCCTGAACCTTGGCCGCCATGATGAACTCGCTGTTACGGATGGTCAGCGCCTCGGCGCGCGCGATGCGCGCATAGGGCGACCAGGTCGTGAGGGCAATGGCAAGCACGGCATTCTCGAGGCCCGGGCCGAGAGCGGCAACCAGCGCCAGCGCCAGTATCAGGCGCGGAAAGGCGAGGAAGATATCCGTGATGCGCATGAGCACGTTGTCCACCGCGCCACCCATGTAACCCGCCATGGTGCCTACCAGCAGACCCACGGGCACCACGATGACACCCACCAGTCCGACGATGTACAGGGTGATGCGCGATCCCCAGATGATGCGGTCGAAGAGATCGCGGCCCAGCCCGTCGGTGCCGAACCAGTGCTCGGTGCTGGCAGGCTGGAGGCGATCGCCGAGCTGCGGCTCGAGGCCATTGGTCGCGGTTATCCACGGCGCGAAGATAGCCATCAGCACCAGGGACAGGATGATCAGAAAACCGGTCATGGCGATGGGGTTTCGCCGAAACACGAGCCATGCCAGATAAAAGCGCTGCACACGGGCCTGGGTGATGGATTCCGGCACATCCTGGAGCAGCCACGCCCGCAACCCCTTGCGGTTGTCCACCACTGCGGGCTGCGTGCTCATCGCGCCCTCGGGTCGACCAGCTTGTAGAGCAGGTCCGACAACATATTGATACCGACGAAGCACACCCCCACCACGATAGTGCCGCCCAGCACCGCGTTCATGTCGGCGTTGAACAGCGAGCGCGTGATGTACTGCCCGATCCCCGGCCACGAGAAGACCGTCTCGGTCAGCACCGAGCCTTCCAGCAAGGCTGCATAGGTGAGTCCGATGATGGTAATGAGCTGCACTTGCACGTTGCGGAAAGCGTGGCGCCAGATCACGCGGCCTTCCGACAGGCCCTTGACGCGCGCCGTCAACACATACTCCTGATTGAGCTGATCGAGCATGAAGCTACGGGTCATGCGCGCAATATAGGCGAGCGCGAATGTGCCGAGGATCGCTGCCGGAAGGATCAGATGCGACATCGCATTCCAGAAGATGTCCCATTCGCCTTCCATGGCCGAGTCGATGAGTATGACTCCGGTAACGGACGTGACGATGTCGTCGTAAAAAACGTCGAGCCGGCCGGGACCGGCAACCCAGCCGAGCTTTGCGTAGAAGATCAACAGGCCCACCATGCCCAGCCAGAAAACCGGCACCGAGTAACCGAGGAGACCGAATACCCGCACGACATGATCCGGCCAGCGGCCCTTGTTGACCGCGGCAAGCACACCCATGGGGATGCCGAGGAATATTCCCATCAAGGTAGCAATAGTGGCGAGCTCGAGGGTTGCGGGGAAGAACCGCAGGATGTCCTCCATGACCGGCCGGGCGGTCATGATGGAAGTTCCCAGATCACCCTGGACGAGCTTGCTCAGATACCGCCAGTACTGCTCGTAGAGCGGGCGATCCAGTCCCATCTCCTGGTAGACCTGCTCATAGACTGCCTGCGAGGCGCGATCGCCGACCACGGCGAGCACCGGATCGGCGGGCATCACGCGCCCGATGACGAAGGTGATCGCCGTCAGGCCGATAAAGGTCAGAAGCAGGGTGAATAGAACGCCAGCGAGGGTTCTGAGAGCGGATAGCGGAGCCGAGCTCACACTCGGCCCCGCCACCTCCTGGCGTGCGGAGGCTGATTCAGCCATTCCGCCTGTCCGTCGCGGCCTACTTGGTCACGTTTCGATAGAACACCAGATCGAAGTTCGATCCGGACACGAAGCCCTGCACGTTCTTACGCCGCGCGTTCTGCTCATTCTGCTGAAACATGACGGTGAAAGGACCCACCGATTGCATCTTCCGTTGCAGCTCAAGATAAAGCTGCTCGCGCTTGTCGAGATCCAGCTCGTTGCGGGCCCTTACGGTCAGATCGTTGATAGCCGGATCTGCCCAGGCGTTTCGCCACGCCAGCACGCCGGTGAGCTTTGCTTCCATCCGGTTGTCAGGATTGTGCGCGAATGCGTCGGCATTGGAGTGCGGATCCACATAGTCCGGCGACCAGCGCGCGAGAATGATCTCGTGCTTGCGCGCCCGGTACATGGGCCACAGGGTCTTGCCCTCTGAGGTCACGATCTCGGTTTTGATTCCGCCTTTGGCGAGGGTCGACTGCACGGACTGGGCGATTTCCATGAAGGGTGCCGCGTTCAGCGTGTTGATGCGCACGGAAAAGCCATCCCCATGGCCGGCCTTGGCCAGCAGCTCCTTGCCCTTGGCCACATCCAGCTTGTAGGGATTCTCCTCGAGAGCGCCCCACAGACCCGCTGGCCAGAAGGCCTGGTGAGTCACGAACTGGCCGGCGAGGAAGGACTTTTCCATCCCCTCGTAGTCCACCAGATGGCGCATCGCCTGCACCACATCCGGGTTACCGAGAATCGGGTGGGAGGCGTTCGCGGCCATGTAGACCACGGTCCCTTTGGGATTGCCGTCAATGGCGATGTCGGTGTTACCCTCCATGCCTTTTATTTGATCCGGCGTCAGATTGCGCGCCATGTCGATGTCGCCTTTCTCCAGCAGCAGTCGCTGGGAAGACGGCTCGGCCACGTGACGCACGATGACGCGTTGCATGGCGGGAGCGCCGTGCCGATAGTCAGCGAAGGCGTCCAGGGTGACTACCTCGTTGGCCTTCCATGTCTTGAGCGCGAAAGCACCGGAGCCGGCGCTGTTGGACTTGAGCCATTCGTAGCCCAGGTCGCCGTCCTTCTCGTGCTGCATGACGAGCTTCTTGTCAACGATGGACGCGATCCCGGCGGACAGCGCATTCAGCACCAGCACCGGCGAGAACTCCTCGGTGATGGTGACTTTCACGTGATTGTCGTCCACGACCTGTACGAGCTCGCCGACATTGTCCTTGTTCCATCCGAATTGCGTGACGATGAACGCTGGAGTCTTGTTGAGCTTGACGACGCGCTGCAGCGAGAAGACCACGTCTTCCGCAGTCACTGGATTGCCGGAGTGGAACTCGAGCCCCGGACGTACCTTGAAGGTGATGGACTTGCCATCGCCGCTCACATCCCAGCTCTCGGCCACGCCGCCTACCAGCTTGGTGAGATCTTCGGGCTCGAACATCATCAGGCGGTCATAGATATTGGCGATGATCTCGCCGCCCGACAGCTCGAAGACCTCGGCCGGGTCCAGGGTGATGATGTCGCTGACGTCCTTCGCCATAACGAAGGTATTCTTGGGTGTTCCGGCCTGGACGGCAGATGCGCCGGCGAGGGCGACGGCTGCCAGAGCCAGAAGGAAACGTTTTAGAACCGAATTCATACTTCTATCCTCCCGAAGATTTTTGTTCGACGGTTACTTGCCCGAATGGGCCCGGATGCAGCCGGTCCGGCGATTATACGCCCATGTGCCATAAGGGGAGTACCATCCGGCCCACGCGGTGAAAGTCGCGGTGCGAGTCAGGCATGGCATTGTTCGATATCGGCGGGGGGCAGCTCTTCTACGAACAGCACGGCAGTGGCGATCCGCCGCTGGTGTTCGTGCACGGACTCGCCTGCGCCCACGCGGACTGGCGCAATCAGATCAGCCGGTTCGCGCCATCCCACCGTGTCGTCAGCCTGGACCAGCGCGGCCATGGCCGGTCCGTCGGCCATGAGTCGGGATTCGATATCGCCACGTTCGGCGCGGACCTGGCGGCGCTCATTGCCAAGCTCGATCTGCCCCCCGCAGTACTGGTGGGCCACAGCATGGGTTGCCGGGTAATTCTGGAGTGCGCCCGAATCGCGCCGGATTCGGTCGCGGGCCTGGTGCTGATCGACGGTAGCCGTCTCGCCACCACGAGCGCCGATTCCGCGCGCCGCGAGATGCGCAGCGCCATTGAGGAAACCGGCTACGAGGCCTTTTTCGCGCGAATATTCGATCAGATGTTCACCGCTGCCAGCAACGCGCGGACGCGGGATGCGATTATCGCGCGTGCCAGGCGGTTACCGCGGGCCGTGGGCCTGGAGCTCATGCCTCAGATGGTTGCCTGGGACAGCGAGTTCGCGGAGCGCACACTGAGAAGCGCGCAGATGCCGGTGACGGTGCTGCAGAGCACACACCTGAATGAGAAGCGTAACCGCGTATCACTGCAACCCGGCGAAACCAGCCCGTGGCTGGAGCTGGTAAGAGAACTCGTTCCCCATGGGGAGATAGAAATCGTGCCCGGGATCGGTCACTTCACCATGATCGAAGCGGCGGACGCCGTGAACCAACATATCGAAACGATGCTGGAAAAACTTTCCGGCAATTGATTGGGGTTACCGATCACAAGCTGGAGAAAATTCCCGAGGCTCAGTGCACGCGGCGAAACCACAAGCTGTACATAGCCTGGTCCGGCAGAGGCGCATCGACCATCTTCCAGATAAGGCCGAAGCTGCCATCCGGCCCAGCCGCGGCCCGAGGCCGGTGCGCAGAGCCCGATCGATGCTCGGCGAGGGCTGCTCGCTGCCAATGCAAATCCGCGTCGAAGCGTGCGTACCAGACGTTGTTGCGTGAACCGTCGGTCTGACACCAGGTGGCCAGCACACCACCCTCCGGACCTGCGGTGATGTCCAGGTCGAATACGTAGAGCAGGTCGTCGCCTTGCACGATGACTGGTCGCTGCCAATCGCGCTCCCGTGTATAACGCGCGGCGGCAATGACACCCGTCTCGCCGACGGCGCGTATCCACGCGACCATAGCGTTGCCGTCGGGGCTGACCGCGAGTCGCGGCCCGTAGGCTTCCTCGCCATCAATCTCCAGTTGCACCGGTACGCTCCATTCAGTGCCCGGCTCGAAGCGGCTGGCAACGACGGTCTCCTCGCCATGGGTCTCCTGCTCCCAGGTTGCGAAGCCATTGCCGGCGGCATCCATGGCGATTCGAACGCCGTATGCATCTTCGCCGTTGGCGCTGAATTCTCGAGGAGCGCCCCAGCCTGTATCCGTGGCAAAACGCCTTGCGACAACACGTCTGCTGCCGGTGTCGGTTCGCAGGGTCCACGCCGCAATGGCGCTCCCGTCTGCATGCACGGCCACCTGTGGCGAAACGGCGTTGCCTTCGCCGACGCCGATGTCTCGCGGCAGCGCCCAGCCATTTTCCGGCGTGTAGCGACTCGCCCTGATACGCAGGCGATCACCCTGGCGACGCTCCCACACGACGAAGCCCCGGCCACGCGTGTCCAGAGCGAGCCGGGGTGCGTAGAGCTCCCCTGCCACGGGCTCGATCCGCAACGGCTCCTGCCATCCCTCGCCGGGAACATGGCGGTTGGCCCACAGCCCGCTGAGATTCAGCTCCTGCTGCACCCAGACCACTGTCGTGGTGCCAGTGCCGTCGGCCGCGAGTTGTATCCCTCGGGCCCGTCCCAAAGAAAATTCCACGATCTCCGGCACGGTCCAGCGGCCCGAGACGGATCGTTGGCTCGCCCATACGGTCTCGTGCCCGGCGCTCTCGTCGCGCTCCCAGGCCACCATCGCCCGTGCCCCATCCAGCATCACGACGGTGTGGTCGTCGATGGCGCCGGGCAGCCGCTCGATGAGCTCGAGCTCGAAGGCCCGCGTTTCTGCACCTGTGAAGAGCAGTACCAGACTCGAGAGAATAATCAGTCGTGCAGCTCGACCCATGATTGCGACCATGCCAGGACGGCGCTCAACGAGTTCCGGAAACACGATACGCTGGACGGCCCGGTTTGGCCAAAGGGTGGTCATGTACCCGTTATTCCGGTCAATATGCGCGCCTGTCGCGCCCCAGACCTGTTACATGAACATGGTGTCGACATCCAGTCCCAACATGAACCGGCCGACGGTCTCGAAATTCGTGTGCCGGCCCTGCACCTGCTGCGACACTGCATGGGCGTCGCGAAAGCGCCGCTCGAAAACTCCGCCCTCGAATATCGCCGTTGCGCCGGCCAGCCGGTATACCTGCTGCGAAACATCCGTGGCCTGATTGATGGCGTAGGTCGTGGCCAGTCGAAGCTGCGCCCTATCCGCCATCTCGAGCTCGCTCGTCCTGTCGACCTTCTGCCACACGTCGCTCAGGGTCTGTTGCTGATAGGCGCGCGCCGATGCGAGCTGCGCCTCGAGCTCGGCCAACCGGGTTTGCACGACGGGACTCTCACGCATGGGGCTGCGGGCACCCCGCGGGTGTTTGTGTCCTGCCAGCTCGAGCAAATCATTCAGCATGGCACGCGCGATCCCCAGGGCGACGCCGGAGAATACCGACGCATAGACGTTGGTGGTGGAGAATCGGTAAAGCGTTGTATCGACCCGGCGTTCTTGCGGCGATTCGCGGTCGAGGGTGAACGCGTCTTCCACGAACAGATCCTCGACGCTGTATCCCTCGCTGCGGGTTCCCCTGAGACCCATCACGTACCAATCGTCGGCCATCGTGGCCGCCGCCCGTGGAAACAGTGCCGTGCGATTTGCCTGCACGCCACCCGCTCGCAGACGTGGCGTGCCGTCCGCGTCATAAACCCTGCAATGTCCACCGAGCCAGGTGGCATGCTTTGCGCCACTGGCGAAGCGCCACGTGCCGGTGATCCGGTAACCCCCGTCGGTTGCGATGGCTTTGCCTTCGGCCCCGGCACCCCACGCCAACACCGCGTTGCGGGGACCGAAAACCTGCCGGGCGGGGCCCTGGTCCAGAAAGGCCGCGGACATTGCGCACCCGAATGCCTGACCGAGGCACCATGCCGCGCTGGCATCGGCCATGGCGATGGTTTCGGCAACTTGAGCAAGCAGCGAAATCGGTAGCTCCGCGCCACCAAGAAAGCGTGGCAGCGTCAATCGAAACAGCTGCGCCTCGAACATCTCCTCCAACACTTCCGGCGGCAACTCGCGTTCCGCCTCGATCCGATCCGCGGCGGCGGCAAGAGCCGGCACGAGCGCGCGTGCCCGCTCCAGGTGTGCCTGCCCGGACAGCACCGCCTGTTGCGGGTCCGCTTTCACGACCTTACTCGACACGCTGGAAGCCCGACGCGTAGACGCGGTCCAGCCTGACCACGGCGTCCTCCGGAAGCGGGCCGGATTCGGCTCCCGCCAACGCCTCGTCGAGATGCTCCAGGGTCGCGAGCCCTACGATGGCGCACACGACATCGGAATTCGCGAGCGCGAATCGAACGGCAGTCTGTGCGCGAGTCCCGTAGGCATCCTCCAGCACCGCAAACACGGCACCAGTGCGCTGCTCCTCTTTCGCAACGTCGCTTTCAGCGCTGACGGGGATCTCGCGGCCGGTGCGAAGGTCGGTGGCGAGGACACCGGCGGCGAGTATGCGAATAGCCATGATGCCCATGTCCTGCCGGCGACACGCATCGATAATTCCGTCGAAGGAATGTCCGGCCCACTTCGCCGGCATCTTCCGGCCGGCGCTCGGGTTGAGCATGTTGTAGTAAACCTGGGCGGTGTCGAATCGGCCGCTGTCGATCACCTGTCGGCAGGCCGCCGGATCTCCCAGGGCGGTGATACCGATGAATCGAACGAGGCCCTGGGCCTTGAGTTGCTCGAAGGTGTCCGCGACGCCATCGTCCTTCAGCACGTCTTCCACGTTCAGCGTGGCGGCGTCATCGGGTGGGCCCAAGGCGTTGTGCAGTTGCAGGAGATCCACCGAGTCGCGCCGCAGTCTGGTCAAACTTTGCTCGAGGCTTGCCTCGATATGGCCGGGGATGTCGTCGAGCTTTGCCGGATCCAGAGCAACCTTGGTGGAGAGGCCGGGCTGCTCATCCAGCTCCCCCAGCAACCAGCCGAGAGCGGTTTCCGACCGACCCTGGCCGTAGGAGGGTGCCGTGTCGATCCAGTTGATACCGCCCTCCAGAGCGCGGCGAATTGCTTCGCGCCGCGTGTCGTCGTCGGCGTGAATCAGGATCCCGCCTACGAAGCCACCACCGAATACCAGCTCTGAGATATCGATCCCGGTGCGTCCGAATCGTCGAAGTTTCATCGTACTCTCCCTACATCGATGGCCAGGCAATCACCAGCGCCGCGCAGACGATGACCACCGACAGCAGATTCCGAAGCCACCTGTCGTTCACGCGCCCGGCGAGTCGCACACCCAGGGGGGCGCAAACGGCACCGGCCAGCGCCATGATGGCGAGGGCGGGCAGGTAAACATAGCCCAATGACCATGGTGGTGGATCCGCCATGTTCCAGCCCGCCGAAACGTGCCCGAGGGTTCCGAATGCCGAGTACAGTGCCGCGCCCACGGTGGAAGTGCCGATGACGGTGCGAAGGGGGATCGCGAAGCGGCTCAGGTAGGGAATAGCAAACAATCCCGATGCAATACCGGCCACGCTGCTGGCGAATCCGATGCCGAAGAACACGGCACGCAGCTCGACAGCGTGTGCACGCCAGTCGCGTTGGCCGCCGCTGCCGGTGCTCCGCCCACCGAGTGTCCACAGACCGACGACGATCAGCATGCCGGCAACGTAGATGCGCAGTACATCCACGGGAAGATAGCGCGCCGTCCATGGACCGAGCAGCGCGCCGGCGGCATA
>CAXMNG010000351.1:0-4320 GCA_964194585.1 Salibacteraceae bacterium | reverse complement strand
CAGGCGCCCGACGTCGTCGCGCCGGTTTCCGAAAGTGCAAAGCAATGGCCGTGCCAGCTTTCTCCAAGTCCAGGAAAAACAGTGCCTTGAGAAAGTGGCCGCGTGAAAAAGCGGCTTTGGAGGACCCGGATGGGCCGGTTACCGGTTGGTGTGTCGGCTGGTGGCGACGAATTCGCCCCGAATTGGCCCTATCCCGACCCCCGGGGCGTCGCCATTTACCGACACCATAGAGCCGATTTTGCCAAGTTGCTGATCGACCGAGTGATCCATTGTCGCCGAAATGCGACGGATCCCAGGCAATAGGTTGCTTGGCGTGCTGACGCCCGGATTCAGGTTTTGAAGTCCGCGGCGTCCAGTCGGTGCTTCGACAATAGACGATAGAAATCCGTGCGGTTGCGTTTCGCCATGCGCGCCGCCTTGCTGACATTACCCTGGCTCAGTCGCATGAGCTCGATGAGATAGCTTCGCGTGAACTCCTCACGGGCCTCGGCGAAAGGACGCATGGCCGCCGATTGATCCCCCAGGGCTCGCTTGACTTGCCGCACGCTGATGATGGGAGATGCCGATAGCGCAGCGGTCTTCTCCACCAGGTTGAACAGCTGGCGGACGTTGCCCGGCCATTCGGCCACCATGAGCAGCTCCATGGCGCCGGGAGAAAAGCGCTTGGCCGCGCCGGCATTGCTTGCCAGCTCCTCCAGCTTGTGTGCAACCAGCACCGGAATATCCTCGCGGCGCTCGGCCAGTGTCGGCATCTGCAGCTCGAGAACGTTCAATCGATAGTAGAGATCCTCCCGGAAGTGGCCGTCGCGCATGGCCGAGTCCAGATCGTGATTGGTCGCTGAGATGACGCGCGTATCGATGGGCAGAGCGTTGTTGCTGCCCACCGGACGAACCTGGCGCTCCTGCAGAACGCGCAGTAGCTTCGCCTGCAGGTTCAGCGGCATGTCACCAATCTCGTCGAGAAACAGGGTGCCGCCGCTGGCATGCTGGAACAATCCCGTGCGTTCGCGCAGTGCTCCGGTAAACGCGCCCTTGGCGTGGCCGAACAGCTCCGATTCCAGAAGTGTGTCAGGAATCGCGGCGCAGTTGACCGCCACGAATTCCCCGGAGCGTTCACTGGCGCTGTGGATCGCCCTTGCCAGGAGCTCCTTGCCGGTGCCGCTGGCACCCGAGATGAGGACACTGGACTCGGTTTTCGCCAGCCGCCGGGCCTGATTCAACAGCTCTTCCATGCTGGCGCTGCGGCTGACGATGCCTGCCCGCCAGCTTCGGCCGGCCTTGCGCGCGCCGCTGAGTTGCAGAGCGCGCTGGACATGCTCGAGAAGGCTCGTCTTGTCGACGGGTTTTGTGAGAAAAGCGATGGCACCGTCCTGGGTTGCGCTGACTGCGTCGGGAATCGTTCCGTGTGCGGTGAGAATCAGCACCGGTAGTCCTGTGCATCGGCGATTGAGCTCGTCCAGAAGCTGCATGCCGTCCATGCGATCCATACGCAGATCCGTGATCACCAAATCCGGTCGTTGGGTTTCCACTGCTTCGAGCGCGACCTCACCGCTCTGCACGGCGCGCACGTCGTATCCGGCGGCGTTGAGGCGAATGCTCAGCAACCGCAGCAGTCCGGGATCGTCGTCGACCAGAAGAATGTCTCCGCTTGTAGCTGCCATTATGGAAAAGTCTCCTTGCCAGTCGGCCCGATGTTCTGTTCGATGTTCATTACTGCCTCGAGCTTGGCATTGGCTTCGGCGAGCGCGGCGTCGATACGGCGCATGCGTGTTTGCACCTCGGTGCGATCCCTTTGCGCTGTCTGGCTTGATTGATGAGCTTTGGCGAGTTGTGATCGCAGGGACTGCAGCTCGTCATACAATGCCAGGCGGGCGTCGATCTCGGTCAACTGCAGCTGGGCAAACTTGCGAACCAGAGGCGGCGTAGATGCCGAGTCGTGCACGGTTTCATCGAGCAGCTCGCGTGAGTCGGCGAGCATGTTCCTGGTTATGCTCGCCTCCGCCGACTTGCGGTCTGCTCGACTCATGACCAGCGCGACGCGCAGGCGTCGTTCCGGCGTGGGGTCCTCCTGATAGGCATTTAGAGTGTGCTCGAAGATGGTGTGCCAGCCCTGCTCGTCGGTGCTGTCGAGCACATTCATGAAATTCAGGTAGGCGGCCATTTCGCGTCGGCCCTCATCGGAGCCGGCGTTGCCATTGACGTTGGTACCGCGGTTCTCCGACGTTGCAGAGACGCCGTCCGATCGCTTGAACAGCGTATCGCAACCGGTCGCCGCCAGCAGCACCAGCAACAGCGACACACAAGCCCAGGGGCCTCGCGTCGTTGACCAGCGACAATTATGCAGCCCGCGGTTCATACGTCACCGGTAGTGTGATACGAAAATGTGCGCCTCCGGTTGGTCGAACACGCACGCCAACTTTTCCTCCGTGGGCTTCTACACACTCGTGGACCACCGAAAGTCCTATGCCGGTACCGCGTACATGCCGTCCCGGCGGCACCCGGCCCTGAAAAAATGGTTCGAAAATGTGTTCGCGCTCATCGCTCGGGATACCGGGCCCCTCGTCCATGATGTCGACCATGACGCGTTGCGCTTTGCGTGAGATTCGAATGCCGATTCTGCCGCCGACGGGGGAATACTTGACGGCGTTGGACACGAGGTTGTCGACGGCCATTCGTACTTTTTCTCGATCGGCGAGCAAGGTCACCTGTTTCAGACTCTTTCGTATCTTGAGCTTCTTGGTGACGACTTCCATCTGGTGATTGTCGACGACCATATCGACTACGCTGGCGAGTTCGAATTCGCCTACCGTCAATTGTCCCTTGCTTTGTTGCCAGGCGCTGAAGCTGAGCAGGTTCTCGATGCGTTTCTCGAGCTCCAGCCCGCTTTCGCGGAGGATCTCGACGACCTCGGTTTGTGTATCGTTCAACTCGCCGACAGTGCCGTCGCAAAGCAATTCGGTGCCTTCGCGAATGCTCGCAAGCGGCGTTTTCAGCTCGTGTGACATTTGTCGCAGGAAGATGTTTTTTTCCTGCTCGAGTTCCACCAGGCGGCGTCGCAACCAGTCGAGTTGTTCGCCAAGGGCAGTCAATTCCGCTGGGCCGCTGACGGACACCGGGCTGGTAAAGGAGCCTTCGCCGAGAAGATGAATCGCACGTCCCAGCTGTCGGACGGGTCGCGCGATCAGGACGGTGAACAGGATAGCCAACAACACGGTGACAGGAACCAGCGCGGCGGTCTGCCAGAACAGCGAACGGCGCGCATCGGTCGCTGTAAGCTGCAGTGACTCCACCTGCTCGTCGATGGAGCGGATGTTTTCGGTGGCGATCGCCTGCACCATGTCACCAACGCGTGCGAACCCGCCGATGTCGATGGGGGCGTCATCGGACCCCGGCACATAGCCGACAACGCTCTCGCGTAGCTCGATGGTGGCCTCGCGCATGGCGGTCAGCCGTTCCCGCATTGCACCTTCGCTGTCCAGCACCTCCAGTGTGCCCAGAGCCGCCAGAAATCCGTTGTCTTTTTCCTCGTAAAGCTGCAGAAGAGGCGCCTCGGCGAGGACCTCGTACTGGCGGGCGTAGCGTTCCATGTCTGTGAGCAGATCGACCAGCTGCTTGCTCTCGCGAGTAACCTGTACCGCGTGCAGCACCAGAGCCTCGCTCTGCACGGCGAGTTGCTCGACGTGGTTGGCTCCCCGATAGACGGCCCAGATGAGGGGCAGCGCCACCAGTGTGAAGCCTGCGAGAATCAGTCCGAGGACCGATCTGGGACGGGGCAGTTTCATGACACCCCTCGAGGTCGAGTGTTTGTCAGGTATACAGAAATGCGCAGCATAGGTGGCTTCGCTCCGGGGCAGGCCGCGGCTTTCGCGCACCAACGCCCGGGAAGTCCCGCAGCCACGGGCTCCCGCCACCAGCCATGGGGCCAGCAACCCCGGTTCAGTGGCGGTCATACCGGTCCAGTCGGACGCTCCGCAACCCACCAGCCTGTCAGGTCAAGACATTAGCATTAGGCGCAATCTTTCCCGAGTCAAGCGCCCACCCCCCAATTCTGGACACCCAAGATCCCTAATTCTGGACACCCACACACTCACCGACCGCATGTGTCGGTGACATCAATCGAGATTGTGGCTATCGGCGCTGGCGCCCTTCAGACGCCGGTGCAGAGCTCAGGGGGGGTCTTAAGGAGGGGTTCGACAGGCCAGTCCGCGTGGTTTCGGCAGGAGCGGTCCTGCGTTGCGATGGAACGGCGTTGGTGAGGTCAGGTCACACTACCGGTGCGTGCCAGTGAGCGCGCCATACCGATGCCGCGCATCCACTTGA
>CAXMNG010000350.1:0-3315 GCA_964194585.1 Salibacteraceae bacterium | reverse complement strand
TGATCGTGCTCTCTCGCACGCCTCGGTATATCAGAAGCGAATGTGAGTGGAAGCGTTGAGACTCTTTCTCGAGCCGCGCCAGTTGTCGATGTGGTACTTGGTGAACGGCAGTTCCGTCAGCTCGAAGAACCGCGGCCAGCCGATGCGATCGATCCAATCGTTGATACGCTCCCAGTCCTTGGCGTCTTCCTTGTAGACGCTCAGGATCTTCTTGACGATGGCGGTGGCCTCCGGCCAGCGCGGGGGATTGTTCGGAATGCCCGCCGCCACGAGCTTCTGGAACGACGGCTTGCTGCGCGCGTTGGAGTGATTGCCGCCTACCCAGATCGCGAGCTTCGAGTGCTCGGGGTCGTTGATCTGCATGGGCGGGCACGGCGGATAACAGGCGCCACAGCAAATGCACTTCTTCTCGTCCACCTCCAGCGACGGCTTGCCATTGACCATCGCAGGGCGAATCGCGGCCACCGGGCATCGCGCCACCACCGACGGGCGCTCGCACACGTTCGCCACCAGGCCGTGATTGATCTTCGGTGGCTTGGTGTGCTGGATATTGATGGCGATGTCGCCCTGGCCGCCGCAGTTGATCTGGCAACAGGACGTCGTGATGTGCACGCGATTAGGCATCTCGGCGTGTTTGAACTCATAGACGAGCTCGTCCATCATGGATTTGACGATACCGGATGCGTCGGTGGCCGGGATGTCGCAGTGCAGCCAACCCTGGGTGTGGGCAATGAAGGCGACCGAGTTCTGGGTGCCGCCGACCACGAAGCCCGCGTCTTCCAGAGCCTCGACGAGCGGGTCGACCTTGGCTTCGTCGGACACCATGTATTCGATGTTGCTGCGAATCGTGAAACGCACATGTCCGTCGCCGTACTCGTCTCCGATGTCGCAGAGCTTTCTCAGCGCATAGACGTCGAGAATCCGCTGGGTGCCGGCCCGCACGGTCCAGATCTTGTCGCCGCCGTCCGCGATGTGGCACAGGACGCCGACCCGCGGGTGGGTGTGATTTACCCATTGCCCGAAGTTCTTGAGCATGGTCGGGTGCATGTACTGGAATCCATCCGGGCACCCGGTTTCGATGGGCATTCTGCGATTCTGTGCCATCGATTCCTCCGTTTCTTCGATTCAGATCAAGTATGTTGTAGACGTGCGCGCCGGCATCAGGCGGCGGTAGTCCCCTTGTGCTTGGCTTTGCGCCGGAACCATTTCTCGGCTTCCTCGTCCCAGCCGTCCATGCGCGCGTAGGAGCTCTCCCGCGGGTGTGCCACCATATTGGGATCCACCTCCAGGCCGATACCGTCGAGGAAGTTCACCAGCCCGATACGCTCGATCATCTCGCCGATGCGCTCGTGCTCGAGTGCGTTCTCGGCGAAGAAGTCGATGGTTTCCTCGGCGATCTCCACCAGGCGCTCGTAGTCCTCGTCGCTCTCGAGTTTCATGAACGGGACGATCACGGTGCCGAAGAGATCCCCGATTTTCAGCGTGCGTTTGCCGCCGATAAGGACGCTGACGCCTTTGTCGTCACCCGGTGACAGCGCCGACGGAACCACGTTCAGGCAGTGCATGCAGCGCACGCAGTTCCTGTTGTCGACCTCGAGGGTGTCGTCGTCGTTCAACGACAGCGCATTGGTCGGACAGCGTGTGATGATGTTGTCGACCACATGCTTGCGACCCTTGCGCCCGACGTAGGCTTTGAATTGGTCCTGGTCCACCTTCATGTCGTCGCGCCAGGTGCCGATGACGGCGAAGTCCGACCGCTCGATGGCGTTCATGCAATCGTTCGGGCAACCGGAAATCTTGAATTTGAACTTGTATGGAAGAGCGGGCCTGTGGATGTCATCGATGAAATTGTTCACCAGCGAGCGGTGAATCTTGTGCTCGTTGGCGCAGGATTGCTCACAGCGGGCCGAGCCGACACAGGACTGGGCGGTACGTACGCAGGGGCCGGCGCCGCCCAGGTCGAAGCCGTAGTCGTTGATCTCGTCGAAGAAATGCTGGGTGTTCTCGGTGGTGGCGCCGATGAACATGATGTTGCCGGTCTGGCCGTGGAAAGTCACCAGGCCTGAGCCCCACTTCTCCCAGCTGTCCGCGAGCTGGCGCAGGATGTCCGTCGAGTAGTGGTTGCCCGCCGGCGGTTGCACCCGCAGGGTGTGGAACTCCTTGGATGCAGGGAACATTGAGCCGACCTCGGAGAAGCGCGGGATGATGCCGCCGCCGTAGCCGTAGATGCTCACGGTGCCGCCTTTCCAGTAGCCCTTTCGGGTCTCGTAGGAGTGCTGAAGCTGGCCGAGCAGGTCGTTGGCGACGTCGTTGACGCGCTCATCGGGGTGGCCGTCGCGCAGGCGCTTGATGCCGGATATGAAGCTGGGCCAGGGTCCGCTCTCCAGCTCGTCGAGCATCGGAGTGTCGTGCTTTTTCATGGATGGGTTTCCCATTGAATCCAGGTGCCTGACGAGATACAGGACCGCGCGGCACGGCAAGCCGCCCGGAGACGCGCCGGTGGCACGCTAATGAAATTCTAGACGGCCCGCATGCCACAGTGACATCCTCCCGTGGGGGTGTCCCGAGGCGGGCGGTCTATTCCCAAGGGGATATATACGTAGCGGCGGTTCGCCGCGCTATGCTGATAATAGTGCCGACGGCGATTTCGCGCCGTCTGGCTGAGGGACGAATTTCAGGCTCGCGGCGGCCTCAGCCGGTGACGGGCACCGCTCCCGAGTGAGGCTTCGCGAGCTGATTTCACGTCATGCAACACCATCGCGACGACCATCCACAAGCTTCTGCTTCCTGTCGGGACCCGCGGCGGCAGACCCGCGCGGCCGCGTGGCTGCCAGGCTCCCCGGGTGGGCCAGCGCAATTCTCCCTGAACGAACCCAGCGCCTACGCCCGCTGGCGGGACAGCAAGCTCGCGGCCTACCCCCTGGATCCGGCGTCCCTGTGGGTGGAGATCGGGCGTCCCGGAATGCTCGGCGGCGACGAGCACCGAATCCTCGCCGAGCGTTGCAGCGTCTTCAACCTGGTGTTCTACAACACCAGACGGCGTAATGCGGTGGTGCGCGCGGACATTCACGCCCTGGGCCGCCAGCTCGGGCTTACCGTCATCGATCGCAACCTATGTGGCGAAGCGGACGGCATCGCCGCCATCCGCGTGCTCGACGGCAGTCCGGCGGGCGAGTACATCCCGTACACCAAT
Organism: Salibacteraceae bacterium; assembly: GCA_964194585.1. Taxonomy (GTDB): domain Bacteria; phylum Pseudomonadota; class Gammaproteobacteria; order HK1; family HK1; genus JAABYT01. The sequence goes on along the minus strand of CAXMNG010000350.1, from coordinate 122 downwards.
CTCGCGCTCAACTGGCACACCGACGGTTATTACAACCCCGTCACCGAGCCGATTCGGGGCGTCATCATGCACTGCGTACGGCAGGCGCCGAGCGGTGGCGAGTCGCGCTTTCTGGACCACGA
>CAXMNG010000349.1:0-10094 GCA_964194585.1 Salibacteraceae bacterium | reverse complement strand
GCCGGAAAAGATGAGCAGGCGACCGCGCGAGCCCTGCGCGAGACCGCCGACAGTATCGACGAGGAGGATCTCGCCAACCGGATCGAGCGCTCCGCGGCTGCCATGGACGGACCGTCGAAGGACGCTTCGCGACGCATGGAGTTGTCCATCGGCGAGTCCCTGGCACGCATCGGCGAAGGCCTGGGCGAAGCCACAGAGTCCATCGATCCGTCCGCGGGACGCAAGCGCACGCAAAGCCTCGCGCAAATGCGCGAGCTCGTCGAAGGCCTCGAGTCCCTGGAGCGACAGATGCTGCAACGTTCCCGCGCCGACCAGGCAAGGGCCGGCGACTCCAGCGGCGGCTGGGGCGCCGCCGACGGGCAGTCGTGGATGGGCCGCGACTTCGACCCGGCCGACATGGCGGACTTCCGCCGCGACTTTGCCGAACGCCGTCACCTGCTCGAGCGCCTGGCCGGCGTCATGACAGCCGACGAGCACGGCGCCAGGGACATCGGCCGACTGCTCAATGAAATGCATGCCCTCGAGCAGAGCGAGGATTTCGACGACGCGCGGCGCACCATGCAGCGTCAAAGACAGCTGATCGCACACTTGAAGGAACTCGAACTCGCGTTGAAAAGCGACCTGGACGAAGTGCGGTCCAGCGCCGTGCCGGCCACCGGCATCGACACCGTGCCGCGGGAGTACCGCCTCCAGGTGGAAGAGTACTTCCGTGATCTCAGCCGCGCGCAACAATCTCGCCGAAAACTCTCCGGCGCCGATTGAATCCAGAACCCGTTCCTGAAATCTCTTGGACCAATTATTGTAGGTTGGGCTGAGCTTGCGAAGCCCAACATGCTGACGGTTGTTGGACTTCACAAATAACGCGTGCAGATGTTCAACGCGGCACTGTCCACCGTGGACTACGGAAAACAGAATATGCACGGCGAGAAATGCAGGCGCCCATCCTGCGTGAGCCCGACGTCGGTCGCATCCTCACGTCATTGTGACTCCCCGTGACGCAGCCGACCGGGCAGAATTTCCTTACTGGTCAATTCCTTAGCGTCAACTCCGGCGACCGCGATGCGAATCAGCCCACGGAAAACGCCATGCCGTCGAAGGCTACCTCCCATCCTTCGGTTTCCAGGGCGCGACGCTCGTCGCTGTCGCTGAGCAGTGCCGGGTTCGTGTTGTTGATGTGGATGAAGATGCGCCGCTCGATGGTGAGCTCCCGCAGCGCCTCGATGGAGCCCTCGGGGCCGGACATGGACATGTGCCCCATGCGTTGACCGGTCTTGACGCCTTCGCTGCGTTTCAACATCTCGTCGTCGCGCCACAAGGTGCCGTCAAACAACAATGCCGATGCGCCGCGACAGCGAGCGCGCACCACGTCGTCCACCGCGGCGCAGTTTGCGACGTAGAGCAGCCGGTGATCGCCGCCCTCTTCGCTGATCTCGAGCCCGAGCGTGTCGCCGACGCGGGTACCGAATCCCGGGCCAGCCTTTTCGTCCTCCAGGTACAGCGCGATCTTTCCGGGAACCGCAAAGGCCGTGACCCGCAGCCCGCTGTCAGCGCCGTCGTGGCCAAGCAACGGAATTGATTCGTCCAGCGTCAATGCCCGTCGGCGTACCACGTCGGGGGCAAGCACGCGAAATATCGGGTTGTCATCGAGCACGGAAAAAACCCGCTCATGGGCGAAGACGACAAACGGGGTGCGCTCACGCAAATGCAACAGTCCCGCCACCGCATCCACGTCGCTGTTGGTGAGCAGCACCCCCGCGATGGGTGACGAGCGCAACCCCTGCTTGGGATGTAGTCGCGCCTCGCGATTGATCTGCTCGCGTAAGTCCGGTGACGCATTGACGACAAACCAGGAATCGCCGTCGCCACTGACCGCGATGGATGCCTGGGTCGCAGGCGCCGCCGCGGGATCGCCGGCCCGCGCCCTTCGGCAGGCTTCGCTGTTGCTGTTCCACTGCGGAAATCCACCTCCCGCCGCGGCACCGAGAACCAGCACCTGCATCACGACCAAGTCTCCTCCCCCGAAGCACCCCATCTTCGCACGCACTGGTCGTGGACGACAGCACACGGTTCCATCGCCGACGAGAATCGGGTATCAGATAGACCATGAATGGCACGATGGGCATCAGCATCGAGAACCTGAGCTACGCCTACGGGGAGATCGCGGCGCTCGAAGACGTGTCCCTGGCAATCGACCCCGGCCGTTTCACGGCACTCCTGGGTCCGAACGGCGCCGGCAAGTCGACCCTGGTCGCCCTGCTGACGGGTCTGTTCGTGCCCGATGCCGGCCGCATCGCGATACTGAACCACGATCTCGCCCGCCGGCCCCGGGATGCGCTGGCGCGCATGGGCATCGTGTTTCAGGGACAGACCCTGGATCTGGACCTCAGCGTGCATCAGAACATGCGCTATTTTGCCGCCTTGCACGGTATGGGTCAGCGCGCCGTCGCCGAGCGCACGGACAGCTGCCTGGCGCGCATGGGGCTTTCCGAGCGCCGTGGCGAAAAGGTACGAACACTCAATTCAGGCCATCGACGCCGCCTCGAGATCGCACGGGCGTTGCTGCATCGCCCGCGGGTGTTATTGCTCGACGAGCCGACCGTGGGCCTCGATGTGCCGTCGCGAAGTGCGATCGTGGAGCACGTCCACGCGATTTGCCGGGAAGAAGCGATCACCGTTCTCTGGGCGACCCATCTGGTGGACGAGGTGTGGCCGCAGGATCAGGTCGCGGTGCTACACCAGGGGCGCATCGAGGGCTTTGGTTCCGTCGCCGAGATTCTTTCCCAGACCGGCGCCGCTGACGTGCTGGGAGCCTTCCAGCGATTGACCGACGCAAACGGCGGTCCCGCCGAGATGCAACCATGAACGACAGCGGCGCAGCGACGCTTGCCGGCTATCTCACCTGCCTGCGCGGCGTGCTGTGGCGCGAATCCCTGCGGTTCTTCCAGCAGCGCGAGCGATTCGCCGCCGCCTTGGTGCGCCCGCTCGTCTGGCTGCTTATATTCGGCGCGGGCTTTCGAGCGGTGCTGGGAGTCTCGATAATCCCGCCCTACGACACGTACATAACCTACGAGACCTATATCGTGCCCGGTCTCGCCGCCATGGTTCAGCTTTTCAACGGTATGCAGAGCTCTCTCAGCATGGTCTACGACCGCGAGATGGGTAGTATGCGTTTGCTGCTGACGAGCCCCTTTCCACGCTGGTACCTGCTGCTATGCAAACTATGCGCCGGCACATTCGTGTCGCTGCTGCAGGTCTACGCATTTTTGGTGATCGCCGATCTGATTCTCGTGGATTTGCCTCTCGCAGGCTATCTGGCCGCAGCCCCGGTGCTGGTTGCCACCGGCCTGATGCTGGGAGCACTGGGAATGCTGCTCTCCTCCACTATCCGCCAGTTGGAGAACTTCGCCGGCATCATGAACTTCGTCATTTTCCCCACGTTCTTCCTGTCATCGGCGCTTTACCCGCTGTGGAAAATGAAGGAGTCCAGTGATCTTATCTATACGATCTGCGTGCTGAATCCATTCACCTATGTGGTGGAAAGCATTCGCTTCGCGCTGTACATGCAGCCAAACATTCTCGCCTACACCGTTGTCTTGGTTGCGTTGCTCCTGTTCTTCGCGTTGGCCGTGCTGGGCTACGACCCGAAGAGGGGCATGCTCCATCGGCGTGTGGCGGGCTAGGCGAGACTTATTTGGAGATACTGTCTTGCTGAAACGTTATTTGCCGCCACTGCTCTGCATGGCCTTCATCCTGCCCGTATCGGTTGCGGCGAAGAACACCGGTCTCATCTTCATCAGCAACGAGAAGAGCAGCACCATCACCGTGCTCGACGGCAGCGGCAAGGTGGTGCGCAGCTTCGAGACCTGCGCGCGGCCTCGCGGCATGCACTTCAGCGCGGACCGCACGAAATTTTACGTAGGCTGCGCCGATGATTCCCTCATCGCCATCTATGAGGTAGCGTCACAGAAGCTCGTGGGACGTATTCGCGGCGTCGAGGAACCCGAGACCTTCGACCTGCATCCGAACGGAAGACATCTCTATATCTCCAACGAGGCAGACGCCACGGCAACGGTTTACGACGTCGAGACAGGCAAGTTCGTGGCCGAATACGAAACCGGCGAGGAGCCGGAGGGAGTTCAGATTACGCCCGATGGGAAACGTGTCTTCGTCGCTTCGGAAGCGGCGAATCTGGTGCACGTGATCGACATCGAGTCCCAGCAGGTCATCAAGGATGTGCTGGTCGACACGCGGCCGCGGCGATTTGCCCTGACGCCGGATGGCAGGGAGCTGTGGGTGTCGGCGGAGCTCGCCGGAATCGTCGATATCATCGACACGCAAACCCTGCAGATCGTCGACGATATCACCTTCCTGCCGACGGGATTTCGCAGGGAGGAGGTGACACCGGTGGATCTGCTGATCACCAGGGACGGTACCCGCGCCTACGTGGCCCTGGGGCGCGCCAATCACGTGGCGGTGGTCGACGTCGCCAAGCGCAAGGTGCTCGACTACATTCTGGTCGGCAAACGAGCCTGGGGATTGGCGCTCACCAACGATGAAAAGAAGCTCTACGTCGCCAATGGCCTGTCCGACGACATCTCGATCATCGACACCGATCGCCGCGTAGTAATCACCTCCGTACCCGTCGACATGGTGCCCTACGGAATACTGATCGATGATCATTAACGCGGCTCGGCTCCGTACCCTGGTGATTGCGGCCATGGTGTCCCTCATTGCGCTTCCCGGCGCCATGGCGGCAACCGACGAGGTCCGCCTCGTCTATCTCACCCGGCAATCCGACGCTTACTACCGAACCCACAGAGCCTACACCGGGCTCACGCTCCGCGAGCACCATCGGGCCATCGACGGCATCGAGGTCGGGCTCCGAGAGAGCCGTATCCTGACCCGCGGCATCGGCATTGCCTTCAAGTTGCAGGAGGTGACGGTTGCCCCGGAGCAGAATGTGAACGATGCGATTCGACGCCTGCTCGAGGACGAGAATGCCGGAATTTTTATTCTCGACCTTCCCATCGAGGACCTGCGCGACGCAGCCAGCTCATTTGCCGCCGAGAAGGTGCTCCTGTTCAATGTCCGACATCGGGATGACAGCTTGCGCGGCGAGGACTGCTCCCCGGTCTTGTTCCACACCATTGCGAGCAGAGCCATGCTCATGGACGCACTTGCACAGTATCTCTTCAAAAAAAACTGGACCGAGGTGCTGGCGTTGGAGGGTCCCGGCGATGTCGATGCCATATGGAGTGCCGCATTCGCCTCCTCGGCGGTTAAGTTCCGATTGAAGATGGTAGACACGCGGCCATTCGTTCTCAGCAACGACCCGCGTCAACGCGATCAGAACAACTTCGCGCTGCTCACCAGCGCCGCCGACTACGATGTCATATTCCTGGCGGACAGTGTCGGGGAATTCGGCCGCTACCTCCCCTATCAAAGCAAGTACGCGCGGCCGGTGGTGGGCAGCGAAGGGCTCATTGCGAGCGCATGGCACTGGACCTGGGAACGTCACGGCGCTCCGCAGCTCAATCAACGTTTCGATCGCCTTGCCAAGCGCAAGATGACCGGGCCGGACTGGGCCGCGTGGGCAGCCGTGAAATCGATTGTCACCGCCACCTTGTACAGCAAATCGCAGGAGATCATGGCGCTACGATCGGCGTTGCGCAGCGATGACTTTCGGGTCGATACCTACAAGGGTGCGCCGGCAAATTTTCGTCCCTGGGACAATCAGTTGCGCCAGAGCATTCTGCTTCACACCCACAATGCCGTGATCGCCAAAGCCCCCATTGCTGGCTTCCTGCACGAAAAGAACAACCTGGACACGCTCGGCATCGACGCCCCGGAGTCTACCTGCCGCTTCCGGTAAGCCGGTTTCTCCCCACCGCCTCCTCAACAGAAGCAATTGGGGACATTCCTCAATAGTTAAGTTGTTGATCTCGCCTTCGATGAAATCAAAACGACTTACGTATTGAGGAATGTCCCCGATTGCGCGTTTCCCCCCCGCCACCTCCTCATTGGGCGGCGCGCAGCTTCGAATTCCTGGTATTCCGGTAAAGCAGCGGGACCTCGACACCGCCCGCCCCGGATCGCTGCGCCCGGTCCACGGCTTCCAGCACCACATCGTGGTGGGCGGACTTGTCACAAACGGGATCCGCGTTGGCCGGATCCCCAGTGAGCAAGTAGGCCTGGCATCGACAGCCGCCGTAATCCTTGCTTCTCTCGGGACAGCTCCGGCAGGGCTCCTTCATCCACGCCTCGCCACGGAAGCGGTTGAAGGCAGGTGAGTCGTGCCAGATCCATTCAACGTCCCTGTCGCGCACGTTGGGGTAATCGATGCCCGGCAGGTCACGAGCCGCCTGGCAAGGCAATGCCGTGCCGTCGGGCGCGATGCTCAGGAACACCTTACCCCATCCATTCATGCAGGCCTTGGGACGATTCTCGTAGTAATCCGGGACGACGTAATAGATTTTCATCCCATCGTCGTGCCGTTGCTGGTAATCCTCGGCCACGGCTTGAGCGCGGGCGATTTGCTCCCGCGTGGGCAGCAGACGATCGCGGTTCACGAGCGCCCAGCCATAGTACTGTGTGTTGGCGAGCTCGACGTAATCCGCCTCAAGCCGGATGGCGAGATTCAGCATATCCTGCATGCAATCGATATTGTCCCGGTGAATGACGAAGTTCAGCACCATGGGAAATCCGTTCGCCTTGATCTCGCGTGCCATGGCCAACTTGTGCTCGAAAGAGCCGCTGCCGGCGATGCGATCATTGAGCTCGCTGTTACTTGCCTGAATACTCAGCTGGATGTGGTCGAGACCGACATCGCGCAGCCGGCGAACACGCTCCGCGTCCATGCCCACACCGGAGGTGATGAGATTGGTGTAGTAACCCAGCCGGCGCCCCTCTTCGACGAGCACTTCGAGATCGCGCCTGACGAGCGGCTCACCGCCGGAGAATCCGAGCTGCGCCGCTCCGAGGGCACGCGCTTCGCGCAGCACGCGAACCCATGTATCGGTGTCGAGCTCATTCTTGATTCGAGCGAAATCCACCGGGTTGCTGCAGTAGGGACACTGCAATGGACAGGCGTACGTGAGCTCGGCCAGCAGCCATAGCGGCCCCGGCGTCGCTTCAGGTGGCGATCCAGCCTTTGCCATGGGCTTCAACAAAGAATTCAAGCACGTCGTCCGCCAGATCGGGAACCGAGAACTGCTCCTCGAGCGCGCTAATGATTTCGCCGACCGTGCGCTGTCCGTCGCAGCGCTTGAGGATCTCTCCGGCCGCCGAATTGAGCTTCACCATTCCCTCCGGATACAACAGGACGAAGCACGCTTGCGCCTCCTCCCACTGAAAACGAAAGGGCTTGGCCACGCTCGGTACCGAGCCGCGCGGAAACTCGGCGCTCACGGTACCTCCTCCACGCTGAAGTACGGCGGCATATCGAGCACGTAGGCGAGAGTCATGGCGTCGAGCATGCTCCACAGCACGTCGAGCTTGAACTGTACGATCTCCAGCGCTCTTTGCTGCTGCTCGGCGGATGTGAACTCCGCGAGGGTAATAGCGAGTCCGTGCTCGACGTCCCGGTGCGCCTCACCCAGGCGAATCCGGAAATACTCGAGTCCGCCGGGATCCATCCAGGGATAGTAACCGGGCCATTGGGCGATGCGCTCCCGGTGTATGGTCGGTGCAAACAACTCCGTCAGTGATGAGCACACCGCTTCCTGCCAGCTTGCGCGGCGCACGAAGTTCACATAGGCGTCCACCGCGAAACGCACGCCGGGCAGCACGTTTTGCAACGACACGATGGCGTCTCGTTCCAGACCACAGGCCTCGCCGAGACGGATCCAGGCCTCGATGCCACCGTCTTCACCGGCGCGACCGTCGTGATCCAGTATTCGCTGGACCCAGTGCCGGCGTACGTCACGATCGGGGCAGTTGGCCATCAGGGCAGCGTCTTTCTGTGGAATGTTGATCTGATAGTAGAAGCGATTCGCCACCCAACCCTGGATCTGCTCGCGGCTCAATTCCCCCGCGTTCATCTTGACCTGGTAGGGGTGATGAATATGGTAGCGGGCGCCGAGCCCTCGCAAGCGCTGCTCAAACTCTTCGCGACTCCATGGAGGATCGGAGTTCGAATCCATGGGAGTATTCCTGGGCACTGTCGGGGGGAAAAGGGGTCCGGCCTCCGGCCGAAATCGTGCTGCCACGTAGCAAGGGGGCCGCGCGGGCCCCCTTTCTAGTTCTTTGCGCGTCGCCAGGTAGGCGAAGCAGCACTCACCTGATCATGATGTACATCGTGATCTCGAATCCATATCGAAACTCGGTGTACGCCGGTTTTGTCCACTGCATGTTTCTTCCTCCTCCACCTGGTCTTCTAATTGGAGCCTTCACTCGATTGTACGAGAGAAACAATGAACTGTCACGGAGAGGGAATACTATCAGAACCCAGCCGGTCTAGTACATATCCCCACAGTAAATTGTGTTGCGGTCCTCCACGGCAATGCCATGGGACAGTTTTGTAGTGCGCCTACCTTTCCGGTCCCCGTTAACGCCGGCGCCAACGCCCAGAATCTCAAGTAATTACAAAACGTTAAGACGGCCGGAACCCCGCTCGCCGGCTGCTTAGCGACAGCTTAATCGGCTCTCGTAATACTCTGCGATCGTGAAGATTTCGTCGTCGGTAAGATTGGCGGCCGTGATGTTCATGACTTCGCTCTTGCGCTTACCGTCACGGAAGGCGGTGAGCTGTTGGATCAGATATATCGAACTCTGACCCGCGAGGTTCGGGTTGAGTGGCGTGGTGCCGATACCGTCGCGACCGTGGCAGGTTACGCAGACTTTGGCGACCTCGGGCAATTCCTGGGTCTGTGCCGTGGCTGCCAGCGTGAGGATGGCGAACCCGATCGCCAGGCGAGACATGAACAACATCGCCTGATTTTTCCCGATACCGACAGCTGATTGAACGAACACCGGCCCCCGCCGCCGGGAAGGCGGCGGGGGCAATGAAATTACCCGCCTACGTACGAGATACGATAGATGGCCCCGACAAGGTCGTCGGAAACCAGGATCGACCCGTCGATATACTGCTCGACGTCCACAGGACGGCCCAGATACTCGCCGGTCTCCTCGACCAGCCAGCCCTCCGCGAATGGCACGGTTTCCTTCGCGCTACCGTCCTCGTTCAGCGAGGTGAACATGACGCGAGCGCCAACAGGGGTCGTGCGGTTCCACGAGCCGTGCTGGGCACTGAAGATGCCGCCCCGGTACTTCGCCGGGAACTGCGTGCCCGTATAGAACATCATACCCAAATCCGCCGCGTGCGCGACCGTGAAGACCTCGGGGAAGATGGCATCCGCCGGCGGATCCTCGTCGGCATACAGGGTGGTGCGGGTGTTGCCGCCGCCATACCACGGGAAGCCGAAGTTCTGGCCCATGTCGGTCACGCGGTTCAGCTCGCCCGGCGGGAGGTTGTCACCCATGCCGTCGACCTGGTTGTCGGTGAACCAAAGTTCGCCGTTCGCCGGGTTCCAGGCGTGGCCGACCGAGTTGCGAACGCCGTCCACATAAACCTCACGGCCGGTGCCGTCACGGTTCATGCGGATGATGCCGCCAAGCCCCGTCTCCTTGTAAAGTTCCCGCTTCTCTTTCGCGGGGACGTTGAAGGGCTGGCCGAGGGTAATGTAGAGCTTGTTATCGGGCCCGATCGAGCAGGTGCGGGCGCCATGGTTAAAGGATTCTTCCTCGACAGGGACCAGCGGCTCGATGACGCCGTCAATGGCGACGTCCGGGCTCTCGTAGAAGAACTCGATCGCCGGCAGGATGAGAATACGGTTGTGCTCGATGACGTATAGAATTCCGTCATTGGTTATGCACATCCCGTTCGGGACCTTCATCGCGATGCTCGGCGCCAAAACCTTCACCTCGTCGGCGATGCGGTCCCGGTTGCGGTCGGTGACCGCCCAGGCCAGGCTCTTTCGCGTGCCGGTGAAGACCACGCCGATGCTCTTGCTGACCGCCATATGCCGCGCGTCAGGAACGATGGCGAAAACGTCGATCTTGAAACCAGGCGGTAACTTTACCTGCTCCAGGTTCTT
>CAXMNG010000348.1:0-4674 GCA_964194585.1 Salibacteraceae bacterium | reverse complement strand
GGTAATCGCGGTCGAGCCGCGCCTCGACGTTGGGTGGCAGGCGGCGTGTGACGAGTATCTTGGCCAGTATTTTCGATTTCGTCCCGGGCATTCGTTGGCTCCTGCTTGCACTCAAAGCGTCGGATCATCGCCGACCCGCACGATCAGCTTTCCGAAATTGCGGCCTTCCAGCAGGCCCCGAAACGCAACGGCAGCGTTCTCGAGTCCGTCCACGAAGTCCTCACGATACGTGACGCGGCCATCGCGAATCCAACCGGCCATGTCGTCGTGGAAGTCTTTCCAGCGATGCTGGTGATCGAAAATGATGAATCCCTGAATTGTCAAACGTCTGGTGAGAATCCCGCGCATGAACTTCGGCAACCTGTCCGGGCCCGGCGGCGGAGCCGTGTCGTTGTAGTGAGAGATCATTCCACATATGGGAACGCGCGCGGCATCGTTGAGCAACTCGAAGGCGGCGGCGAGCACCTTGCCACCCACGTTGTCGTAATAGATGTCGATGCCCTGCGGGCAGGCTTCGGCGAGCCGCACCGGCAGGTCCGGGTCGCGGTGACTCACGCAGGCATCGAAGCCGAGCGTGTCCACCACGTAGCGGCATTTCTCAGGCGTGCCGGCGATACCAACGACCCGGCATTCCCTGATGCGCGCGATCTGACCCACCGCCGCCCCGACGGCGCCGGAAGCGGCAGATACCAGCACGGTTTCGCCGCGCTGGGGCCGGCCGATGTCCAGCAGGCCCACATAGGCCGTGTGTCCCGGCATGCCGAGGATGCCCAGCGCCGTCGAGATGGGTGCGGCACCCCGGTCGAGCTTGCGCAAACCCTTGCCGTCGTGGATGGCATGGGACTGCCAGCCCGTATAACCGAACACCAGATCGCCCACGGCGAATCCTTCGACATTGGAGCTCACCACCTCGCTCACCGCGCCGCCGACCATGGTCTCACCGATCTCCACGCAGGGGACGTAGGATTTGACCGCGTTCATGCGACCGCGCATATAAGGATCCAGGGACAGGTAGATGGTCCTCAGCAGCAGCTCGCCGGACCCCGGCACCGGCACCGCGTCCTCCATGAGCGCGAAGTCGCTGTCTTGGGGCGCACCCTGTGGGCGGGCCGCGAGGGTGATGCGGCGGTACTTCGAGTCACTCACGATAAGGTGGAGCTCCTGTGTCGCGGTCGTGCCGCCCTGCTGTGCTAGGGTGTGGCCATCCGTGTCGTCAGTGCTGCATTGTGCGGTGCCCACGGGATTCGCCGCAACAACCGCCTCGAGGAACGCCATGAAAATTGCCACCGTGGAAGTCATCCCCCTGGAGATCCCCTTTACTCACGGCGGCAAACCCTTCGGCTGGGGCGGCCAGGTGTGGACGCGCCTGAGCATTCTGCTGGTGCGGGTGGAGACAGAGAGCGGCCTGGTGGGCTATGGCGAAGCCTACAGCTACGCTTGCCGCGGCGCGGTTCAGGCGGCGGTGGAAGACATGATCGCACCGCTGGCGGTTGGCTGCGACGCACGTGACATCGTTGCTCTCAACCAGCGCCTGCAGCAGGAGCTGCATCTTCAGGGCCGCCATGGGTTGACCATCTTCGCCCTCTCGGGGCTGGACATCGCGCTCTGGGATATCGCCGGCAAGGCCGCCGGCCTGCCCCTGCATCGCCTGCTCGGCGCCGCCGGCGGCAAACCGCTACCCGGCTATGCAAGTCTTTACCGTTACGGCGACGCCGAAGTCGTCGCCGAACGATGCCAGGCAGCGACCGGGCAGGGCTATCGGTGGATCAAGCTGCACGAGATTGCCGAGCCAGAGGTGGCTGCCGCCCGTGAGGTTCTCGGTAACGACGTCCCCATCATGGTGGATACGAATTGCCCCTGGACGCCGGCGGAAGCCCGGCGCCACGCTCTCGCGTTCAAGCCCTACGGCATTCACTGGCTGGAGGAGCCGATATTTCCGCCGGAGGATTTCGCCTCCCTGGCGCGATTGCAGAAGGAAACCGGCATCCCTCTGGCGGCGGGGGAGAATGCCTGCACGTCCTTCGACTTCCAGAAGATGTTTTCAGCCGGCGCCGTTACCTACGCGCAACCCAGTGTTACCAAGGTGGGTGGCATCAGCGAGTTTCTCAAAGTGGCGGCGCTTGCGAGGACCCACGGCGTGGAGATCATGCCCCACTGCCCGTACTTCGGCCCGGGTTTCCCCGCGTCCCTGCAGCTCGGCGCGGCGCTGCCCGACGGCGCGCTGATCGAGCGGCTGTATGTGGATTTGGAGGCGAGTCTTTACGGGGATCTCATCGATGCCCGGGACGGAAGCTTCCGCGTGCCGGATGGCCCCGGACTCGGCGTGGAGCCCGATGCGGATGTCATCGAGAGCTACCGGATCCGCGACGCCTGATCGCGGTCTGCCCACGGGAACCATCCGGAAAAGCACTCCTGGCGGCGGCCTCGTGCAATCGGCCGGAGGCGGGGGTAGACTGATCAGCCGTCCCGTGAGCCGTGTCGCGCGATGGGAACGTCTCGTACTGAAAAAATAATGTCACTAGATCTCCCACGGTGCGCCGGATATTCGCAATCCGGCGCGAGCTGTCAACGGACTACCGAAGGAGGAGAGTCATGTCATTGCACATTAACAACGAAGCACCCGATTTCACCGCCGAGACTACCCACGGCACCATCAACTTCCATGAATGGATTGGTGACGGCTGGGCGGTTCTGTTTTCACATCCGAAGGACTTTACGCCCGTCTGTACCACCGAGCTTGGCTATATGGCGGGGCTCAAGCCTGAATTCGACAAGCGCAATTGCAAAATTCTTGGTCTCAGTGTCGATTCCACCGGCGATCACGACCAGTGGGCGAAGGACATCGAAGAGACCCAGGGCCATGCTCCCAACTACCCGCTCATCGGCGACACGGATCTGAAGATTGCAAAGCTCTACGATATGCTTCCGGTAAGCGAAGAAGGGGACGCGAAGGGTCGTACGGCCATGGATAACGCCACGGTGCGCACGGTATTCGTCATCGGACCGGACAAGAAGATCAAGCTGATGCTCACCTACCCCATGAGCACCGGCAGAAACTTCGATGAAGTGCTGCGCGTTCTGGACTCGATTCAGTTGACCGCGAAGCACAAGGTCGCGACACCGGTCAACTGGAAGAGCGGCGAAGACGTAATCATCGTCCCCGCCGTTTCTGACGAGGAAGCGAAAAAGAAGTATCCTGACGGCTGGGAATCGCCGAAGCCCTATATCCGAATTGTGCCGCAGCCCAACTGAGGGTGAGCGCGAACGGTTGAAATGAGGCGCCGCAACGGTGCCTCTTTCTTCATGACGGTTTCCGGCGTGGTCCAATTGACCGGGGCCCGGCCATGTCGTCCGGCCCCATGCCGCCGGCGCCCATTCAGCAATCGAGAGAATGCTCCCTCGTGGCCCGCATTCTGATTGGCCGGGCAGCGGATTGGCGGCCTCGCTGCAGCCGCTGGCAGCGCGTTGCAGAGATCCGGAGTCAGGGCTATGATGCCCGCAGATGTGGGCCTTTGGCGCTGGCGCGGGCGCCGTGGCCCTGGAATTAGAATAATTACGCGGAGGGTAGGGCCCCCGATCCCACCAGTGGGGCCGTCCAGAGAGAGTAGATTCACTATCAACCAGTTTCTGCGGGTGCCCGGTCTACAGCCGGGTGCATTTCCCAGCAGGATTTCGGTGGCGGCGTAGTCTCAGGCGCCCACGATATTCAGTCGAAGGAACACCGAAGTTTGTGGTCGGGTGTCTTCGTGGCTCGACCCAGGTCACTCAATCGAGGAGGGCAAGGAGCTATGAAGCTTAATAATTATCTAAAAACAGTCTCGGCCGTAGGCGTCGCCGCGGCGATGAGCGTCGCGGCTATTTCCACAGCACAGGCACAAGAGCGGGTCAAATGGAAGATGCAGAGCGCATTCGGCAGTCAGCTCGTGCATCTGGGGGCATCGGGAGTACGGTTCTCGAAAGACATCGATCGTTTGTCCGTAGGCAAGTTTCAGGTCAAGTTCTTCGAGCCGGGCGCGCTGGTCCCGGCGCTCGAGTGTTTCGATGCAGCCTCCAAGGGCTCGGTGGAGTCGTGCTGGACCACTCCCGGCTACCATACCGGCAAGCTCGGAGTCGGCGTTTCATTCTTCACCGCCGTCCCGTTCGGTCCGCAGATCGGTGAGTTCCTCGCGTGGAAATGGCACGGCGGCGGCAATGAGATCCGTGACGCCAAGTACGCGGAGTTCGGCCTCGTGGCCATTGACATGTTCTGTATCGGACCGGAGACCTCCGGCTGGTTCAAAAAGCCGGTCACCGACTTGGACCAGCTCAAGGGCTTGAAGATGCGCTTCTTCGGCCTGGGCGCCCGAGTTATGCAGAAGATGGGTGTGTCGACGCAGCTCCTCGCGGGGGCGGACATCTATCCCGCGCTCGAGAAGGGCGTCATCGACGCGACCGAGTTCTCGATGCCGGATATCGACCAGAATCTCGGCTTCTACCAGATCGCCAAAAACAACTACTACCCGGGCTGGCACCAGCAGGTCTCGTGCAGCGAGTTCCTGATGAACCGCGACGCGTTCAACAAGCTGCCCGACAACTACCAGGCGATGCTCGAGGTTTCTGCCAAAGCCCAAATCATCGAGACGTACGCCGACACCGAGGCCAAGAATCCCGCGGCGATGAACAATATGCTCAGCA
>CAXMNG010000347.1:0-1937 GCA_964194585.1 Salibacteraceae bacterium | reverse complement strand
TGCCACCAGTATGAAGCGACCGATGAACCAGGTAACGGCATTGGGTGTGGTGTTCCTGGCCGCCAGAAACGCGATGGGCATGGCGATAAAAAACGTGGCGACGGTGCCGAGGGTTGCAATGTGCACCGTTTCCACCAGCGGGTCGAGGATATCGGTAAAGAACGCCCAGTCTGGCGGCACCATACGGACAACGAGGTCCCACGCCTGCTCGTGAGCGTCGAGAAAATACACCCAGGTAATGTCGAGCTTGCTGAGCGACCACACGGCGATGAACACGATCCCTAAGTACCAGGTGTAGCGGATCAGCGTTTCCCGCGGCGTGAATCGCTTCCACACCTCCGGGTATCTTTGCTTGTGTTCCTCCAGAGTCATGGTCGATCCGGCTTATCCGTCAGCGCAGGCGCGCGCGTACCCAGTTGCTGAAGAACTCACCGGCGAAAACCAGCGCAATGATCGTGAGGAGAATCGCCAGACTGAAGTCGTAGTCATAGCGCGAGAACGAGGCCGCCAGGGTTTGACCGATACCGCCGGCGCCGACGATGCCGACCACGGTGGAATGGCGGACGTTGGCGTCCAGGCGGTAAATGGATACACCCACGTATCGCGGCAACATCTGGGGTTGGACCGCGTAGAGGAGCATCTTGCCGAAGCTGGCCCCGGTGGCACGGATCGCCTCCAGCTGCCCCCCGCGCATGTTCTCGATGTCCTCGGCCAGCATCTTGCCGATGAAGCTCATGCTCGCCACCGTCAACGTCATCACGCCCGCCAGGGGTCCGAAGCCGAATATCTTCACGAAGAAAATGGCGACGATGACCTCATGGAATGTTCGCGAGACGACCAGCACGGCGCGCGCCGCGAGATAGACAGGTTTCGGCACCAAATTGCCGGCGGCGCAAACCCCCAACGGAATGGCCAGCAGCATACCGATGAAGCTCGCCGCGAGCGCCATCTGCACGCTTTCGATCAGGCCACTCGCGAGCAACTGCCAACGACTGAAATCCGGCGGCACCATACGCGCGAACATATTGGCGGCGCGGGTCATTCCCTGGTCCACACGATGCCAATCTATGTCCAGCGCGCCTACCGACCAGACGATGTAGAGCACTGCTGCCAGCAGTAGCCCGTAGCGGGCATAAGCGTTGGGGATGAACTTCGGCGGTTGCCAGCTCGTCGGGTACGCGTGGGAGGTCATCCTGCCGCCGATTCACCTTCCAGGCGGTGGGAGCTGCCCTGGTCCTCCTCCTCGTCGACTTTGCGTATGGTCGTGCTCCAGTCCTCTTCGCCGTAGATATCGGTGAGCACCTGATGGGTCAGGGCCCGGGGCGGGCCATCGAAGACGACCATGCCACCGCTCAAACCAACGATACGATCGGCATGGTCCTGGGCGAGGGCCACGTCGTGGATGTTGACCAACGCCGGCGTGCCGCGCTCGTGGGCGAGCTCGACCAGCAGGCGCATGATCTGGCGTGCCGTCTTGGGATCGAGACTCGCCGTGGGTTCGTCCACGAGCAGCAGCTCGGGTCGCTGCATGAGGGCGCGGGCGATACCGACGCGCTGACGCTGGCCGCCGGAGAGCGCGTCGGCCCGGGTGTTCTGGTAGCCCTCGAGCCCGACCCGCTCGAGCAACTCGAAGGCGGCCGAGATATCCTCGGGAGGGTAGTTGCGCCGGTAGGCCTGCCAGAAGCTCACGTATCCCAGGCGTCCCGACAGCGCGTTCTCCATCACCGTGAGCCGCTCCACCAGATTATATTCCTGGAAGATCATCCCCATGCGCCGCCGTGCCTTTCTCAATTCCCGGCGGCCCAGGGCCGTGATGTCGACGTCGTTGAGAACCACCCGGCCAGAGGTGGGATTCACCAGGCGATTCACACAGCGAATGAGAGTGCTCTTGCCGGCTCCGGAAGAGCCGATGATGGCGACCACCTGGGGTTCGTCAA
>CAXMNG010000346.1:0-1208 GCA_964194585.1 Salibacteraceae bacterium | reverse complement strand
TGGATCTCACCACAGGATCCCTACGACTTGATGGTCGTAGATGTCATGAACAGTCGCATGCAGCCGGGAGAAAAGTCATTGGACGGGATGACCTTCGTGCTCGGAAGCGATGGTGCCGGGCGCGATATGTTGAGCGCGATCTTCTACGGGCTGCGCACCAGTCTCGGCGTCGGGGTCATGAGCGCCGTTATCGCCTTGTGCATCGGCATGACGGTGGGCTTGTCGGCGGCCTATTTCGGCGGACGCACCGATTCATTCGTGATGCGTATAGTGGATTTACAGCTCAGCTTTCCCGCGATACTCATCGCCCTCATTCTCCTGTCCATCCTCGGGAAAGGCGTGGACAAGATTATCATCGCCCTGGTTATCGCGCAGTGGGCCTATTATGCGCGCACGGTGCGTGCCAGCGCGCTCGTCGAAAGGCGCAAGGAATATATCGAAGCCGCTACCTGTCTCGCGCTCAGTCATCGGCGCATCGTATTCCGTCATCTGCTGCCCAACGTGTTGCCGCCGCTCATCGTCGTCGGAACGCTGCAGACGGCGCATGCTATCTCGCTGGAGGCGACGCTGAGCTTTCTCGGTGTCGGGCTGCCTCTGACCGAGCCGTCTCTCGGGCTACTGATCTCCAACGGATTCGAGTACATGCTGAGCGGAAAATACTGGATCAGCTTCTTCCCGGGGATCGCGCTTCTCGTCACCATCGTCTCCATCAATCTGGTGGGGGACCAGTTACGTGACGTGCTCAATCCGAGGTTGGAGCGGTGAATCGGGATAGCGCCGGGCCGCAGCCGCAAGCCGCCGATTCGTCTCCTGGTTCCGCCGTGCCTTCGGCGCAACAGGCCGGCAATACCCTGGTCGTCGAAGATCTCCAGACTTTTTTCTTTACCAAGGCAGGCGTGGTCAAAGCCGTCAACGGCGTGAGCTTCGATGTGAGTAGGGGCGAGGTGTTGGGTCTGGTGGGCGAATCGGGTTCAGGGAAGTCCGTTACCGGATTCTCGGTGCTCGGCCTTGTCGATCCGCCGGGGGAGATCGTGGGCGGCAGCATCCGGTTTCAGGGCCGGGAACTGGTCGGGCTCGACGACGCTGCCATGCGTGAGATCCGTGGCTCGCGGATCGCCATGATCTTTCAGGATCCGATGATGACGCTCAATCCAGTGCTTCGCATCGACACACAGATGATCGAAGCCATTCGAGCCCATGCACGAGTG
>CAXMNG010000345.1:0-4575 GCA_964194585.1 Salibacteraceae bacterium | reverse complement strand
CTATCCCCACAAATGCCGACTCGAAAGACCCTGCTGCTTTGCGGGTAACGCGTTAAAATGAAAACTTCCGCTCACTTGTTGGAGGTTGTCGTAAAAGATTGGGAGCGTCTATCGAAGGGCTCCCTCGCCCCGCTTGCGGGGAGAGGGTCGGGGTGAGGGGTAAGTTCAAGCGCGGCGTTCCCGTGGTCACGGCTGAACCCCGGTCCAGTAGGTGCGTGCCCTGGGGAGCGCCAGCTTGGGGTCGATGGTGGTGGCCCCGCCGCCACCGCCCACCAGCAGAGAGGCGAACAATTCTGGACACCCACAAACGTAAGCGAGCCCGCTGCATCCGTAGGTGACGTCAATCGAGGTTTTAGCTATCCGCGCAGATGATCTGTAGGCGCCGATGCAGGGCGTACGGATTTTTTGAGGAAGGGTTCGACAAGTCGGCCAGGGCGCTTTCGGCAGAAGCTGCCCCGATTTTCGATGGAGCGGTGGTTACGGAGTCAAGTCGCGTCGCCTGCGCGTGCCAATGCACGCGCCATACCGATGCCGCGCATCCACTTGAGCCCTGAGCTGTGGGCGCGCGCGAGCAGGGCTTCGGTGCATCCGATGGCCCGCCAATAGTGACTCTCGGTGGCGGGCACCTGGATGAGCCACTGGCGCGGGCGCAGGCTTAAGCGCGCGAGGATGGGTGGCGCATCGATGGGGACGGCGCCCTTCTTCCCGGGGTGCAGGGTGCGCCCGGTCCAGTCCACGAGCGCCAGGTACTGCCCGGTCGTCACCGACAGCAGTTGCGAGCGAATGCTCGAGGCGAGCGGTCGCAGAGGCTGATGGGGTGACTGGGGCACGCGTGCCCGCCGGCGAACGGAGGTGTGCAGGCCCGCCTCGGGGGTTGAGACGAGCCCCGCGCGCACCGGGTTGAGGTCCACATACACCATGCAGCCGAACACCGCGGCGTCATCGAGCAGCGCCTGGCAGGCGAAGCGCCCCTCCCAGAAGCGCCCGGTGCAGGCATCCTCGCGGTTCGCGCGCCGGGCGATGGGCTCGTTGAGATAGCGCATGAACCAGCTCAAGTTACCCAGGCGTTCACGCAGCACCGCCAGGCGCTCGGGCCGGGCGAGGAGCGCGGCGAGGCGTGATTCCAATGCAGACTCGCTCACCGCGGTGCTGCCAGACAGTGCCAGCCAGCGCCGCGCCGTCTCCTCGTCGGACCAGTCCCGGGTGGCTGCGGGGTGGGTCTCGAGCACCACGTGGAAGTGATTGCTCATGATCGCATAGGCGTGCACGGCGACGGCGAAGTTTCGGGCAAGGGCGAGGATGCGGTCTTCCACCCACTGCTTACGGTGGTCGAAGGAACGGCCCGTGACCGGGTCTTTGCCACACAGGAATGCGCGGCGTACGCAGCGCGACACGCAGTGGTATATCCCGGGGGTGTTGGGGGGCACGTAGAGGCGGCGTGGATAACCCATGCGACGGAGCGTGGCAGGGGCAGCTGTTCCTCGATAGGGGGCTACTCGCCGGGCGTTGTAGGCCCGCGCCTCCTCTGACCGAACTGTGGGTGTCCAGAATTAGGAATCGCTACTGCAGTTGCCGCTTGCCTTCGGGCTCGATGGGCGCGAGCTGCAGAAAGTAACCTGCTTGGGAAACACCCTTCATGATTTCTTTCGCATCGACACGGGCGAGGCGGCGCCCCTCGTCGAGCTCGAGCTGCATGACCAGCTCCAGCGTTCCCAACGCATCCAGCAGATCCTGCGGCACGCGTTGGAAGTCGTTCTCTTCGGGAACGTAGAGATAGGTCTCGGCACGTCGCGTGCCTTTATAGATCCAGACTGTCAATCGTTGCATCGGCCGTGGGTAATGTGCGTAATGTCCCCATTATGCTCCACCAAAGCCGGTTTAAACACAGACGCTCAAGTCGTGATGGGAGACCTCGACGGTCACGGGATCCGTACTCCCGTGTTTCTCGCCGTATACGAATGCGATGGTCACGTCGTACTTTTCGAGGAACTTGCGGATCAGTTTTGCTGCCGAATGCTGGCAGAGCTCTCCGATCCGGTCATTCTTGAAGCCACGAATGTCCGTGGCCGTATTACGCGTCAGTGCGACACTGGAAAACCTCGGAGAACGGAGAATATCCATCTCGGCCACCGCCACCAGAGTCCGGGTCTCGCCGTTCCAGTTGCTGGAGATGTACCTGGCCCCGGAGTTCTTGATCAAGACACGCGCTTCCCTGTCGAAGTGTGGCAGGACGTGGTCCATGACCATGTCATCCAATTTCGCGTCCGCATTCACTGTGGGAGTTAATGCCAGGGCAGTGCTGAGAAAAATCATTCGGATCGCGCTGGGACAGTGCATTTCCATTTCCTGCTGTGGTCAAAGCAGGGCGCAGCATGCCCCTGACTCGTGGTAAAGGCGCGGCCAGACACGCCATTCGCGATTCCGAGACGGCGGAAATTGGTGGAACAGGGTGGGGGCAAAATGCGTGGCCATGGGCCACGTGGCGATCTCCTGCAGATTCACGACAACGATTCGAGGAGTTGCTTTGCGTCGCGGAGATCCGCGGTGTCGAAACCTTCGTCGAATGAAGCGTAGCAGTCACCCAGGAGGCAGCGGGCATCATCGTGTCTGTTCCGCTGTTGCCACAGCCTGGCGAGGCTGGTCGCTGCCCGCAGCTCCAGGGATCGGGCTTCCTGGCTGCGGGAGATCTCGAGCGCCTGCTCGAAGCACGCTTCAGCATCATCCGCGTCGTCGGGCGATCCGGCGAGCATGTTCTCGCCCCTCAAGCGCCGGACTTCGGCTTCCCACCATCGTTCGCCTCTCGCGTCGATGCTCTGCTGGGCATCGTCGAGGATCTTCCGCGCCTGTTCGAATTGTTCTGCCTGATGGTAGGCACAGGCAAGGAGAGTCATGAAGTAAGGTGTGTTGATGTGTACGCCAATCCGAGGTATCGCGTCGACGCTTTCGCGCAGATCGTGCATTGCCGATTCCGAAGGCGATTCCTCGTTGGCCATGCTCGTTCGATGAACATTGCCGAAGGCTATCCATAGAGCGAAGCCTCCTTCGGTGGCAACTTCCAGGCCATGGTCAAATTGCGCGCCGGCGTCCCCGGCGCAGATCTGGGAAACAATGGCGCCGGGGAAACACAGGGCGTACGCCAGGCTGAACCGATCGTCCAGCTCTTCGGCAAGGGCGACGCTCTCCTTGACCAGACTTCGTGCGCGATCGGGAAAACCCAGCAGCCATTCCGTCATTGCCAGGTAGCTGCGGCACGCGACGCCGGGATCCTGGGCCGCGCGGTAAGCGGCCGCACTGCGTTGCGTTGGCAGGTAATCTGAGATGCCGTTTTCGAGATACCCGCGCGCGCCTTTCGGATCGCCCATACAGAGGGCGGTGTAGCCGAGCGTGTAGTTGGCGATGACATGGAGTTCGGTGTCCTGCTTCTCATCGGCAATGCGACGCAGGCGTGCGGCTACCTCATCGGTTTCGTCGAGCGGCCGTGCCACGACATAGGACCGCCAGAGACCAAACAGGGTGGGGGCCAGATCCGATACGTCGCCCAGCTTCTTGCAGAGCGCCAGGGCACGCGCATACGCGGTGGCGGCTTCTGCCGATCCGTGTCCTTTTGCGACGATGTTGGCGTGCCCGAGTGAGATCTGGAGGGAGAGTTCCTGGCGGTCACGCTCTTCATCGTCCGGGAGTTCCTGGAGCGCCTCGACGCCTTTGCCGAAGTATGCGATGGCTTCCAGATTCGCCGATTGGGCGCGCGCGCGTTCGCCGGCTATTCGCCAGTAGTCGACGGCGTGCTCCGGGTCCGCGCCTTCGGCGTAGTGGTGCGCCAGCAGCTCCGGATGGATATCGACGATTTCCCCGAATTGTTCCTCGAGGAGCTGCGCTACACGCTTGTGGCACTGCTGGCGGGTGCGTTTCAGCAGCGATTGATATGCCGCATCCTGTATGAGCGCATGCTTGAAGATGTACTTCGAGCGAGGCAGACGGCCGCGCTGATAGAGGAGCTCGTCGGCGACCAGTTGCTCGAGACTACTCTGCAGCTGTGGCTCTTCGAGCCCCACCACCGCACGCAGCATCTCGTAGGCAAATTCGCGTCCCAGCACCGAACCCATCTGTGCCACTTCGCGCAGCGTCGGCAGCCGATCGAGCCGTGCCATCAACGAGTCCTGCAACGTCGCCGGTATCGAGATCTCTGAGAGCTTTCCGGTGAGTGTGTAACGATCCTCCTGTTCGTGTAAGAACTCCGATTCGAGAATCGTTTTAGTCAGCTCCTCCACATACAACGGCACTCCGTCGGACTTTGCAACGATGTGCTCCACGACCGACGGGGGTACCTGCTTACCGGACGCCCGGTGTCCGATCAGCGCCTCCACCTCCGGACGCTCCAGTCGATTGAGACTGATAGGGACCATGTGCGAGTGCATGGACCAGGAAGGTACGAATTCCGGCCGATAGGTCAGCACGTTCATCATCGAAACCGTCGGCGATTGCTCGAGATAGATCGCCAACAGCTCCAAAGTCGTCGGATCCGCCCAATGCAGATCCTCAAACACATTGAGCACGGGTGTCTTCTCCGCCGTCTCG
>CAXMNG010000344.1:0-3523 GCA_964194585.1 Salibacteraceae bacterium | reverse complement strand
ATCTCACTTCGTTTTCTATCCCTGCATTCTTTTACAAAACTGCCGAGTCCGGGCTCATAAGCCGTTGTTTTGTCTAGTTTGGAATAGGAATTGTAGAAGCCGAACCGCGTACATGGCCGGTGGTGGGGCCGGGCGATAAGTGGCGAGGCGCGATCATTGTGGCCTTACCTGCCCCCCAATCCCCGCGCGCACGTCGGCTCGGATTCAGACCGTGACGCGCTCACGCCGAAACGGTACGTCACCTCCATCGGGCTCGTCCAGCTCGCGCGCATAGCGATGTCCACTGTAGACGGCGCTGGCGAGCGTGGCCGGGGCCAGGCAATCGCCGATCCGGGTGACGCTCGTGATGCCGTTGGCTTGCAGCGACTCGGGGCGCTGGGCCAGCTCCACGTGGAGGGCGTCGTCGGGCAGCCGCGCCGTCACCAGCACCAGCGACTGCACCGATCGGACGATGCAACGCCCGCTGAAGACACACGCAAGCCGCACCTCGCGACAGTCGAAGCCGTCCAAAGCATGACTGACCACGATCTCGACGCCCAGATCGATGAGCTTCCTCTGGGTGCGTTGCTGCTCATCGGTGAACACGCTCCATGCGCCGACCAGGGACTGCGGCGTAACCAGGGTCACGGCATGGCCATCGCGGCGCAGCTTCTCGGCGACGACCGCGCCTATATAGTAATGGTCGTCGTCGTACAGCAGTACTTCACCCTCGAGTGCTCTACCCGCGAGGATGTCGTCTGGCGTGTAGATGCGCTCCGGGGGCGCGAGATCCGTGACAGGAGCCTGGTGCCAGCGACCGACGCCATCGTTTCGCCAATGGGCGCCGGTGGCAAGAGCGATGCGGGAAAATCCGAAAGACAACAGATCTTCCCCTGTCAGCCTGCTTGCCCGATAAATCTCCACATTGGGCATCTTCTGCAGCTGCTGCACCCGGTAGTCCCGTACCCGCGCCCATTCCTCCAGACCCGGCAGGCGCGATTCCGCCGTCACGCGGCCACCGAGTTCGCCGGTTGCTTCCGCGAGCGTGACTGCATAGCCCCGTTGTCCGAGAGCGCGGGCGGCCTCCAGACCGGCGGGCCCGGCTCCCACCACGAGCACGGCGCCGTCGGAGCCGTTGGCGGCGATGCTTTCGGGGTTCCAGCCACGCCGCCATTCTTCACCCATGGTCGGATTTTGCGTGCAGCGAATGGGAACACCCCGGCCGTCGCCGGAATAACAGATGTTGCAGCCGATGCATTCACGGATGTCGTCGATCCGGCCCTCGTCGATCTTCGTCGGCAGATAGGGATCGGCAATGGAAGGCCGGGCAGCGCCGATAAAGTCGAGCACACCGCGCCGCACCTGGCTCACCATGGTGTCGGGAGAGGTGAAGCGTCCGACGCTGACGACCGGCTTGGTCGTCAGGGATTTGACGTAGGCGATCTTCTCTTCGAGCGCAGCCTCTTTCACGTAGCGGGAGCTGCCCATCTCCAGGGAGTATTCCTGGACGGTGATATCCCAGAGATCCGGCAGCTCGGCAAGCAAGGAGAACATTTCCCGCCGTTCTTCCGCGCTCTCGCCGGCGCCTGCGTCGGCGGCGAAGCGCACCGCCACCGCGCAAGCGTCACCCACTGCCTCCTTGGTTTCCTCAATCAATTCGTACACCAGGCGAACGCGATTGGCTGGCGACCCTCCGTACTCATCGGTGCGTGTGTTCAGCACCGGCGAGAGGAAGGTGTCCAGCAAATAGCCGTGGCATGCGTAGACGTAGACGATGTCGAAGCCTGCTTCCTTCGCACGCCGGGCCGCCACCAGGTGCCAACGGCGGAGCTCACGGATGTCCGACTTGTCCACTGCACGGGATTGCACCGGGTCGAAGACGCGGCCGCCCGGCGGGCTCTGGACGCCTAAGGGCACTTCACGGGTCAGAGAGTTGGGCGACGCCACGCCGTCGCCACCGTGCCAGAGCTCGACGCCGGCGAGCGCGCCGTGGGCATGGACCTGCTCCACCATGAGCGCATGGCTTTTGACATCGTCCGCGTCCCACAGGGTTGCATAGGGATATGGTGAGTCATCAGAGGTGGGATGGATGGAGCAGTACTCGGTATTGACGACGCCCCAGCCGCCCTGCGCCTTTGTCGCGCGCATCGCCGCGAGGGTTTGCGGCAACACGAAACCCATACCACTGCAGTGAGGCACCTGGTAAAAGCGATTCCTGGCGGTCACCGGTCCGATACGTACCGGCTCGAAAAGAATGTCGTGACGGGGATCTCTGGACACGGTCGCTACCAATCAACGCATAGCGACGGTTCAGAAGTCAGGCGCTGGCGTGGCTCTGCGCCGGGCGGGATTAAAAAAAGGACGCTCGACGACGCGGCAACGGGCCATGGTGCGCAGCCACTTGAGTTCCCTGTGGATGTAGATATCCACCCACAGGTTGCCGCGGATGCTGTCGCCGTAGGGAAGGGCCAGTGAAGCGAGCGCCAGGTTGCGCTTGCAGGTGGGCGACCACATGGCAGAAGTGACGTGTCCCACCAGCTTGTTCTTCTTATAGTAGACGAGCGCGTCGTTGCCCGGTTTGTTGCCTTCCACGTCCAAGGCGACCAGGCAATATTTGGATCCCCGCCGGCGCTCTTCCAGCAGCGCCCGCCGGCCGTTGAAGTGGCCCTTGTCGAAATCCACGAGCCATCCGAGGCCGAGCTCGAAGGGCGAGCGGCCGCGATTGGTGCGCAATGCCTGGTCCGCGGCCATGAAGTCGAGGTTGGTGGCAATGAATCCCACCTCGATGCGGACGAGTTCCAGGGCCTGGGAACCGATGGGTGTGATGCCGAGCTCTTCGCCGGCTTCCATGAGCCGGTCCCAGAGCAACTCCGCCATGGCCGGCGCAATCCAGAGCTCGTAACCCAGATCGCCGGTAAAACCCGTACGCGAAACCATGAGGCTGTCGCCATCGAATGGGAAGTGCTCGATGTGAAACGGTTTGATCATCTCCACTCCGGCAAGGCCGAGGCGCTTCAATACCGCGCACGATGTCGGACCTTGCAACGCGAGCGCCGCGATATCTTCGCTGATATCGTCGATAGTCACGTCGAATCCGGCGACAGAGTCCAGCAACCAGCAAAGATGTCGCTCCTGACTGCAGAGGTGGAACTCGCTGTCGCTCAAACGAAACAGTGTGCCGTCGTCGAGCACCTTGCCGCGATCGTCGCACCAGACGGTGTAGGCCACCCGTCCCGGGCGCAACTTGGCCACGTCGCGGGTAACCAGACGGTTCAAATATCGCGTCGCATCCGGTCCCGCGATGCGATATTTGACCATGGGCGAGAGGTCGAACAGCGTCGACGCATTGCGAACCGCGAAGTACTCGAGCTCCACATCGGTGAAGACTTGGACCGTTGTGTAGCCGGCCCAGCGGGCCCAGTCGTTGGTGCGGCACAAGCGCGAGGTGCGCGAATGAAACGGCGTGGGTAACGCGGCCACGCGCGGGGTCGGATGCGGGTCCCTCATGGCCGCGCTCATGCGGCCTCCTTCAGCATGACCTGTC
>CAXMNG010000343.1:0-2777 GCA_964194585.1 Salibacteraceae bacterium | reverse complement strand
CCGTCCCTATGAAGCGCATCGGTCGGCCCGAGGACGTTCCCGGCATCGTCGCGTTCCTAGCCAGCGACGATGCCGAGTACATCACCGGACAGGTGATCAGTGTCTCGGGCGGGCTGACGATGCATGGTTAGGTGTGATCGTCGGCACCTAATCTGACTGACATCGTGAGATCTGGTCGGCCTCAGGTGTCCCAGAATGGCCATGAGCTGGTCTTGCTCAAGATTCGTGGACACCATGAGCGATATCGACCGGGATAATGTTGGCAACAATTTCGACGATGAAGGCAAGGACGCGGAGATCGCCGCGGTGGCCAGATCGAAGGAAAAGGTGCCGGGGCCGATATGTTTGGATATGATTGCGGAAATGTAAGGTTATTGGCCCCGGCACCTTTAACACTTCCCCTAACACTTTCGAAACTACTTTAATTCAACGTCATTCGGGCTACGCTGTTCGCGTCGCTTGTTGCGATGCACCAGCGCCCGGCGTTGGCCAATCGGGACCGAGGTCCAGCGTTACGCGATACCAATCCAGTCGCCGCGTCAGATACATGATCGTGGCGAGGATGATGAACAGCGCCGCGGCACCGATGAGCATGGCGTACTGTTCGGCGCGCAGGATCACGTACAGGAAGGTGTAGAGACCCGCGAGCAACGCGAGCATGGTCAGGACGCGGGATAGACTCTTGAGGATGCTCACGCTGTAACCCACTACGAGAGCTGTCGATGCCGTGGCGCTGATCGCATAGGCAACCACGAAGCTCGTGTGCTCCGAAAGCGACAGCAGCAGGAGATAGAAAAGGCAGTTCGCGAACCCTACGAGCAGATACTGAAAGGGGTGCAGGCGCAGGTTTCCGAACACTTCGAACATGAAGTAGGCGAGAAAGCTGAGACCGATAAAGAGGATCGCGTACTTGGCAGCGCGCGTGGACTTCTGGTAGGTACTGACAGGCACGAAGAGATTGACGCCGAAGGCGGAATTAGCGATGCGTTTCGCTGGGATTTCCGCGTTACGCCACTCACCCGGATAACTGCGCCCCAGATGCAACACCTTCCATTCGGCACTGAAACCTTTGTCATCGATGTCGCGCCGGTCGGGCAGATAGGCGCCGACAAAGCTCGGCGACGGCCACGCGGAGGTCAGTAGCACCTCGGTTCGGTCGCCGAGGGGTAGAAAGCTGAGTTTCTCGGTGCCGCTGAGCCTCAAGCCGAAGCCGAACTGAAATCCCGACGGCTCCCCACTCTTTCCCAAACCGGGCAGGGCTACGATCACTTGCGGGTCGAAACCGTGCACTTTCACGCCGCCCGGCTCGAAAATGCCATCCCCCGCGTCGGAGCGAAGGCGCATGGGCTCCTTGATGCCGCGGGCGTCGGCAATGGCCACCGACAGGTAGGCCCCGTCCCAGTCCACGTTGCGGGGTTCGATGCCCAGCCTCGCGATGTCGGGAGGCGCGAAGCGTCCGCTGAGCTTCAGATCCGCGGTATAGACCGGTACCTGGTAGATCCCCCGGTAGCGCATCTGGGTATCCAACTGGCCGCGTATGCTCAAGCGCTCGGGAAGAAAGTGCACCAGAGATTTCTGAACCCGCTTGATGCCCTTGTCGTCGGTAACCATTACCCGGTACGGCAACGTTAGCACCGGTCCGCCGATGGTCTGCTTCCGACCCCAGGCGTTCATGATGTCCTGCTTGGCGGACATGTAGAGATGATTCCGCTCGTAAATGACGCTTTTGACCATGCCCATGGGTATGAGCAGGATTAGAACCAGAAAGCCGATGAAAAGCAGTTTGGCGGTCACCGACGCGCGCAGGCGCTGGAACAACTCGGACATGAACTCACCCTCGCAAAAATCGAATGGTGAGAGTAAAGACGGCGCAGATGGCGGCAGGGGGGCGAGAATATTGCGAAAGGTGGCAGGATGGCGTGGATTCAGTCAACTTCGGTCCGAAGCTCTCGCCGCGCCGGTTCCAGCTCGGCGATCACCTGGGCCCCGAGTAGAAGGATGATGGCAGCCGTCTCGAGCGTCAGCAGCACGATGACGACCGCGGCGAGAGAACCGTAAACGACGTTCACCAACGACACGTTGCTGAACCACCAGACGAGGATATTACGTACTATTTCCCACAGGGTTGCGGCCACCAGCCCGCCAACGACGGCATGCCGCAGGCGTACATCGACCACGGGCATGAATCGATAAATGCCAGTGAACAGCGCAGCCAGGCCGAGAAACCCGAACAGAGAGACCATCGCCGTCGACAGCTCTGCCGCCGTCAAGCGATTCCCCAGCAGCGCCAATTGTGAATCGGACAGCTCTTCCAGCAGCGTCACGAGGACCGCCTGCAAAAGCAGCCCGAGGCCCAACACGAAAATGAACGCATAGGGAATGACCGCTGAAATCCACAGACGGCGCGCGGCCCGTGGGCGGGGAAAGATAACTGCAAATGCATCCTCCAGAGAGCGGAAGGCCCAGGAGCTGAAAAACAACAGCACGATGAATCCGACCCAGCCGATGAGCTCGCGATTTCTGAGGAAGCTTTGCACCTGCTGGGACAACTCGTCCGTGTGGCCAGGCATCAGCGAGCCCAGCTCGGTGAGCAGCAAATCGGTGAGACGCTGCTCGTCGTAGACGTGGGAAAGAATTATCAGCAGGAGAGCGAACAAGGGTATGAGAGACAGCAAGGTGTTGTACGACACGGCGCTCGCCAGCAGCAGGCCCTTGTTGGCCAGAAAGCGGCTGAGGACGCGGCGGGCGAAGCGCCACGCGGAGTGAATCGGGCCCGG
>CAXMNG010000342.1:0-10434 GCA_964194585.1 Salibacteraceae bacterium | reverse complement strand
CATATGCTTCTCGAAGGGGCAGCCGGTGTCGCACTCGCCGGTCTGAAACAACTCGCCGACCGCTTCCGTGGTCGCGATGTAGTAGCAATTGTCTGCGGAGCAAACATCAGCCGCGACGTCCTTCGCAGCGTGCTCTAAATGAATTGAATCCGACCCCACAGTCAGAGAGGGGTGAAATGGGTAAGCAGGGCGACGTGACGTCGGCGTCCGTCCGTGGGTCGGCTGACAGCCGTTTATATGAATCAGGTATACTGTCCCTGAATTCATCTCGCCCGTTCCAGTAAACAGGAGTATTGATGGTGAGCGGCGAAGAAGATCGATCTTCCTCGGGCGGGCGAACCGAGCCCATTAGTATATTGCTCAAACGGCAGGACGTTGGACTGTCGGCCGCCAAGGCGAACCGGATGTTGTTGGCGGAAGGAATCCTTGAAGAAAAGACCCGGCCGAGCGAGAAAGAGCCCGGCAAGCTGCGAACCTACAAGGCGTTGACCGACGCCGGATTGCGGTACGGCGTCAACAAGCAGCAACAGCTGGTCAATGAAACCACGCCCCGTTACTACGAAGACACGTTCGCGGAGCTGGTGTCGAAGTTTCTGATCGAGAGCTGACCGAGACGCGCCCTGTGTGCGCGAAACCATCGCGCGGAAACTTTCAACTTCTATCCTCCGGGCACAGGGCGCGTGTCCTTCCTGAGAGAAGGGTAATACTGCATTCCGAAGACATAGGTGACACTTCAGGCCATTGCGGGAGAGCAAAGTGCCGTGGAAGGAGTGTGACAAGATGGATGAGCGTCTTCGGTTTGTGGCCCGGTTGTGCGAGGGTGTGGTCGGTATTCAATTCGATGCCGAAACCCATGCGCAGCACCTTAAGGCGCAGTGATTCACCTGCCGGCGAGCAGCTCGCCTACCATCTCCATGGTCAGTATCTTCGCCTGGCCACGCGCGAGGGTGTCGGTCGTTACATCCCGTTTCGTCATCTCTCCGGTGCGGATGTCGAACATATAGGCTGCTACGTAAAACCGATCCCCGCTTCGTTTAACGAA
This sequence comes from Salibacteraceae bacterium, assembly GCA_964194585.1. Lineage (GTDB taxonomy): Bacteria > Pseudomonadota > Gammaproteobacteria > HK1 > HK1 > JAABYT01. The sequence continues at coordinate 9,392 of CAXMNG010000342.1, read as the reverse complement.
GTACGTGAACACGATGTCGGCGCCGAGCTGCCGGCCTGCCGCGAGTACTTCCTCGTGCTTCGGTGTCTTGTTGACGATCGACCCCTCCCAGTAGCGTTCCGCGTCGCCCAGTGACGACTCGCCGGTGCCGTCGTGATCGTATGCGTACACGAGCCGAAGCCGCCAATCATTATTGATGACATAAGTGACACCCCGCTCCGTGTTGTTCAGGATTGTGTAAAGATTCCCTTTCCCCCAACGGTGCCAGCCGTTGAACGGTAGCAGTGCGACCTTCAGTGGCTCATCGTCCATGTTACGGGGCGGCTCGCGGCGGGTGTTCTCCTCCAGAGCGGACAAACGGATCTGCGCAAGGCTCGCAAAGGTGCCCTGCGGGTACTGCCGCAGATAGGCGCGGAAGTCATCGGGGTTCTCGCTGTCCTTGACGGTTTCCCAGAACAGCGCTTCGTGGCTTCCGGTGAGCACTGTGGCTGGCGCTGCGAATGCGACCTGGGTCCCAGACTCGTGACGATTGAACACGAAGTCGCCAGTGAGCGAGGAGGACTCCCAGGGCACCTGGGCGCCGCTGGTCCGCTCGGTGACTGCTACGCGCACTCGCTTGAAGACTTCCTCCACCGTCAGATCAGGCACCGTGAGTGCGGTCAGTAGCTCGGAGGTGTATAGCCCGTTGTCCCCATCACCGTCGGCGGCCACCGATCCGGGCGCCGTGGCGTAAGCGATGAGGGTGCCGCGTGCTGCGTCGATGGCCGCGAGTCCCCTGGAGCCGCCACGAAATCTTCGCTCGAAGGGATTGTTACGGCAGGCATCGAGTATGACTATGTTGACGCGGTTGCCCGCAAACGCCATCTCCTCGAGAATCGCCTGCACGTCGACGGCCTCGAACTTGAGCGCTCGCTCGCTCGCTGCCTTGGCGTCCACGGGCAACATATAGTTGTGTCCCCGCGATTGAATGCCATGGCCGGCGTAGAAAAAGAGACCCGTGGTTTCGCTCCGGAGCAGGAAGGAGAAGTCCAGAATGGACTTCTCCATGGCGTCACGGTCGGCGTTCTCCACGGTGATTACCTGGAAGCCGAGCTTGGAGAGGCGCTTGCCCATGGAGCGGGCATCGTTGACGGCATTGCGAAGCGGAGCGTCCGGGTAGGCGCCGTTACCGATGACCAGGGCAACGCGAGACGGACCACCCTGCTGGCCCAGTACGGTCGTGGCCAGAAACGAGGTCAAGAGTATGCTCGCCAAGGTCAAGGCACGCGGCACGGCAATTACTCCCCGGCGGACGCTCCCAGTGACATTCTGATCTGCCGGCTTGCGAGCTACCCAAGGGGCATTGCTTTCGACCCCCGCAAGTCGCTCGATCAATCAGAGTGCCCTAGTGTAACAAGATAAAGACCGCCAATCGTGACTGAACAACCGTGCGCGATCGAGCGCATCCTCACACATTGGAGGGTGCTTGCCCCGTCACACCCCCGCTCGAGCCAACGGGACAGGAAGACCGAGACCGGCCCGCGCGGTTAACGCACCTTGGAGTACGGTGTCGGCGTCAGGATGTAGTTGGTCAAGTGACCGACGATGGGCCCGTCCTTCTCCGTTTCGGCGCGAGCTTCCTGCCACTCCGGATCGGCTTGGAAGGCGTTCCACTTCTTGTCGCGCTCGGCAAGATCCTCCCATTCGAGGAGATAATAGAGATCGTGGTTGCTCTCGCCGATCAACACGGTCCAGAAGCCTGCCTGCCGGATGCCGTGCTTCTCCCACATCTTGAGTGTGATGGTCTCGAAGCGCTTGTTGAGTGCGGGCAAGCGTCCCGGTACGCAATGATAGATTCGCAGCTCGTGGATCATTTCGACTCCTCAATCATTCCTCGTATGGTGATATCTGCTTCGCAGAAACAAGCCGACCGCCGTCGAGGAATTGTGGGATTCTGATCTTGAGGCCAAGGCGTTGGCAAGATCCCTTGGGCGTCCAGAACTTGGACACGGAAGCGTCCGGTATCGGCTCCATCCTACATCGCTTCTGCCACAAGTCGACGGCAGCCAGCGCTTTCTACCCTTCGGGCGCGCGGGTGCGAATAGATGGTGGGCCCGGTAGGACTTGAACCTACGACCAACGGATTATGAGTCCGTCGCTCTAACCAACTGAGCTACAGGCCCTTTGAGGTGGGTGTTGCTGTCCCTTCCCTCACCCCGGCCCTCTCCCCCGGAGGGGGAGAGGGAGGAAGAGTAGGGGAGGCGGCCTACTTCTATCAGTCCAAAAAGCTCCGCAACTGCTCGGAGCGGCTCGGGTGTCTGAGCTTGCGCAGGGCCTTCGCTTCTATCTGGCGAATCCGCTCGCGCGTGACGTCGAACTGCTTGCCCACTTCCTCGAGGGTGTGGTCGGTATTCATTTCGATGCCGAAACGCATGCGCAGCACCTTGGCTTCGCGCGGCGTGAGTCCAGCGAGGATGTCCTGGGTCGACTCGCGCAGGCCTTCGAAAGTCGCCGAGTCGTTGGGAGTGACGATGGACTGGTCCTCGATAAAATCACCCAGGTGCGAATCCTCATCGTCTCCGATGGGCGTCTCCATCGAGATCGGTTCCTTGGCAATCTTGAGCACCTTGCGCACCTTGTCTTCCGGCATCTCCATGCGCTCGGCAAGCTCCTCCGGCGTCGGCTCGCGGCCCTGCTCCTGCAGGATCTGACGCGAAACCCGATTCAGCTTGTTGATGGTCTCGATCATGTGCACCGGAATACGGATGGTGCGGGCCTGATCCGCGATGGAGCGCGTGATCGCCTGACGAATCCACCAAGTGGCGTAAGTCGAAAACTTGTAGCCGCGGCGGTACTCGAACTTATCCACCGCCTTCATGAGGCCGATGTTGCCTTCCTGGATGAGATCCAGAAACTGCAGGCCGCGGTTGGTGTACTTCTTGGCAATGGAGATCACGAGACGCAGGTTGGCTTCCACCATTTCCTTTTTCGCCCGACGTGCCTTGGCTTCGCCGATGGACATGCGTCGATTGAGGTCCTTGATCTCACCGATGGTGAGGCCGCTCTCTTCCTCGACGGTGGCGAGCTTTGCCTGCAGGCGCTTGATGTCCTTGGCGAGCGGCTTCAGGCCCTCGGCGTACTTGTTTTTGGCGCGCAGGTGCGAGCGTAGCCAGTTTGTGTTGGTCTCGTTGGCGATGAAGCTGGCGACGAAATCCTTGCGTGGCATTTTTGCCTCGCGAACGCACATGGCCATGATCTGGCGTTCGTGGTTGCGCACGCGCCTGATGACGCCGCGCAGCTGAACCGTGAGCCGGTCCACGAGCTTGGGCACGATCTTGAGCTCGAAGAACATCGCCGCGCCTTCGTCACGAATCTTCACCGCCTGCTTGGAAGGCGAGCCGTGTTTGGCCGTCGCCCGGGTGAGGCGTCCGAGGGCGCGCTTGAGCTTCCTGAAATGCGCTTTCGCCTCGTCCGGGTCGGGGCCCAGATCGATAAGCGCTTCCAGCTCGTCTTCCTCTTTCTGCTTCTCGCTGGCGTTCTTGGCGTCCTTGCCGGTCAGGGGCTTGGCGCCCGGCGCGGGGCCAGGCGTCGCGGGCTCGTCGCTCTGATTCGGGTCGACGAAGGTCGAGAAGATGTCGGTGAGTTTGACCTCGCTGTTCTCGTGGCGTTCGTACTCGGCCACCAGCAGCGCGATGGTCGGCGGATAGACGGCGAGCGCCCCCAGCGCCTGGTTGAGACCCTTTTCGATGCGCTTGGCGATCTTGATCTCACCCTCGCGGGTCAGCAGGTCCACCGTGCCCATCTCGCGCATGTACATGCGCACGGGATCGGTGGTGCGTCCGAACTCGGCATCAAGGGTCGCGAGCGCGACCGCGGCCTCCTCGGTGTCGTCCTCGTCGGCGTTGACCGCTGTCTCCATCATCAGCAAGGTATCGGCGTCAGGGGCCACCTCGTGAACGGCGATCCCCATGTCGTTGATCATGCTGATGATGTCTTCGATCTGCTCCGGATCGACGATACCGTCCGGCAGGTGATCGTTGACCTCGTGGTAGGTCAGGTAACCCTGATCCTTTCCCTTTGCGATCAATAACTTAAGTTGTGATTGTTGTTGATTCAGGTCCATGATTCTCGTCTGCCACACTGTTGTGCGGAAAAGCGGGCCGTAACATTCAATTATATCAAATATCCCTTTCCCCTACCGGGGTTCCAATGCCGCATTTCCATCGCTTTCCTGCTGCGATACTCCTCCAGACAGGCGGGCAAATTCCCGCTTTTCAGCATCGCTCAATTGCCCCTGGCGCTCCTTGCGGGCGAGCTCGGCAAACCGCTGATCCTCGGCCAGCCGCTGGAGCTTTTCCAGGGAGTCCTTGAACTCCCGCTCGAGACCCTCGTCGAGAGGAGCGATCTCTTCCGCAGCCAGCTTTGCCAGGTGGCGCCCGGACTCGTGGTCACGGAAGCGCTCCAACAGCGCACCTGTTGTCAGATTGGGACTCTCGTCGAGAGTTTCAATGAGCTCCAGCAGCAACGGTACGCCGGGGAGCTCCAGAGAGCGCAGGTGGACGGTGGCCATGCCTCCCCTTCCCAACGACGGGTAGTGAAGGAGCCTGGTAATCACCTTTCGCACCAGAGACGGCGGTTGTCGTTTGTGCTTACTCGAGAGACCGGACGATCTCGAGATCGCCGCATTCCCCCTCCCCCTTATCAGTGTAGACGAATTCCTCTGGGCCAGTCCCGTGAGCTCGGCCAGGCGGTTTTCCGACAGCTCCCGGAAGCTTCCGGCGGGCAGTTTTGCCAGCAACGGCCGCGACAACGCCGCCAGCCGCGAGCGACCGTCGATGGTGCCGAGGTCCACCTGAGCCGCCAGATGGTCGAACAGAAAAGTGCCCAGGCTGTGCGCCGCGGCCACCGCGGACTCGAAGGCGGCCGCACCCCGGTCCCGCACCAGGCTGTCCGGATCCTGGCCTTCCGGCAGGAACATGAAAAAGGCCTGCCTGCCGTCGTGCATGGCGGACAGCGTGGTCTCCAGGGCCCGCCAGGCAGCGCGGCGCCCGGCGTCGTCGCCGTCGAAGCAGAACACGATGTCCTGGCTGGTCCGAAAAAGCTGCTCCAGGTGGGCCTCCGTGGCGGCGGTGCCCAGGGTTGCGACGGCGTTGTTTATGCCGTGCTGGGCGAGTGCCACGACGTCCATGTAGCCCTCGACGACGATCAGCCGCTCGGGCCGGCCGGTCGCTTTGCGGGCCTGATAAAGGCCGTAAAGCTCGCGCCCCTTGTGGTACACGGCGGTTTCCGGGGAGTTCAGGTACTTGGGCAATTCATCGCCGAGCACTCGGGCGCCGAAGCCCACGGTGCGCCCGCGGCGATCGAGGATCGGGAAGGTGATGCGGCCGCGGAAGCGGTCGTAGAAACCGCCACCGTCTTTGTCCACCAGCAAGCCGGCCCGGGACATCAGGGCCCGATCGGCGTCACTGCGGCCGATGGCGCTGAGCAGGTTGTCCCAACCCGGCGGGGCAATTCCCAGGCCGAAGGCGGCGGCGATCTCACCCGAGAGGCCACGGCTGTGGAGATAATCCACGGCCTGCCCGGCATCGGGATGCTGGCGCAGCTGTTGCTGAAAGTAAGCGTTCGCCCTCGCCAGAATGTCGTAGATGGGTTGCAGGCTCTCGCCGCGGTCTTCGCTGCCGGCCTCCCGGGGGACTTCCAGGCCCGCACGGCTGGCCAGGTCCTCCACGGCTTCCACGAAGTCCATGTGGGCGTATTCCATCAGGAAGCCGATGGCGGAGCCGTGGGCGCCGCAGCCGAAGCAGTGGTAGAACTGCTTGTCGGCGCTGACCGTGAACGACGGCGTCTTCTCGTTGTGGAAGGGGCAGCAGGCTTTGTGGTCCTTACCGCCCTTCTTGAGCGGTACGTATTCGTCGACGACGTCCACGATGTCGACGCGCGCGAGCAAATCGTCGATAAATTGACGTGGAATGCGCCCGGCCACTTCTGCCTCCGCCGTGTCTGTGCGAAGAGTCTACCCTACGGGCCTGCGAGCTTCTGCTTGACCGTGCCGCTGACGGCGCCCAGGTCGGCGCGGCCCTGGACCCGGGACTTCAACAGGCCCATGACCTTGCCCATGTCGCGCATGGAGGTGGCGCTGGTCTCGGCGATGGCGGCGTCGATGAGGGCCTCCAGCTCGACCGCCGGCAGGGACTCGGGCATGTAGGCCTCGATGATGGCGATTTCGTAGCGCTCCTGGTCCGCCAAATCCCGGCGACCGGCATCGGAATACTGCTGAAGCGAGTCCCGGCGCTGCTTGAGCATTTTCTCCAGCACCGTCAGCACACCGGCGTCATCGAGATCCGAGCGCGAGTCCACCTCGACCTGCTTGATGGCGGCGGTGACCAGCCGCAGGGTGCCCAGGCGCAGCTTGTCCCTGGCGCGCATGGTCGCGGTGACATCTTCCAGGATGCGTTGTTTCAGCGGGGAAGTCATGGTTGGCGGGGCGCCCCCCCGGGTGGTGTGGGCAGCGGGGTAGGGGGCGCCGGCCCTGATCCGGCCCTAATAAAGGCGACGGCGTTTGATGTTCTCGCGGGCGAGCTTCTTGAGATGGCGCTTGACGGCGGCCGCCGCCTTGCGCTTGCGCACCGAGGTGGGCTTTTCGTAATACTCGCGGCGGCGGATCTCGGTGAGGGTTCCGGCTTTTTCGCAGGCGCGCTTGAATCGGCGCATGGCCACGTCGAATGGTTCGTTCTCGCGTACTCGGACGGACGGCATTTATGTTCCTCGCAGTATCCTGGCGGCGGGTTACGTTACACTCGCCGGGGCAGTGAACCCCATAGTGTAATTGGGACCGGCCGGGCAAGCAAAGCCCCGATGGGCCGATGTGTCTATCGGCACGGGCTCGGGCCGGTTCGGAGGCGCCGGTGCGAGTACTGGGAATCGAGACGTCCTGTGATGAGACCGGAGTGGCGGTGTACGACAGCGAGGCCGGTCTGCTCGCGCACCTGCTTCACAGTCAGGCGGCCATGCACGCCGAGTACGGCGGCGTGGTTCCGGAGCTCGCCTCCAGGGATCACGTAAGGAAGCTGGTCCCCTTACTCGACGAGGTGCTGATCTGCGGCGGCCGGCGGGGGCGTGGCGGCATCGACGGCATCGCCTACACCGCCGGGCCGGGACTGGTGGGCGCGCTGCTGGTGGGCGCAGCCGTGGGTCGCAGCCTGGCTTTCGCCTGGCGGGTGCCGTCGGTGGCCGTGAATCATATGGAAGGCCACCTGCTGGCGCCGATGCTGGAGCCGGATGGCCCGGAGTTTCCCTTTCTGGCGCTATTGGTCTCCGGGGGGCATACGCAGCTGGTGGCGGTGGACGGGGTGGGCGAATATCGGATGCTGGGCGAGTCCCTGGACGACGCCGCCGGCGAAGCCTTCGACAAGACCGCGACCCTTCTGGGTCTCCCCTATCCCGGCGGCCCGGAGCTGGCGGCCCTGGCGGAGGCCGGTGATCCCGACAGGTTCCGTTTCCCCCGGCCCATGACCGACCGCCCGGGTCTGGATTTCAGCTTCAGCGGCCTCAAGACTTTCGCCATGAATACGATCAACGACTCGCCCGGAGACCCCGAGACCCGGGCGGCCATCGCCAGGGCTTTCGAGGAGGCGGTGGTGGATACCCTCGTCATCAAGTGCCGGCGGGCTCTCGAGCACACCGGGCTCGAGCGCCTGGTCGTGTCCGGTGGCGTCAGCGCCAATTGCCGGCTGCGCCGATCCATGGGTGCGTTGGCGGAGGAGCGATCGATTTCGGTGCACTATCCGCGGCTCGCGTTCTGCACCGACAACGGTGCCATGGTGGCTTACGCGGGCTGCCAGCGGCTGCTGGCCGGCGCCGAGGAGCCCCTGGCCTTCGGCGCGTTGGCGCGCTGGCCCCTGGATTCCCTGGGCCCGCCCGGCGCCGGGCTCAAAGATTAATTTCGCTCTCGATGCCGTCGCGCAAGCGCTGAATGTTCTCGCGGTGGCGATAGACCAGCAGGGCGGCGATGATCACCAGCGCCAGGATAGTGGCGGGCTCCTGGATGAACACCAGGGCAAAGAGCGGCGCCGCCACGGCGGCAGCCAGGGAGGCGAGAGACGCGTAGCGCGTGGCCATGGCGGTCAGCACCCACACGGCGCCCATGAACAGCGCCACCGGGTATACCAACGCGGCCACGGCACCGAAGGTGGTGGCCACGCCCTTGCCGCCCTTGAACTGAAAGAAAACCGGATACATGTGACCGACAATGGCTGCCACCGCGGTGCTGGCCAGTACCACAGGCGAATCGCTGAGCAGATGCGCGAGCAGCACGGGAACGGCGCCTTTGATCACGTCCCCGGCCAAGGTCAGCGCCGCCGCTTTCTTGCCGCCCAAACGCAGAACGTTGGTGGCGCCCGGGTTACCCGAGCCCTGCTTGCGGGGATCGGGTAGTTTCATGATCCGGCACACGATGACCGCCGAGGCGAGCGAGCCGCACAGGTAGCCGAGTACAACCAGAACGATGCCGAGAATCATGTCCATATCAGTCGCGCGCCGCCTATCGGGGCTTCAAACGCCTGCCCATCGGATTGATGCGGGCTAATTTGCCCTTGCGTCTAGGATTATGGTTAATAATTCCTGCCCGCGCACAAGAAAACACGCGGCTCAACGGACGTACCAAGAGCGAGCAATGGCCAGTGGATATCATATATATACATGATCTGCGTATTGAAACTGTTATCGGCATTTACGACTGGGAACGTAAGATCAAGCAAACGGTAGTGCTCGATATCGAAATGTCGGGTGACTGCCGCAAGGCGGCGCAAAACGACGACGTCGAGGATACATTGAACTACAAATCCGTCGCGAAACGTCTGATCGAGTTCGTCGGTAGCAGCGAGTATCAGCTGGTGGAGACGCTTGCCGAGCGGTGTGCAGCGATCATCCTGGAAGAGTTTCAAGTGCCGTGGGTGAAGCTGCGCGTCAACAAGCAGGGCGCGCTTCGGGGTGCGCGCGATGTCGGCGTCATCATCGAGCGTGGGCAGCAGTCCTGATGGCAAGAGTCTTCGTCAGCGTCGGCAGCAACGTCGATCGCGAACGGCACATCGCTCTTGCTCTCGAATTGCTGCGTGCACACTTCGGCGAGTTACAGCTTTCGAGCGTATACGAAAGCGCGGCGGTAGGATTCGACGGCGATCCCTTTTTCAATCTAGTCGTTGCATTCGAGACCGACGCGGAGCCGCGCCAGATTGTCACGGCTCTCCACGAAATGGAGCGTCGCTGCGGCCGTCCGCGGGGTGGAAGTCAGTTCAGTCCGCGAACCATGGATCTGGATCTTCTGCTGGCCGGCGACCTTGTCATGCGCGACAAGAAAATCGTGCTTCCACGCGAGGAGATCAGCTCTCAGGCTTTTGTCCTGTGTCCGTTGGCGGAGATCGCCGGTGAGCGCAGGC
>CAXMNG010000341.1:0-4761 GCA_964194585.1 Salibacteraceae bacterium | reverse complement strand
TCCGTACATGGAAGTCAAGAATCCCACTGCCCGGGTGGAGCACGAGGCGACCACCTCGAAGATCAGCGAGGATCAGCTTTTTTACTGCCGTCAGCGCGGCATATCCGACGAGGATGCCATATCCATCATCGTCAACGGATTCTGCAAGGAAGTATTCAAGGAACTGCCGATGGAATTCGCCGTCGAGGCACAGAAGTTGCTCAGCGTCAGTTTGGAGGGCGCCGTCGGCTGATACGCTCACCCAATCTCTTTCTCAAGTTTTAATCCATGCTCAGTATCAAAAATCTGCACGTCCGCGTTGACGGCAAAGAAATCATCCGTGGTCTCGATCTGGAAGTGAAGGCCGGTGAAGTGCACGCCATCATGGGACCCAACGGTTCCGGCAAGAGCACCCTCGCCCACGTGCTGGCCGGCCGCGACGGCTACGAGGTCACCGACGGGGAAATCCTCTACGAAGGCAAGAACCTTCTCGAGATGGCGGCGGAGGAACGCGCGCGGGAAGGCGTGTTCCTCGCCTTTCAGTATCCGGTGGAGATCCCCGGCGTCAACAATACCTATTTCCTGAAGGCCGCCTTGAACGCCGGGCGCAGGCATCGCGGCCTCGAAGAGCTCGACGCCATGGACTTCCTGAAGCTGGTCAAGGAAAAGCTCGAAGTCCTGCACATCGACGACTCGCTGCTGCAGCGGCCCGTCAATGTCGGCTTCTCCGGCGGCGAGAAGAAGCGCAACGAAATCTTCCAAATGGCGGTGCTCGAGCCGCGTCTCGCGATTCTCGACGAAACCGATTCGGGACTCGATATCGACGCGCTCAAAGACGTCGCAAAGGGTGTCAACGCGCTTAGACGCGACGATCGCGCCGTCGTCCTGGTCACTCACTATCAGCGCCTGCTCAACTACATAACGCCGGATTTCGTGCATATCTTGAGCGACGGCTGCATCGTCAAATCCGGCGGGCGAGAATTGGCGCTCGAGGTCGAGGAGGAAGGCTACACCCAGCTGCGCCGCAAGGCCGCGTCCGCATAACCCGTGGCTACTGCTACTCCCGCCATCGAACACTATATTGCGGAGTTTTCCGCTCTGCGTGCCGGGCTTCCCGGCCATGGCCTCGAGTGGCTGGATCGGTCCCGGGAGAGCGCACTGGATGCGTTCGCGAGCGCCGGCTTTCCCACGCCGCGCCAGGAAAACTGGAAGTACACTCGCGTAACACCCATTGAGAAACGCAGCTTCAAGTTCGCGAATCAAAATGGCATCCACGTGCGAGAGCGAGATGTGGAGCGATTCAATCTCGGTACTCTCGAGTGCGAGCAGCTGGTGTTCGTGGACGGCCGCTACGTGGACGCTTTGTCCAGACGCAACGTGGTGGACGGCGGTGCGCGAATTACGACCCTGGAAAGCGCCATGAATGCCTCTTCCCAACTCCTGGAGTCCCACCTGGGACACTACGCGGACATCACCGGGCAGCCGTTTTCCGCATTGAACACTGCCTTCATGACCGACGGCGCAGTCATCCATGTGAAGAACCGGGGCGCGGGGAAGCCACCCATTCATCTTCTATTCATCGCCACCCGGGAAGAGGTGGTCGCGCATCCCCGGATTCTGGTGATCGCCGAAGCGGGAAGTCAGACCACCGTGGTAGAAAGCTACACGAGCTTGTTCGATGGCTGCTATTTCACCAATGCACTCACCGAGATCGCGCTCATGGAAGAAGCGCAGGTGGATCACTACAAGCTGCAGGAGGAAAGCATCAAGGCGTTTCACGTAGCGACACTACAAGTCCGCCAGGATCGCGACAGCCGATTCGCCTCGCACTCCATTTCCTTCGGCGGCCAGCTGGTCAGAAACGACATCAACGTGTTGCTGGATGCCGAGGGCGCCGAGTGCACGCTCAACGGGCTGTTCATGGCGAGCGGGCGTCAGCACGTCGACTATCACACGCGCGTCGATCACGCGAAGCCGAACGGCACCAGCGAAGAAGTCTACAAAGGCATCCTGGACGGACGCGCCCGTGGTGTCTTCAACGGCCGCGTGAAGGTGCATCCGGACGCCCAGAAAACCGACGCCCACCAGTCCAACAAGAACCTCCTGCTGTCCCGGGATGCCGAGATCGATACCAAGCCCGAGCTGGAGATCTACGCCGACGACGTCAAGTGCTCCCACGGCGCCACCATCGGACAGCTGGACGAGCATACTCTTTACTATCTGCGCTCGCGGGGCATCGGCGAAGCCCAGGCGCGCGGCCTGCTGACCTATGGATTCGCCAAGGACATCCTCGACCGCGTGGAATTGGCGCCGCTGAGGCAAAAGCTCACCGACGAGCTGCTCCAGCGCATGCCGAACGCGGAGCAGTTACGGGAGATGGTGCAATGAACGCGCTAACCCGCGCCGGGGGCCAGGCGGCCCGCAACCTGTACGACGTGCACGAAGTTCGCAAGGACTTTCCCATCCTGCACCAGCAGGTACACGGCCATCCACTCGTGTATCTGGACAACGGCGCCACCAGTCAGAAGCCCCAGAGCGTCATCGATGCCTTGCGTCACTATTACGAGCGGGACAATGCCAACGTGCATCGTGGCGTGCACACCTTGAGCGAGCGGGCGACCAACGACTACGAGGGCGCCAGAGACACGGTCCGGCGATTCATCAATGCCAACCATCGCGGCGAAGTGGTTTTCGTTCGCGGCAGCACCGAAGCCATCAACCTGGTGGCGCAGAGTTACGGGCGCCCGCGTCTTCGTGAAGGCGACGAGATCATCATCTCGACCATGGAACACCACTCCAACATCGTTCCCTGGCAGATGCTCACCCAGCAAACGGGCGCCGCGCTCAAGGTGATCCCCATAAGCGACGAAGGCGAGCTGGACATGGATGCCTATCTGCGGATGCTTAGTCCCAAGACCCGCATCGTCTCCGTGGTGCACGTATCCAACGCGCTCGGAACCATCAATCCGGTCGAGGCGATTATCGAAGCGGCTCACGAGGCCGGCGCCGTGGTCATGCTCGACGGCGCCCAGGCCGCGCCGCACCTGGCCATCGACGTGCAGGCCCTGGGTTCGGACTTCTATACCTTCTCCGGACACAAGGTCTTCGGCCCCACGGGCATCGGCGTCCTGCACGGTAAACGCGCGTTGCTGGAGGAAATGGACGCCTACCAGGGTGGCGGCGACATGATCCGCAGCGTGAGCTTCGAAGACACGACTTACAACGAGCTGCCCTACAAGTTCGAGGCCGGCACGCCGAACATCGCCGGCGCCATCGGTTTGGGCGCGGCGCTTGCCTACGTGAGCAATCTCGGAATCGATGCCATCGCCGCTCACGAGCAGGAGCTGCTGGAAGCGGCCGTGGGCCTGTTGAGCGAAATCCCCGGTGTGCGCCTGATTGGCACGGCGAAGAACAAATCCGGTATCGTGTCTTTCGTCATGGACGGCGTGCACCCCCACGACGTCGGCACTATTGTCGATAACGAGGGGGTCGCGATCCGCACCGGTCACCACTGCGCCATGCCCTTGATGAAACGATTTGGCCTGGCGGCAACGGCGCGCGCGTCCTTCGCCCTGTACAATACCTGCGAAGAGGCGAAGGCCCTGGCCGCCGCCATGTGGAAGGTCAAAGAGGTGTTTCACAAGTAATGGATCTTCGCGCCCTCTACGAGGAGGTCATCCTCGACCACAATCGCAGTCCGCGGAATTATCCGAAGAAACCCGACGGCTGCAATTGTTCGGCCCACGGCGATAATCCCCTGTGCGGCGACCAGGTGCAGGTGCATCTGCGCGTCGAGGACGGCGTGATCGAGGACATCGGATTCGAAGGACGGGGCTGCGCCATCTCCACCGCCTCGGCATCGCTGATGACAGAAGCGCTGAAGGGCAAGAGCGAGGACGACGCCGCCGCAATGTTCGCGGCCATTCACAAGCTTCTGACGGATCAAGGTTCCAATAATAACGACGAGGACACGGATCGCCTCGGCAAGCTCGCGGTTCTGGGAGGCGTCAAGCAGTACCCCATGCGCGTAAAGTGCGCAACGCTGCCCTGGCACACGCTACAGGCGGCGCTGGAGCACAGCGACGGCTCCGTCACCACCGAGTAAGCGTGCCGTCGTCATGAGCAATCTCACCGACTGGCTTGGGCAGGTACAGAGCCAGGAACCCGTGGACCGGGATGCGCTGCGCGAGCGCGTCATCGCCGCCCTCAAAGAGATCTTCGATCCCGAGCTTCCGGTGAACATCTACGACCTCGGACTCATCTATGCGGTGGATGTGGACGATGCCGCAGTGGTCGAAGTCAAGATGACCCTGACCACGCCGGCTTGCCCGGTGGCACAGACCTTTCCCGGCATGGTGGAGAGCGCCGTGCGCGAGGTGGAAGGGGTGACGGCGGCACAGGTGGAGCTGGTCTGGGATCCACCCTGGTGCCCAGACAACCTCAGCATGGAGGTCAAGCTGCAGCTGGGTCTGCTGTAGCGCCATGGCAGACTGGACCGACGTCGCCCCCGCCGACGAGCTCGCCCCCGGTGACTACCGCGTAGTGGATATCGACGACGCGTTGATCGCCGTATTCAATATCGATGGCGAATTCTATGCCATCGAAGACGTCTGCACCCACGACTACGAAACGCTGACCGGCGGTTGCATCGAGGGATGCGAGATCATCTGCCCGCGCCACGGTGCGCGATTCAATATCAAGACCGGCGAAGCGCTGACGCCGCCTGCGTACGAGCCTGTTGCCACTCTGCCCGTGCGAGTGGAGAAGGGGATGGTGCAGGTC
>CAXMNG010000340.1:0-5879 GCA_964194585.1 Salibacteraceae bacterium | reverse complement strand
GCGAGCACGTCGGCGATATTCTTGTCGCGATAGTGCACGGCCAGCGTCTCTTCACCGAAGCGCTTACCCCCGCACACATCACAGGGCACTCTGACATCGGGCAGGAAGCTCATCGCGATCTTCTTCATGCCCTGGCCTTCGCAGGCGCTGCACCGCCCGCCATGGACGTTGAAGGAAAATCGCCCCGGCGTGTAGCCGCGGATGCGGGCTTCACCGGTGTCGGCAAACAAGCGGCGAATGCTGTCCCAGAAACCCACGTAGGTGGCCGGGCAGGAACGGGGGGTTTTGCCGATGGGGGTTTGATCCACTTCGAGCACGCGCCCCACCGCCTCGGAGCCCCGGATATCGTCGCAACCGATAAGCCGAAGCTTCGCGCGTCGCTTGCGGCCCCTTCGCCGTTGCTCCAGCAGGCGTTTCAAATTGTCGTGCAGGATGTCGCGGACCAGTGTGCTCTTGCCGCTGCCGCTCACGCCGGTGACGCACACCAGGCGGCCAAGGGGCAGCTTCGCGCGAATCCGGCGCAGGTTGTGCAGGCGCGCGCCGACGATGTCGAGCTTCGCATCCACCGGTTCGTCTTTCTTCGCTCCGTTGAGCGGGTGGGCTAGCGGGTTGGCGAGATAGCGCCCGGTCACGGACGCCGGGTTCGCGATCAGCTCCTCGACGGTGCCCTGGGCGACGACCTGCCCGCCGTGCACGCCGGCGCCGGGCCCCAGGTCGATGATGTGCTCTGCGTGCCGGATGGTGTCCTCGTCGTGCTCGACCACGACGATGGTATTGCCTTTCTTCTCGAGCTTGGCGAGGATTTTCAGCAGATTACGCGTGTCCCGCACGTGCAGGCCGATGGTCGGCTCGTCGAGGATGTAGCACACGCCTCTCAGATTCGACCCGAGCTGGGAGGCGAGCCGGATACGTTGCGCTTCGCCGCCGCTCAACGACGGCGCCGAACGGTCCAGTGACAGATAGCTCAAGCCCACCTGCTTCAGGAATCCGAGCCGCGATCGCAGCTCGGCGAGAATGTCCCTGGCGATCTGTGCGTCACGTCCTTCGAGGCGCAGCCGGATGAAAAGATTTTCGGCGGCCTCGACGGTCATGGCGGTGAGCGTGCCGATGTCGCGCCCCTTGAAGCGCACCGCCAGCGCTTCCGGGCGCAGGCGCCGGCCCCGGCAGGCGCCGCATACCTTGTCGGTACCGTCCCGCTCGCCGTTCCACCAGCTTTCTTCGCCGCTCTGGTCGGCGTCGAATCCTTCCAGCTCCACGCCGGTCCCGTAGCACTTTCGGCACCAACCGTGGGAAGAATTGAACGAGAACAAGCGCGGATCGAGATCCGCAAAACTACGGCCACAGGAGGCACAGGCACGTTTTACGGAGAATAAATCGCCCGCGCCACCGCCGGGCGCGATACGAACGACGCCATTGCCGAAATCCAAGGCCCCATCGAGGAGCGCCGTGAGCGATTTCTCGGACTTCGCGGATACCGTCACGTCCCCTACCGGCAGATCGATGTCGTGCTCTTTGAAGCGATCCAGGCGCGGCCATGCGTCGGTGGGTGTATCGGCGCCGTCGACCCGGAGACGCACATAGCCCTTTCCGGCGGCCCACTTGGCCAGATCCGTGTAATAACCTTTGCGCGCCACCACCAGCGGTGCGAGCACCGTCACCCTGCGTTCACGAAAGGTGCGCATGATTCCGGCGACAATCGCTTCGCGAGACTGGCTCTCGATGGGGACGTCGCAATCCGGGCAATGCTGGATGCCGAGCTTGACGTACAGGAGCCGCAGGAAGTGATAGATCTCGGTCATGGTGGCGACCGTGCTCTTGCGGCCACCGCGGCTGGTGCGTTGCTCGATGGCCACCGTCGGCGGGATGCCGAAGACGGCGTCCACATCGGGACGCGCGGCCGGTTGCACGAATTGCCGCGCATAGGCGTTCAGGGATTCCAGATACCTGCGTTGGCCTTCCGCGAACAGAATGTCGAACGCGACGGTGCTCTTTCCGCTACCGCTGACGCCCGTGATGACCGTGAAACGATTGTGCGGGATTGCGATGTCGATGCTCTTGAGGTTGTGCTCGCGCGCACTTCTTACCTCGATGGCATCGCGGCCGTTGCCGGCTCGCCCGTGTCCCGCCGGGGGAGACACGGCTGCGCCGAGATCATTCGTTCTGCGTGATCGAGAGCGCTTGCGGCGCGACTGGGCGCGCAGTGCCAGGCCTGTCAGGCTGCTCTTCACTGCGGCCACTTCCCGCGGCCGCCCCGTACAGACGACTTCGCCGCCTGCGTCGCCTCCCTCGGGGCCCAGATCGATGATCCAGTCGCAGGCCTGGATGAGATCCAGATTGTGCTCGATGACCACCACCGAATGGCCGTTGGCCAGCAGGCGCCGGAATGCCGCGATTAGGGTTGCCACGTCGTCGAAATGCAGGCCCGTGGTGGGTTCGTCGAACAACAGCAGCTTCGGGCTCGAGCTGGTCTTCGCCAGATGACCCGCGAGCTTGAGCCGCTGAGCCTCGCCGCCACTGAGCGTGGGCACCGGCTGACCGAGCTTCATATAGCCCAGGCCGACGCCGGACAGGGGCTCGAGGGCCTTCAGTATCTTCGGCTGATCGGCGAAGAAATCCAACGCACGGGCCACCGTCATGTCGAGAACATCCGCCATGGACCGCGCGCGCTCCCGTCGCCCGGCGCGTCCCCCGGCCGTCGAGGCGAGCTTTACCTCGAGCACCTCGGGGCGGTAACGCCGGCCATCGCAATCCGGGCAGCGCAGGTACACGTCGCTCAAGAACTGCATCTCCACGTGCTCGAATCCGTTTCCGCCGCACGTTGGGCAGCGGCCCGTGCCGGAATTGAAGCTGAAAGTTCCCGGTGTGTAGTCGCGCTCTATCGCCAGCGGCTCCCGGGCGAACAGCTTGCGGATGGTGTCCAGCGCTCCCACATAGCTGGCGGGATTGGAGCGCGTGGTCTTGCCGATGGGGGACTGGTCCACGAGCATGACATCGTCGATGTGCTCGGAGCCACGAATAGCGAGATGTAGTCCCGGCGGGTCCACGGGCCGGCCCTTGAGCTTGCGCAGTCCCCGGTAGCAGATGTCTTCGATCAGGGTCGACTTGCCGGAGCCGCTGACGCCGGTCACGCACACGAATCGATTCAGAGGCAAGCGTACGTCGATGCTCTTGAGGTTGTGCTCGGCGGCGCCGATGATTTCAAGGCACTGCTCGGCGGCGGGCTCGGCGCCCGCGCTCGTGGCGCGCGGCGGCGAGATGCGCTTGCTGCCGTTCAGGTACTGTGCCGTCAGGGAACGCGTGGATTGCGCGAGCTCCTCGGGCGATCCGTAAAAGACCACCTTGCCGCCACGCTCGCCCGGGCCGGGACCCAGATCCAGCACCCGGTCCGCCGCCAGCATGATCTGCGCGTCGTGCTCGACGACGATCAACGAGTTTCCGGCATCCCTGAGACGATGCAAGACGCCGATCACGCGTTGCATGTCGCGGGCATGCAGGCCGATGCTGGGCTCGTCGAGAACGAACAGCGTGTTGACCAGGGATGTGCCCAGAGCCGTGGTCAGGTTGATGCGCTGTACCTCTCCACCGCTCAAGGTGCGTGACTGCCGGTCCAGGGTGAGGTAGCCGAGCCCGACCTCCACCAGGTATCGCAGGCGCGATCGAATCTCGTCGAGCAGAAGCTTGACAGCTTCATCCAGGGATTTTTCGAGTTGCAGCCGGGCGAAAAACCCGCTGCACCGGTCCAGCGGCAGCAGAACCACATCGTGCACGCTCAACCCCGGAAGCGCCGCGTGTGCACTGGCGGTGAGAGTCGTCAATGGTGATCGGAAAGGTTGCGAAGACCCGAGGGCGGAGTCCGCATCGGACTTCGATCCCAGCCGCCAGTCCAGAGCTTCTCCCTTGAGCCGCGCGCCGCGGCATTCCTCACACGGCACGTAGGACCGGTACCTGGAGAGCAGCACACGAATATGCATGCGATAGCTCTTGGTCTCGAGCCAATCGAAGAAGCCCTTGACACCGTACCAGCGACCGGAACCCCGTTTGCCCTGGCCTTCGAGCACCCAGCGTCGGTGGGACTTGCCGAGGCGGCGCCAGGCAATGTCCATCGGCACTTTGCGAGCCGCGGCGTGGCGCATGAGATCCCGCTGGCACTTGCGGTAGCTCTTGGTCTGCCACGGCTTTACCGCACCCTCGGCCAGGCTCTTGCTTTCGTCGGGGATCACCAGGGAATAGTCGATACCCATGGTGCGGCCGAAGCCGCGACAGGCCTCACAGGCCCCGATGGGCGAATTGAAAGAGAAGGTGCTGGGAATGGGTTGCTTGTAAGTGATGTCGCAGTCCGGGCAACGATAGTCCGATGAAAACTGCCAGGACGTTCGGGCCGCGTTGTCCTCGTCGAGCAGGTACACGGCCAGGCTCCCGCGCCCCCGATCCAGGGCTGCCTCCAGCGCCTCGACGATGCGCCCGCGCCGTCCGGACTGGAAGCGCACGCGATCCTGGATCACCTCGAGGGATCGGCGACTTTTCTCGTGAATGCGCGTATAGCCCTGCCTCGCCAGGAATCCCGTGATCTCCGTCTGGCTGAAATTGTCCGGGATCGAAATCCGGAAGGTGATCATGAGCCGCGGAGACGGCTCGGCGTTTCGCCGCGATGCCCTGGTCTCATGGAGCAGGGACGCGTAGATGCTGTCGGGCGAATCCCGCCGGATCGGTTTCCCGCAACCATGACAGTAGAGGTGCGCCGCGCGCGCGAACAGCAACTTGATGTGGTCGTTGAGCTCCGTCATCGTGCCGACCGTGGAACGCGATGTGCGCACGGGGTTCGTCTGATCGATGGCAATGGCCGGCGGGATCCCCTCGATGCGTTCCGTCCGGGGCTTGTCCATGCGGTCGAGAAACTGACGCGCGTAGGGAGAGAAGGTCTCCACGTAACGGCGCTGGCCTTCGGAGTAAATGGTGTCGAAGGCCAATGACGACTTCCCCGAGCCGCTGACCCCGGTGATCACGATCAACTCGTTCAGCGGCAGGCGCAGATTCAGCCCTTTGAGATTATTCTGGCGGGCGCCCTTTACGAGAATGTATTCTGAAGACACTACCGATTGATCATCTGGTCGGGCAGCCAGGTAATGATCCCCGGGAACGCGAGGAACAGGCCCAGGGTCAGAATATCGCAGATGAAAAACGGGGCGATACCTCTAAACACGGCGCTCAGCGGTATGTCCGGGCGCACGCCCGCCACCACGTAGCAATTGAGGCCGATGGGAGGTGTGATGAGGCATACCTCGCACATCTTCACGACAACGATGCCGAACCAGATGGGATCGTAGCCGAGGCCGATGACGGCGGGGTACACCACCGGCAGGGTCAACAGCAGCATGCCGATGGCGTCCATGAACATGCCGAGGATGACATAGAAGAGCAGGATGCAGATCATGATCACGATGGGCGGGTAGGGCAGGCCGATGACATAGTCGGCGAACATCTCCGGCAGCCCGGCGAATCCGAGGAAGCGCACGACTATCAGCACTCCCCAGATGAGGGAGAAAATCATCACGGTGAGCTTTGCCGTTTCCAACAGCGCTTGGCGCAGGGTCTTCCAGCGCATGCCATTAACGAGCGCAATGACGAACACCACGAACGAACCCACGGCGCCGGCCTCGGTGGGGGTTGCCCAACCCGCGTACATGGCGCTGAATATGACGGCGATGACGAAGGCGATGGGCAGGGTGCCGGGCACGGAGCGGAATCGGTCACCCCAGGTGAATCCCGTGATTGGCCGGCCGAGCTCGGGGTGCAATTTGGCGCGAAAGATGATGATGGCCACGTAGACCAACGCCGAGACGGCACCGGGTATGAATCCGGCCACCAGCAGTCTGCCCACG
>CAXMNG010000339.1:0-10059 GCA_964194585.1 Salibacteraceae bacterium | reverse complement strand
TACTACTTCGACCTGATCGACCCGGGTGAGAAAGGACTTTCCTCTCCCATAGTGCTGGGAGGAACGGTGTTCTTCACCACCTACCTGCCGGAGCAGGTGGTCAATGTCGCCGCCTGTACCCTGGCCGAAGGAGCAGGTGTGCTGTACGGGATCAACGTGTTGAACGGGACCGCGGTGTTCAACTGGGATCAGTCCCCGGTGACCGATCCGTTGTCGCTGGCGGACCGAAGGATGGCGCTGGGAAGCGGGATCCCGTCGTCGGCGGTACCGATATTCCAGCCCGACGGCATCTCGTTGCTGGTCGGCGGCAGTGGCGGCGCAACGATGGTCGATCCCGGGCTGGCACTGCCCAGATCGCAAACATTCTGGTTCGAGGAGACGGGACTCTGAGATTCGACCGGCACCTGACTGCGCCGGCCGGATCAAAATTGAAATCAACTGTGGATGACAGATCGATGACAGGTTACAAGCGAAAGATTCTCGGAAACGGCTCCAGGGCGGACGGCGGTTTCACCTTGATGGAGCTCATGATCGTGGTGGTCATCGTCGGCGTTCTAGCGGCTATTGCCTATCCCTCGTACCAGCAGTACACGCGGGAAAGCAAACGTGCCGACGCCCACGCTGCGCTGCTGCGCATCTCGACGCTCGAGGAGAAATTCTTCTCCAATAACAACGCGTATACGGTCACCACTACCGCACTTGGCTACGCCACCAACCCGGCAGCGTCCAACGACGGTTACTGGGCAATCTCGATTACCGGGAACCCGGCAGTGTCGTTTACGCTCACGGCCGTGCCAGCCGGTGGCCATCAGGACCCGGCCTGCGCTGCCGGCATTACCGTGACATCGGCGGGGTTGAGGGGACCGGCAGCCTGCTGGTAGTGGACTACCCTTCAGGGCCGCCCGGGGACACGGGTTCCCGGTTGTCGTGGGTGCGCGCGAGACTCTTCGGCAGCGCGAATACGACCCGCTCGCGCTTGCCCGCCTGCTCCTCCACATAATTCCCGCCCCAGGTCTTGATGCGTGACAGCACCGCCTGGACCAGGATCTCGGGAGCCGATGCACCGGCGGTAACCCCCACCCTGGCGGCGCCGGTGAACCATTCCCGGTCGAGCTCGTCGGCATTGTCCACCAGGTAGGCAGTGGTCCCGAGCTTGCTCGCGAGCTCCCGTAAGCGATTCGAATTGGAGCTCGAAGGCGAACCCACGACGATAAACACATCGCAGTCCGGCGCCAGTTGCTTGACTGCGTCCTGGCGGTTCTGGGTGGCGTAGCAGATATCGTCCTTCCTGGGACCGGTGATGGTGGGAAAGCGGCTGCGCAGCGCATCGATGACATCCGCCGTATCGTCCATGGAGAGCGTCGTCTGGGTCACGAAGGCGAGATTCTCGGGATCCACCACCGAGAGCTCGTACACGTCCTCCGGATCCTCCACCAGGTACATCTTGGCCCGGTTGCCGGAGCCGGCTTCCCACTGACCCAGGGTGCCCTCGACCTCCGGGTGCCCTGCGTGGCCGATTAGAACGGTCTCGCGACCATCCCGCAGGTAGCGGATCACTTCCATGTGGACCTTCGTCACCAGAGGACAGGTCGCGTCGAAGATCTCGAGGCCGCGCTCCGCGGCTTCACGGCGCACCGCCTTGGACACGCCGTGGGCGCTGAATATAACCGTGGTGCCGTCAGGCACCTCCGAGAGCTCCTCGACGAATATCGCGCCCTTTTCGGCGAGATCGTCCACCACGTACTTGTTGTGCACCACCTCGTGGCGCACGTAGATGGGCGGGCCAAAAAGGTCGAGGGCACGCTCGACGATCTCGATGGCCCGGTCGACGCCGGCGCAGAAGCCCCGTGGATTGGCTAGCAGAAGTTCCATTGACACTCGTTTGTCGGTGTTGCAGGGGAATAGATTAGTGTATAGGAAAAACAGGACTACAGCGACGAGCGCTCCCACCCATCTTGGCGCGTGCGCAAGACCTGCTCGTAATTCCTATTCCAGCCCCCTTCGGGAACGGCGTTTTCGAGCCTCCATAGACCCCCCCTGATTGCTTGCCGCCCGTCGCTGCGGACCCACCGTTCGTCGGCATGAGGCCCGACTTTCATACCGTTACTGCCAAGCCCGTCCGATAGACCTCACAGAACGCGAATAAACACGTCGTGATCCGGAACGCGCACTCACGTCGCAGGAGACTCGGCAGATGATTAATGGTCGCTTTTACACCCTGCTCCTGGCCATCGTGGTCGGCACTATCGCCGGGCTGCCGGTTCAACTCGAGGCAGACGATACCGAGATCTATCTCGGGAATATCAACGTCAGCACCAGCGTACGTCCCAACGTGCTCTTCATTCTCGACACCTCGGGCAGCATGTCCGCCACCGACGGGATGAGCCAGGACCGCCTGGACCGCATGAAGGACGCGCTGGGTACGATTCTCGACGACGCCAACAACATCAATGTCGGCCTGATGCGATTCACCGATCCGGGTGGGCCCATCCTGTTTCCCGTCTCGTACATAGACGAGGACGTGTCGGTCGTCATGGCCAATGGTAGTAGCGGCTCCGACATCAATGTCCAGATCAACAGCAGCAGCGACGATGCGGAGGAGCTGGTTACAGGTGGATCTGTGGATCTCTTGAGTCGGCAGCTGGATCTGGTCACCTCGACGGCGGCCGTGGGCAGCACAATGGTGGCGCGTCAAGTGACGAGCCAGGCCAGCAACGCGGAGGAACAGTTGAGTGACGGCGACATTATTACGGCCAGCCAGATTGACATGAGCCCCAGCCAGACGAATGGCGTGCGCTTCCAATCCGTCAACGTCCCGAACGGCGCCATGATCCTCGACGCGCGTATCATCTTCACGGCGCGCAACAGTGACAGCAGCTCTACTGCCCTCACGTTTTTTGGTCACCTGACTTCCGATGCGGCCACGTTCTCCACGTCCTGCAACGGCTGCTACGACGTCTCGGGCCGCACCAAGACCTCGACTTCCGTGACCTGGAACCCGACATCGTGGAGCACCAACAACGAATACCCCAGCGACGATCTGTCCGGCATCGTCCAGGAAATCGTGAGCCAGGCCGGTTGGACCTCCGGCAACGCCATGGCCTTCGTACAGACCAACGGGGGCGCCGGGCAACGCCGCGCATACACCTACAATGGCAGTAGCTCGAGAGCCGCGAAGCTCGAAGTGACCTACGCCACCAGCGTCATCAGCGACGACCAGGTCGTCGGCTTGAGATTTCAGGGCATCGGCATCCCCCAGGGCGCCACCGTCACCAGCGCCGTCATCGAATTCTGGCCTGCCGCCATCAGCGCCGGCACGACCAATATCACGATCCATGGAGAGGACGCCGACGACGCGGCGCCCTTTGCGGCATCCACCAACAACGTCAGTGCACGCACCAGGACTACCGCGAACGTGGACTGGAATGCCGTGCCGGCCTGGGACAACGTCGACATCGTGCGCCAGTCGCCGGACCTCACGGGCATCGTCCAGGAGATCGTCAACCGGGGCGGTTGGTGCGGCGATAACGCCTTAGCCTTCGTGCTCGAGCTCAACGGCTCGGGTGGCGGGCCGCGCATAGCCGAGAGCTTCGACAACGATCCGTCCCGTGCTCCTACCTTGCGCGTCAACTACGATGAAGCCAGCGTGCTGCCGGGCGCCTGCATCAATCAGTGGGTGCAGCGTCAGATAGAGGTGAGCGACGACGACGCGGAAGAAACCATCAGCTCCGGCAGCGTCTCCATCGGCGACTCCAGCTTCGACATGCGCTCGAGCCAGGTCAACGGCCTGCATTTTCAAAATCTTCCCATCGCACAGGGGACTCAGATTCTCGCGGCGCAACTGACGTTTACCGCCAGAAGCACCGCAACGGGAGCCGTGAGCTTGCGCTTCCATGCAGAGGACGCGGACGACTCCCCTGGATTCAGCAGCAGCGTGAGCGACGTCTCGACGCGCGCCAAGACGACGGCCACCGCCACCTGGACGCCCGCCGACTGGGATATCGTCGGCGAGCAGCACGTCAGCAGCGATCTCACCGCCCTCGTCCAGGAGATCGTGGATCGCCCCGGCTGGACCCCCGGTAACGGTCTCACCATCATTCAGTCCCACGACTCCGGTGGTGAGCGGCACGCGCATACGTACAACGGCAACGCCGCCGCTGCGCCCATGTTGCGCATCAAGGTGAATGGCGCGCTGGTCACCGGTGGCAGCGGCTTCAAGACCGTGCGCACGCGCTTGAAGGAAATCGTCAATGGACTCGACCACAAGGGTCACACGCCCATAGTCGATACCTTGTATGAAGCGGCGCGTTACTACCGCGGCGATTCGGTTTACTGGGGATTGACCCGCGGCTTTGACCGGACCTCAGGCAACTTCAATGCCGACAGCACCAACGACGCCGTGCGCCGCAATACGCGCGTGAGCAACCCCGCCTCCTACACGGGCGGCTTCGTGGACCGCGACGCGGCCTGCACGGACGCGAACCTGAACGCGCCCGAATGCATCACGGAGAAGATCCTCGGCGCGGCCCAGTACACGAGCCCGATAGGCGATATCTGTCAAGGCAACAACATCGTGCTGCTCACCGACGGGCTCGCCAATCACAACGACTCCGAGGCACTCATCAAGAGCTACATCCCGACATCCAGCTGCGTGGCGTCCAACGGCGACGAGGCTTGCGCCCGGGACCTGGTGGAGTGGATGCACACGAACGATATGAGCGTGCCCTTCAGTGGCGACCAGACCATCAATACCTACACCATCGGCTTCAATTTCAGCGGCGATCTGCTGCGGGATGTAGCAAACCTCGGCGGCGGCAAGTTCTATGAAGCCAGCACTTCCAACGAGCTCGCCAACGTCTTCAAGGCGATCATCACCGACATCCTGGCGCGCACCACGTCATTCGCGACGCCGTCGCTCTCGGTGAATGCCTTCAACCGCCTGTTCCATCGAAACGACGTGTACTTCTCGCTCTTCAAGCCCAATGCCCGCGCACGTTGGACCGGCAACACCAAGAAATATGCGCTCTGCCAAAGCACCGCCAACGGATGCGTGCTCGGCGAGATTATCGATGCCAACGGCGTCCCCGCCATTGGCTCCGACAACCGTATCCTCGATCTGGCGGAAAGCTTCTGGAGCGGCATCGCCGACGGCAACGAGGTCGAGATCGGCGGTGCGGGCAACGAAATCCCGCCCTACGGCTCACGGCGCGTGTTCACCTACAGCGTCGTAACGGCATCTCCCATCGACGAAGATTTGGATCATGCAGTGAACGAAATCACCGATGCGAACGCCGCGATTACCAAAGAGCTCCTCGGTGACGCGCTCATGTCCGACTCGGATAGGACCGAGCTCATCGCCTGGATCCGCGGCCAGGACGTGGACGACGAGGACGGAGACGGCGACGTCAACGAGAATCGCTATGCTTTCCACGATCCGCTGCACTCGAGCCCGGTGGCAGTGACCTACGGCGGCACCGCCATCGACCCGGTAGTCAAGCTCTTCGTCGGCACCAACGACGGGGGCTTGCGCATGCTCAACGGCGCCAACGGCGGTGAAGAATGGATCTTCTACCCGCAGACCGTCATGCCGCGGCAGCGAACCCTGCGCGCCAATCCCACGGGCGATCACATGTACGGCATCGACGGCACGCCCAGCATCTGGTTGAACGACGAGAATTCCGATGGTGTCGTGGACCCGGGCCTGGATGTGAACGGCGACGGCACCAAGGAATTCGTCAAAGTCTTCGTCGGCATGCGCCGCGGCGGCGACAACTACTACGCGCTGAACGCCACCCAGTCCGAGGTGACGGGTCCGTTGACCATTCCCCAGAGCACCTCGGACGTGTCGCCGAGACTCCTGTGGCGCATCGAAGGCAACAGCACGGCGTTCCCACGCCTGGGCCAGACCTGGTCGCGGCCGAAGGTCGTGCAGATGCGCATGGGCACCGCGATTGCCGGCGTGAGCGTGCTCAAGACCGTGCTGGTGTTCGCCGCCGGCTACGACGACATACAGGACACGTCCTTTGGCCCCAATGGCCTCGGTAACGCCATCTACGTGGTCGATGCCGAGACCGGATCACGGCTCTTCTGGATAAGCGCCGCGGATCACGGTGGTAACCAGGGAGTGGTGGTGCCGGAAATGACCTATCCGATCCCGTCCGACGTCGCCATGTTCGACTCCAACGCCGACGGCACCGTCAATCGGCTCTACGTGGGCGATACCGGCGGCCAGGTCTGGCGGGTGGACTTCACGCCGGATACCACGGCTACCGCCGGCCTGAAGGCGGTGGTGGGCAAATTCGCCACGGTCTCCGACCCGGCGGTGCCCGCCGATCAGCGCAAGTTCTTCTACGCGCCGGACATCGTCCAGGTCACCGACAATGTCTACTCCAGCACCGGCCGCTACGACATGGTGACCATCGTCACCGGCGATCGCTCGCACCCCCTGGAGACCACGGTCCGGAACCGCCTGTATGCCATGCGTGACCTGCACGTGGCGCCGCTGGTGGACGGCGATCCACTGGATCCCACCGACGACGACGGCCTCGCCGACGGCTACACCACCGTTCAAGGCAAGACCGTGGCACTTTCGGGGGATCTCTTCGATGTCACCACGGTCAACGATCCCAGCGGCGTCGATCTGACCAGCCTGCAGACCGCCAGGGGCTTCCACCTGAACCTCACCGGCAACGGCGAGAAGGGCCTGGCGCCACCCATCGTGCTCGCGGGCACCGTGTATTTCACCAGCTACCTGCCGGACGGCGTGATTTCCTCCACCAGCTGCTCCCTGGCCGAGGGAGCCGGGCTGCTGTACGCCATCAACGTGCTGAACGGGGCGGCGGTGTTCAACTGGGACGGCGTCGGCAGCGCCGTCAGCCTCGCCGCCAGCGACCGCACCTATTCCCTGGGCGGCGGCATTCCTTCCGGGGCGGTACCTATCTTCCAGTCCGAGGGCATCACCCTGCTGGTGGGCGGCGGTGGCGGTGCAACCACCATCGACCCGAACCTGGCGCTTCCCAGGGCGCGTACTTACTGGACCAGCATCCAGCCCTAGGGCCCGGAACCCTAATTCTGGACACCCATAGATTCGTCTGTGGGTGGGGTGTGGCTGTTTCTGGACACCCATAGATTGGCCAGGGGAGGATGTTTCTGGACACCCACAGATCGGCCCATGGAGACGCAGGCCTACAACGCCCACGGAACGCGTCCCTATCGAGGGGCAGTTGCCCCTGCCACGCTCCCTCCCATGGGTTATCCACGCCGCCTCTACGTGCCCCCCGACTCCCCCGGGATGTACCACTGCGTGTCGCGGTGCGTGCGCCGCGCATTCCTGTGTGGGCAAGACCCGCTGACAGGGCGGTCCTTCGCGCACCGGAAACAGTGGGTGGAAGACCGCATTCTCGCCCTTGCCAAATGCTTCGCGGTCGCCGTGCACGCCTATGCGGTCATGAGCAATCACTACCACGTGGTCCTCGAGACCGATCCCATGACCACCCGGGAGTGGTCCGATGAGGAGACGGCACGGCGCTGGCTGGCACTGTCTGGAAGCACTGCGGTGACCGAGGCCACGCGGGAGTCCCGGTTGGACGCGCTCCTCGCCCAGCCCGAGCGCCTGGCGGTGCTGCGCCAACGCCTGGGCAACCTGAGCTGGTTCATGCGTTATCTCAACGAACCAATCGCCCGGCGGGCGAACCGCGAAGACGACTGCACCGGGCGCTTCTGGGAGGGGCGCTTCGCCTGCCAGGCGCTGCTCGATGAGGCCGCGGTGCTCGGCTGCATGGTGTACGTGGACCTCAACCCGGTGCGCGCCGGGCTCGTCGCCACGCCCGAGGCGGGCCTGCACACCTCCGTTCGCTGGCAGGCACGCGCGCCGCACTCGCCCCTTCAGCCCCTGCTGCCATTGGCCGCGAGCATCCGCTCGCAGTTACTGCCGGTAACCACCGGGCAATACCTGGCGCTGGTGGATTGGACCGGGCGCACCCTGCACCCCGGAAAGAAGGGCTCGGTCCCCACCGAGACGCCACCCATCCTCGCGCGCTTAGGCCTGCGCCCGCGCCAGTGGCTCATCCAGGTGCCCGCCACCGAGAGCCACTACTGGCGCGCCATCGGAGGCACCGAAGCCCTGCTCGCACGCGCCCACACGACGGGTCTCAAGTGGATGCGCGGCATCGGTATGGCGCGCACCGTGGCACGCACAGCCAGCGTCACCTGACCCCATCGGCTCTGTCCTACCGCAAACCCCACGTCGCGCCTGCCGAAACCACGCAGACCGGCTTGCCGAGCCCCTCCTGAGGAAACCCGTAAGTCCGGCGACGGCGCCTGCCGCACGCCAGCGCGGATAGCCACAACCCCGACCGACGTCACCGACACTCTCAGCGGGCGCCTTCGTAGGTGTCCAGAATTTGGTTTGTGGGTGTCCAGAAAAAAAGGCCCCTCGTGGGAGGGGCCTTTTGTCTTGGAGACGCTGAATCGTTGAGGTGACTATCTCTTCGATCGGTGCGCCAGCTTCTTGCGGTGCTTTTTGACTGAGATGTCGTCGCTTCCGTGGAATGCCGTGCCGTCCAGGGTCTCGCCGCTGAGATACGCCTTGGTGGAATCAGCCTCGAAGTTAGTGCCTTTGAGCCTGAACTTGCACACCAGGTCCGGCATGCCATCGCGGTTGACATCCTTGAGCCGGCGCTTGCACTTGCGCAGGGTGTACTCTGTGCCGGTGGCGCCAAAAGTGAGGCTGTCGCGATTGACATTGGCGACGTCGAAACCGGGCCCGCCGAGAATGGCGACCTTGACGTTACGCTTTTTCTTGAGGTTGATACGGGCAACCGTGTGGCGACGCGGCTTCACATCGATGTTGATCTCCATGGAAGCCATTGATATACCCGAGACACGCAAGTAATAGCTTCCGAAGTCGGGAATACCGCCGCTCACCATGCCGCCGCCCAGGAACGTTGCACCACCATTGGTCACCGCCACCGTGTACATGCCGCTTTCCATGATGGGATGTCCGCTGATAGTCGAATTCAGATCATCGTCGTCCAGCAGCGCATAACCCGGCGCGAGACCGAAGAGCGCGACGCTGGTGTTCAGATCATCGTCACCGGTCACGGAGATGTCGATGGTGTCACCGGCAAAGGCGAAGAACGAATAGAAATCTACATCTCTAATCGGCATGCGCCCCCCACCCGTGTTAAAAAGACTTCCGGACACGGTGAGCTCGCTCGAAGAAGCCTCGAGCATTTTCGCCTCTTCGATATTGGCATGCGCCAACGTCGGCATAAGGAAGATCGACATAACGATCACGCCGACTCGAGTCAGGAGTTTCTGTGTAGGTTTCATGATGTATTCCCCAAATATTAAAAACAGTGATGACGTCATCCGGAGCCGAATTCCTGTCGAGCTCACTTATGTCAGATTTGATGGGTATCCTAGTGACTGCGTGCAAGGCGTACTGTGCGAGTGGTAACAGATCACCTGTGACAAAGGTCACCAAACTGTAAGTGCGAGTACAAAATTGCGGATACCATCACAGTCGACACGCGCTCAGCGCACCCGCCGGCGACATCACCCGACGATGGATTGGGATGCTAAAGATTCAACGCACGCAAATTAATCGCGTGCTTCCCTGATTCTTCCAGGATCGCTTCGTATTCGCGTTCGGACGCGCGTCGGCGCGCGCATTCGCCCACATGGAATGCCCCTGGCATTGCTCAGACATCGCGTCGCGATGGATCATTTTCTCACCGGCCGCGATGAGAGAGCTGTCGGTCACCCAGCTCGTCCGAGGCGCCTCCGTTCCGAGTAGTCGGCGCTACAGCCCCCCTCACCGCCGACCCGCTGCGGAGGCCCTTTGACGCCCCTCCCGGGAGGGCTTGGGGAGTTGCTGGTAGCCCTTCCAAGGCCCTGTGTGACCCCGGTCACATATCGCAATCGACCGTTCATCCGGCCAGAACCGACGACCGTCGGATAGGCCGCGACGGGGTTCTCACTTCCGCCGGGAACGCACTGTAAGTGCCTGTTTATTGGACGATACTTCCCCTGCGAGCAGACAAAGCCCGTGGCATC
>CAXMNG010000338.1:0-8711 GCA_964194585.1 Salibacteraceae bacterium | reverse complement strand
TGGTGTATATGCAGCCGTCATTGGTACCCCCGACGGCGCCGCCCGCGGCGTTGCTCCAGTGATTCCAGTCTCCGCTGCCGTTCCATTCGCCACTGCCGTAGCGCGAGATGTAGGAGCCGCCGCCTGAGTTACCGCCACCCGAATATTCCGGGCATCCGCTGCGACCGGTGTTCAGTTCCATCCAGCATCCTGAGTGGCCGTCGTAAAGGTAGTGGCCCGGCGGGATACGAGCACCCGACTGCTGTTGCGCCACATACAACTCCTGGGGAGTAAGCTCATAGCCATTGATGTAAACGAAGGTTTTTTCATTCGCTTGCGCCGCGAAGGCACCGCTGACGACGGCGATACCAAGCAAGAGTATCGGTATACGGGATTTCAATGATTTCGATTTCATGACTCGTACTCCAAATATGTGACGAATTCTCCAGGCACAGGTTCGCGCCTGCCATTTTGTTGGTGATTGTCAACATACTGGCGGTATGAGCAATGGGATGTGGTAATAGTCACACTCCGCCGAAAGACGCATTTTCGAGGAAAGATCAGGGTGAGGGAGTAAAGAAGACCACTGGGAATCCCAGTATCAGAAAAAGCCGCGTGCGCCAGGAGATTGTGCCTGCGCCGATGCTCATACTGATATGATTGGTAAAACTGGCCTGTCGCTTCGGTTCGCGCGGTTCACGGTCGGCAGGAGACATTGGCTGGAGGAGATCGGATTCATGAAAGTCTTCCGAACCTGTACGGCGATTGCCGCCGTAGTTGGCTGGATGCCCGTGTGGGCACAGGGGCAGGGGTCGCCCTACCACGGTGGTTACGAGCACATGTGGGGTGGTGGCTGGTACGGGATGTTCCTCGGACCGCTGATGATGCTCCTGTTTCTCGGTATCGCAGTGGCCGTCATCGTACTTATCGTGCGCTGGTTGGGTGGCTCGCGCCACGATGGGCACATGCTGCCACCGGGTGCCGCGCCGGGCAGGATGCCGGTCGACATTCTCAAGGAGCGTTTTGCTCGAGGTGAGATCGATAAGGAGGAGTTCGAAGAACGCAAGCGCATTCTCGGTGAGTGATCAGCGTGCGTAAGGCAGAATTTTCGACCACGTTTGCATTGCATACTCGAAGGCTTCGTGCACGGAGACGATCTCTATGTTCTCCGTGGTTTCAGCCCACTGCTCGGCTTCTTCGCGGGCCGCGAAAAAAAATACGCGATGGCAGAATGTGCGCCATATTCCCTCGGTGGATCCTGTGTCCACCTCCCCGCTGCGCACCACCGGCAAGGAAACCACGGTAGAGGCCGGCTCCAGCGCCTGCACGCCTTGCGGTCCGACCGTCAGGCGAATGATCTTTTTGGAGAGTGGCGACACAGACTTCACCTTGGCGGGCTGTCCGAGCATGGCGGGCAGGAACAATGTATCCACGGCACACCAGGTGGAGAAGCTCACACCGTTGACGATAAAGCCGTGCGCGTGGTCGTTCAACGATAGTCCCAGGACTCCCACGATGTTGCCGTTGCCGTCGCGCTCGGTGACCGATTGCAGGAAGTCATGCGCCGTTTCCGGCGCGATAGCGAGTTCCTCGATCAAGTCCTGCACCCGGGCGGCATCGACGGGATTTCCGTCCGCCAGCATCCGCCACGCGCGCACGACTAGGCGCGATATATCCGCGCCGTAGTCGAACAACTCCGAATCGGCGACCCCCCGAATCCGCGTCTCATCCACCAGCGTCAAGCGTCCGCATAGGGTTTCTCGAACGCATCGAGGATCGGGCACTCCGGTCGATCATCCCCGTGGCAGCGGGCCACCAGATCCAGCAGCAGGTGACGGATTGATTCCAGCTCGTGAATCTTCTCTTCCACGTGCGCGATGTGGCGTTTGGCGAGCGCCTTGACGTCGGCGCTGGCGCGACGCTTGTTGTACCAGAGCTCGAGTAGCTGAGCGACATCCTCGACGGTGAAGCCCAGCTGCCTGGCGCGCTGGATGAAGCGCAGGGCCTGCACGTCCAGCTCGCCGTAGCGGCGGTAGCCGTTACGCTCGCGTTCGGCCGGCGGGATCAATCCGACGCTCTCGTAGTAGCGAATGGTTTTTGCCGGGACGCCTGAACGATGGGCGACGGTTCCTATGTTCATGCTTGTGAATCCTCTACCTGTTGAATGAATCGCCGCGCGCGGGGCCCGGTGCTTTTGACCTCATCGGCTCGCCAACGCTTCAGACGTAAGGCATTGGTGACCACCGAGACGCTGCTCATGGACATGGCGGCGCCTGCGAACACCGGCGTCAACATGCCAAATGCCGCCAGCGGGATACCAATGACGTTATAAATGAATGCCCAGAAGAGATTCTGTTGAATCTTGCGATAAGTGGCTCGTGAGATCTCGATGGCATCGCCCATGAGCAGCGGCTCGTTGCGCATCAGCGTAACGCCGGCGGTGCTCATGGCGACGTCGGTTCCCGAGCCCATGGCGATGCCGATGTCGGCTGCCGCCAGGGCCGGCGCATCGTTGATGCCATCTCCTACCATGGCGACCGTGGCGCCCGATTCCATCAGTCGTTTAACTTCCAGGGCCTTATCTTCCGGTAGGCACTCGGCCACCACGCGATCAATGCCGAGACTGTTCGCAACCGATGTCGCGGTACGCGTGTTGTCGCCGGTAATCATCACCGCCTCGACGCCCAGATCATGGAGACGCGCAATGGCGGCCGCCGCGGATGCGCGCAATTTGTCGCCGATGGCGAAGTAACCGAGCAGGCGTTGACTCGGTGCCACCTCGGCGAGCCACACGACCGTGCGTCCCTCGGCTTCCATGGCTGCGGATCGATCATCGAGCGCGCTGGTATCGATGCCCGCGTCGGCCATCAGGCGACGATTACCGAAGTGGAGCTCGAGGCCGTCCACGCTGGCTTCGACGCCGCGCCCGGGGCGGCTGCGAAAGGACTGCAAGTGGGCGAGGTCGATGCCACGCTCGCTGGCTTCGTCGATCACCGCGCGGGCGAGGGGATGCTCGCTACCCTGTTGCGCCGAAGCGGCGAGTCGCACGAGTTCGCCCTCGTCGCCGTCGACGGCGACAAGCGACATGACCCGGGGGCGCCCCTCGGTGAGGGTTCCGGTCTTGTCGAAGGCGACCACCGAGACCTGGTGAGCACGCTCCAGGGCCTCGGCGTCCTTGATGAGAATGCCGTGACGCGCCGCTACTCCCGTGCCCACCATAATGGCGGTGGGAGTCGCGAGCCCGAGCGCGCAGGGACAAGCGATGACCAGCACCGTGACCGCGGCGATGATGGCGTCCGACGGATGACCGGTGATCAGCCACCAGGTGATGCAGGTGAGCACTGCGATCGCCACCACGATGGGAACGAAGATCGCCGCTACCCGATCCACCAAACGCTGTACCGGCGCTTTGCTGCTCTGGGCCGACTGCACCAGCCGAATGATGCCCGCCAGGGTGGACTCCGCACCCAGGTTGGTGGCCTCGATGCGCAATAGGCCTTCGCCGTTGATGGCGCCGCCGATGACGTCGTCGCCCGCTGACTTCGCGACCGGCAGGCTTTCGCCGGTGATCAACGACTCGTCCACCTGGCTTTCGCCGTCACTGACGCGACCGTCCACCGGGATGCGTTCGCCGGGGCGAACGATCACCAGCTCGCTCCGCTTTACCGACGCGGCCGCTACCTCCACCTCCTTGCCATCGCGCAGCACGCGCGCCCGGTCCGGCCGCAGGCTCATGAGGGCGCGAATCGCCTCGGTCGTGCCGTGCTTCGCGCGCGCTTCCAGCCAACGCCCCAGCAGCACCAGAGTGATAACGGCAGCCGACGCTTCGAAATACAGATGCCCGCCCAGATCCGGGCCGGGCCACGCGAGCACCGCGATGCTGAGACCGTATGCGGCGCTGGTGCCTATCACCACCAGCAGATCCATATTGGCCACCCCGGTGCGCAAGCCCTTGACGGCGGCCACATAGAATCCCAGGCCCGCCCAGAACTGCACCGGTGTCGCCAGCACAAGTTGCAACCACCCGGGCAGCATGGCATCGATGCCCATGAAGGCGAATATCATCTGCAGGACCAGCGGAAGGGTGAGGACGGCACTCACCAGCAGGCGGTATCGTTGCCGCCGCGCTTGCGCTGCCGTCGCATCGTCGCGCGCTTCGGCGGACAGGTCACCTTCAGCCACGCTGGCGCCGTAGCCCGCTCTGTCCAGGGCCGCGATCAACTCCACCGGTGTGGCCGTGCCCGGGATGAGGTCAACCTGTCCTTGACCGCTGGCGAAGTTGACCCGCGCCTCGACGACGCCGGCTACCGAAGCGAGCGTTTTTTCCACACGTGCCACACAGGCCGCGCAACTCATGCCCGAGATCGCGAGATCGATGCTGGAAACGGGGATTGAAAAGCCTGTCTTGTCGACCGCCTCGACCACGTCGGTGGCCGTCGCAACGCCGGGGTCGAAGCGCACTTCGGCCTGCTCGCTGGCCAGATTGACCCGGGCCTCGAAGACGCCGGGGACGTCGACCAGGGCGCGTTCGACCCGCCCGACGCAGGATGCGCAGTGCATGCCCTCGACGGGCAGGGTCAGAGTCTGGTCGGTGTCGATTTGCGGGGTTTCGGTGCTGTCGGGGGTGGCTGCGGCGGTGGCCATTGGCAAATTCCGGTACTCGTGGTGGGTGATGGAATGTATACAGGATAAACCTTCCAGCAACTAGAAGGTCAATCCGCGTGAATTTCAATGCTTGAAGGAATTCGATAATTCGAATAGAGTCGAAACATGTCCGACTCCAGTGCCCTTGCAGCCTTGAGCGCGCTCGCACACGAGCACCGCCTGCGGGTGTTTCGGCTGCTGGTGCGCCACAGCCCGGAGGGCCTCGCGGCTGGCGACATCGCGGCGCACATGCAGCTACCGCCTTCCAGCCTGTCCTTCCATCTGGGCAGTCTTGAACGGGCCGGCCTCATCGCATCGCGCCGCGAGCAGCGACACATCATATATACGGCGAACCTGGGCGGAATGCGCGGCCTGCTGTCCTTCCTGACCGAAGACTGCTGCGATGGCCATCCCGAGGTCTGCGCCGAGCTGATCCCGGCGCGCCGGCGCCGCAAGGCGGGATAGGCGCCGGGTCTGCGAATGGGTTGTTTGAACCAGGTGGATAGAAGACATGCATCAATTTGATCTCTCCCGGCGCCTGGCCGCCGAGGCCATCGGTACCGCCGGGCTGTTGGCCGTGGTGGTCGGCTCCGGCATCATGGGCGAAAGCCTCGCGGGCGGAAACGTCGCCATCGCGCTGCTCGGCAACACAATCGCGACGGGCGCCATACTCGTCGTGCTGATCCTCGCTTTCGGGCCGCTCTCCGGCGCCCACTTCAACCCGGCGGTGACGCTCGCTTTCCTCATGCGCCGCGAGATTGCGCCCGGTGTCGCCGTGCTCTATGTGCTCGCCCAGATCGCCGGCGGCCTCACCGGCGCGCTCGCAGCCCACGCCATGTTCGAGTTGCCACTCATACAGATCTCCGAGACCGCCAGAAGTGGGCCCGCCCAGTGGTTTGCCGAGTGGGTTGCCACTTTCGGCCTGGTGGCCACCATTCTCGCCACCCTGCGCTTCCGTCCCGAAGCGGTCGCCTACGCGGTGGGGCTTTTCATAACCGCCGGCTACTGGTTTACCGCCTCCACGTCCTTTGCCAATCCGGCGGTCACCATCGCACGCAGCTTCACTGACACTTTTTCCGGCATCGCGCCCGGCCACGCCCCCGCGTTCATCCTCGCTCAGCTCGCCGGCGCCGCCTCGGCGACGCTGGTATTCGCCTGGCTGTTGCGTCCGGCACCGGACCCGGGGCAGACGGCGGCAGAACCGGCCGACTAGCACGCGCCGAAGGAGAAACACATGCCACCGGCGTCCACGGGAGCGCTTATCTGCATACTTTGCGTGGCGCTGGTTACGGCGCCGTTCGCCTCGGCCCAGTGGCGAACGACGCAGGACGCCCAAATCTGCATCGCCGGCACCGGGGCACAGAGTCTCGACATCGCCGTATGCGGACGCGCCCTCCGTCGGGCGGGGTTGAGCGATCTGGACCGGGCCAGCGTGCTCACGGCGCGAGGCAAGGCCTATCGTGAATCTGGAGAGCTGGCCGCGGCCCTCACAGACTTCGAAGCCGCCCTCATACTCAACCCGTATTCGGCGAACGCCTTCAACCAACGCGCCCTCGTCCTGGAGGAGAGTGGACATCACGAGCGGGCACTGGAGAATTTCCGGAGTGCGCTGGCGCTCTCACCGCGCTTTGCCGCGGCTTACAAGAACAGGGGAATGGCACAGTTTTTCGCTGGAAACCTGATCCGTGCCGGTTTCGACCTGGACGCTGCCCTGGCGCTCGCCCGCGATGACGCGGAAATCTTTGCGTTCCGGGGGTTTCTGCACTACCTGGCCGGACGCTATAGGGACGCGGCCGACGATTTCCAACGCGCCCACGCCCTGAGCCTGCCTTATCCCTATCTACCTCTCTGGCGTTACCTGGCCGGCACCGGGAGTGGTGATGCCGCGCGCGGCGAGCTGGTCGAGGCGCGCGCGGGGCTACTGCCCGGTGAATGGCCGCAGCCACTGCTGGATGTGTACCTGGGAGAACTCTACCCGGAGACGTTGATCGCCACCCTGGAAGACGCCGACCGTTCGCCCGGCAGGCAGCGGCGCCTGGCCGCGTCACACTACTATCTGGCTGCACTGGAGCGTCTGAACGGTCGACGGGGGCGAGCACTCCCGCATCTTGCGAAGACCATGGCGCTCTCCGAGCGCCGCATGCCCGAGCGCGTATTGGCCAAACACGAGCTGGCGGCGGTTAGTCAATCGCATTGAGAAGCTCTGGCACCTTCGGTACGAGGCGTATCCGTTTCCTCTACGCGATCCGCGCGATGAGTAGAAACGACTGGTGATCCAAAACTGAAAACACAGCGCGCCCGCGCGAAGTGGTCACATGAACCGAGCGGACACGACACAATCTGGACACTGCCCCTGATCAGTAATACGGTAATCGGCCCCAAATCAGGATCCAATCATCATGCTCGAGCAAGCGCGTGGCGAACTCGCCCCCACCGGTGTTCTTCGCGCCGGAATCAACATGTCCAACTTCCTGCTGGTCACCGGGAAAACGCCGGAGGGCGATCCGGACGGCGTCTCCCCCGACATGGCACGCGCCGTGGCCGATCGCCTCGGCGTTCCGGTCGAGCTCGTTCCCTTCAAGAGTCCGGGCGAGCTTGCAGATGCCGCCGTGGAAGATGTCTGGGACATTGGCAACATCGGGGCGGAGCCCGAGCGCGCGAAGACTATCGCATTCACTGCGGCCTACGTGGAGATCGAGGCCACATACCTGGTACCGGCGGGCTCACCCATCCAGAACGTCGACGAAGTCGATCGGGACGGCGTGCGCATCGCCGTATCCGCGCGCAGCGCCTACCAGCTCTGGCTCAGCGACAATATCGAGCACGCGGAGCTGGTCATGGCCCAGGGCATCGGCGCCTCCTTCGATACCTTCGTCGAGCAGAAGCTGGAGGCCCTGGCGGGCCTGCGGCCGCGCCTCGTTGACGACGTGAAGAAGCTTTCGGGCGCGCGAATCCTGGATGGACGCTTCACCGCTGTGCAGCAAGCCATCGGCACCAAGCCTGATCGAGAGGCCGGCGCCGCGTTCCTGCGCGAGTTCGTGGAGGAGGCGAAGGCCAGCGGTTTCGTGGCGGGTCTCATCGAGAAACACGGCGTGACCGGCCGGCTCACGGTGGCACCGCCGGCCTGAGGGTCACCAGAGGCAACTCGTCATGATATCCCTCGCCGCCTATGCCGATCGACTGTCCGTCCGTCCGGGCGAAACCATCAAGTTCCAAGTGGCCAATGCCACCGGCGAGTCCGTGACGGCCCGACTGGCTCGCGTCATCTGCTCGGACGCGAATCCCGCGGGACCCGGTATTCGAACCGAGGCCATCGATGCCAACGTGGAGAAGCTTGCCGAGCCGGGACCGGCGGAAGCCCCGCGCGGATCCTTCGCCATCGTAGATGGTCTGGAAACATGGCTGTCGGGGGCGAGCTTCACCTTTGTCTGCCGCGTGCTCCCAACGCGGCTCGGCGATCGCCGCCAAGCGCTGCTCGCCCGTTTGGAGGAAGACCGACAACGGGGTTTCGGTCTGATGCTCACGGATAATGGACGCTTGTGCGGATCCATCCGCAGCGGCGACGCATTCGCGAACGTCGAAACCGGGCAGCCGTTGACCGAACGGCGTTGGTATCGGGTTTGGGTGCGCTTTGACGCCGCGGCCCGCGCGCTTCACGTCGGGTTCTCACGAATCGCGGGAGGGGCCAGTGTCTTCGACGGCTTCGAGCCGGTCACCGGCGGTGTTTCCCTCGGCGACGGGGCTTCACCGGCGGCAGAGGCTCCGCTGTTGATGGCCGCCGCCAATCACCAGTCACCGAACGCGCACTTCAACGGCAAGCTCGAGCGCCCGGCACTCTACGATCGTGCGCTGTCAGACAGCGAGATTCACTCGTTTCTGCGCGGTGAAGAGCCGGCCGGTGCCGTAGCCAGGTGGGACTTCGCGCAAGAGGTCGCCGGTAGCCGGATCGTAGACGTGGGCCCGAACGCCATTCACGGTCGATTGGTCAACACACCGGCACGAGGCATGACCGGCGCCGAATGGAGCGGGCGGGAAATGTGTTTTCGCCACGCGCCGACAGAGTACGGCGCCATTCATTTCCACGAAGA
>CAXMNG010000337.1:0-1847 GCA_964194585.1 Salibacteraceae bacterium | reverse complement strand
CATGTCATTTCTCCCCTCGAAGCGGCTCGACCTCGAGGATCAAACCGTCGATATTCATGATGCGCAGGCTCTGTCCGAGGACCACCGGCTGAATCGCGCGCGCCGACCATATCTCGCCATGGGCCCTGACCTGACCGGTTTCCGAGAACGACTCGAGCGCTTCGGCCCTGGCACCGATCATCTCCTCTCGACCCGAGACGATGGGGCGTCTGCGCTGACGAACTGCGAGTAACACGGTGGCCGTGAAAAGCGCCGCGGCCGCGACACCCACCATGATCACCAGGGGCATCGATACCCTGTAACCCTCAATGTCCGTGTCCATGAGGATGATCGAACCCATGATGAAGGCCACCACGCCGCCGATCCCGATCACGCCGAAGCTCGGGAGAAACAGCTCGGTCACGATAAGCGCAACCCCGATTAGAATGAGCACGACACCCGCATAGTTGACGGGCAACACGTGAAAGGCGTAGAGCGCGAGCACCAGGGAGATGGCGCCGACAATTCCCGGAATAAGGGCGCCGGGATTGTAGAGTTCGAAGATGAGTCCATAGATTCCGAGCAACATGAGGATGTAAGCGACATTGGGGTTCGTGAGCACCGCAAGCAGTTGGCTCCGCCAGTCCGGCTTCAGAGTCTCCACCGTCCAGTCGCCGGTATCCAGCGTGAGCTCGGTGTCGCGGATTTTGATCTTCCGCCCATCGAGCTTCGCCAGCAGATCGTCGACATCCTCCGCCATCGCATCGATGACGTTCTTCGCCAGGGCCTCCTCGGCACTCAGGCTCGCGCCCATGCGCACCGCCTCCTCGGCCCATTCGGCATTACGGCCGCGCAGCTCCGCGAGACTCCGTATGTACGCCACCGCGTCGTTGACCACTTTCCGCCCCATGGCTTTCTGCGGTGACACCGGCTCCTTGTCCCCGCCCCCGGACTCCTCGGGATCCTTCTGTCCGGGACTCGCCTTGTCGTCTCCCGGCGGCGTCGTACCGGGACCGATCGGCACCGGCGTCGCGGCACCCAGGTTGGTGGCCGGCGCCATTGCCGCATAGTGGCTGGCGTACAGGATAAAGGTACCGGCACTCGCTGCCCGGGCGCCACCCGGCGCTACGTAGACGATGACCGGAACCGGCGACGCCAGGATCGACTTGATGATGACACGCATGGAGGTATCCAGACCGCCCGGCGTGTCCACTCTGAGGATCACGGCCTGGTTGCCGTCGGCCGTCGCCCGCTCGATGCCGCGCTCTATATAGTCGCTGACGGCGGGCCCAATGGCCCCGTCAACCTCGAGCAACAACGCATCGGCTGGTACTGTGTCCTGCCCAACGGCGTAGGGGCCGGCCAGCAACAGCGCGACGATTGCAAACGTCAGGTACTTCATGGTCCCGCACCGGGCGTCAGGCCGGATACTCAGAGTACTCCTGACAGCCGGGCGTGGCGAGACGAATCGGGAGTCCGTTCACTGGAGCGCCCTGGTCATGTGGCATACTCCGGGCATGGGTGACGACGCGAAGGATGGCGCGGCAGTCCGGATTCCGCCGCCTGTGGTTTACCTGGGAGCCGTGATCGTCGGCGCACTCGTCCATGGGTTCGTTGCGCCCTTGCCCATCGCGTTACCGATTGTTTTACGGATTGCCGCAGGCACGGCGGCAGCCGTGGCGAGTCTCGTA
Source organism: Salibacteraceae bacterium (assembly GCA_964194585.1). Lineage (GTDB taxonomy): Bacteria > Pseudomonadota > Gammaproteobacteria > HK1 > HK1 > JAABYT01. The sequence continues at coordinate 177 of CAXMNG010000337.1, read as the reverse complement.
ATCATGGGATTTGCCATCAAATTGTTCCGGCGCACGGGTCAGGATCCCAAGCCCTGGGCAACGACACCGGAGATCGTCTCGACCGGCGTTTATCGCATCACACGCAACCCCATGTACGTAGGCATGGCGCTGCTTCAGATCGCCATCGGTATCGGGCTTGCAAATTGGTGGGTCATC
>CAXMNG010000336.1:0-5423 GCA_964194585.1 Salibacteraceae bacterium | reverse complement strand
GTTGCCGCTCCCCATCCCAGTCCAAGCGCACGACCCCGCCATTTTGAAACACGACCACACGACCGTCCGCGTCTCCCGTGATCAGATATGACACGATTCGCTCCATAAATGGAAGGTGGCCCACAATCATCTCATTACGGTCCTTCGGCAAATCGCCAGCGAACGTTTCGACGTCATCCAGCGGCCCGATACCGTCCCGTGACTTGACGCCTGCATCAGGCTTCAGCGAAGCGGCGAATATTTCGGCCGTCTGTGATGCCCGAGTCTTGCCACTGTGCCAGATGACATCGACAGAGACTCCGGCCTCCGACAGCATTCTCGCCACGCCTGTGACTTGTGCCGCTCCGGCGGGGGTTAATCCACGCCGGGGATCGACGTCCTTCGAAGCGCTCTTGCCATGTTGCGAGAAGTAGATTGGCATGTTCGGTTACACCGAATCGGTGGTCATTGGGCCCATCGACAATGCATCAAAACAGCGAACGTGTCGACAACCCGGGGTCGTGGGGCGGGCTATCCTTGTCGACTGAATAGTAGCGCCCGCGGACCGACGATCTCGGCTCGTGGACGTCCGGCCGGGAAGCAAATTCCTTCCAGGGTGAATGGTTCGCAAATGCGGGTACCGCGCCTTCGAGAGCTATTCAGGTCGAATGCTGAGGGCCGAGATACGCAATAGGCATAGTGTCGCAATGGGTATGGTTAGCGAACAACACGACTACGATGTGGGCTTCACGCTCGGCACCAGCCGTGGCGTCGTCGATCCCCACATCCCGGGCTATCGAGTCGAGGGTCTGATCGGCTCGGGCGGCATGGCGTCCGTTTATCTCGCCATCCAGGAGTCGCTTGGGCGCCCCGTCGCTCTCAAGGTCCTGGACCACCCCGAGTCAGCCGAGTACCAGGAACGATTTCTCAACGAAGGGCGCATTGTCGCGTCCCTCACGCACTCCAACATCATCACGGTCCACGACATCGGCGTCGCCGCACGTCATCTCTATATATCCATGGAGTATGTGGAAGGCGGCGACCTCAGGGGCAAAATCCGCGCTGGCATGACGCCGCCGGAGGCCTTCGACATCGTCGAACGTATCGGAAGTGCGTTGCAACTCGCCCACGAGCGCCGTGTGGTACACAGAGATGTGAAGCCGGCCAACATCCTGTTCCGGCCCGACGGTACTCCGTTGCTTGCCGATTTCGGAATCGCCAAGGATCATCATAGCGACAGCGGTCTGACCATGGACGGCAGTGTCGTTGGCAGCCCGTACTATCTCAGTCCCGAGCTCGCCAGGGCTCAAGGCATCGACGGGCGCGCGGATATTTACAGCCTCGGCATCATCCTCTACGAGATGCTGGTCGGGGAGAAGCCCTTTAAGGGTGAATCCGCAGTCGACACGATCTTCAAGCATCTCAATGAGCCTCCGCCCGAGTTGCCGGATGAATTGATTCGACTGCAATACTTCCTCGACAAAATGTTGGCCAAGACGCCGTCAGGCCGCTTCAACGACATGGGCGAACTGTTGGACGAAGTACGGGCATTGCAGACGCGTGGATTCGGTGACATTTCCGACCGGGTCGTCCGGAGTACTGACACGACTCTGATGCTGGAGAAGACGTGGATCAAGAACGCGGTTACGAAGAAGTCGTCCGGTTTCAAAAGAATTCTGCGTGCCGCAAGTCTTGCCGCAGGTTTGGGCGCAATCGCGCTGGGCGCCTGGTACTTTTTCGATAGAGACTCCGTGCCACTCACTTCCCGTGATGGAACCGACACCAGCGAATTGACTCAGATGGCAAGCCTCTCGCCGGCGACGGGTTCCGATTCAGACGCTGTGGTCAACGGCTTGGTGGACGCGATGCGCACCGACCTGAATTCGAGAACCCCGTTATCGGCTGCAGCCGGCAGCAAACCGGACCCGACGAGCACGAAGACTGCCAGGAAGCCTTCCACAACACAGAACGTAAAGCTCGATGCTAAACCGAAGGTTCCGCCGAAACCCAGAAAGCAGACCGTTGCCAAACGCAGACCCGAGCCCCGCGTAGCGACTCCCAGGAAGTCCGTGAAGCAACGGGAAATCGAACACTTGAGCAGACTCGCGCGTACACGTCTTCAGCAGGGCAAGCTCGACGAGCCATTCGGCGACAATGCGGTTTTTTATCGCGACGAGCTGGTCAAGGTGGCGCCCCGCAGCGCCGTTACCGCCCGCATTTCTTATGACATCGCCGAGCGCTACCGCAAACGCGCCGAGCACGAAATAGCGACCGGGCAGTTCCTGGCCGCCAGGAGTTCAATCGATGACGGCTTACGGATGCGCCCCGATCACAAGCGTCTCAGGCGCTTGAGGGAAAACGCGGTGTCCGAGTACTCCAAGGGCTGGGCCAAAGGCTTGTACGACCAGTTCAAGCGATCGATCGACGATGCCGAGGCAGGCCCCGTACGAAGCAGCGGTCCCGAGCCCGACAGCTAGCCGGATAGTCCTGCCCGGCTGAGGCCATTCCCCGACGACCGCGCTCACTGCCGTTTCTGCCCCCGGTACACAGCCATACCGGGCCGGCCTGGCGCGTTCAGACTCAAAAACCCGCGTCTGGTATACACAATACCGACGACTTTCAGAGAGTTATCCACAGTGCGGTGCACAGTTCTCACGACGTGCGCCGTGCCACGGTGCACCGACACGCGCAAGTGACGCCCGTCACAAATGAAGCAGCCCGATGAAGATCTACATCGCTTTTAAATCGATGATGACGCTTTCGTCATGGAACAATAGAACCGAACGACTACTCTAATTGCATGGGGAGCTGGGGGACGTGTGTTGCGGAATCGTCTTGGTCCCTATGCGATTTCGCACATATAGTGGCGGCAAGGAGCTGTAACTAAACGGAGTATGTCGTGTAACTGCGCTTTTCGGTTGCTAAAAGAGCTGAACGCGTTCGAAGATCGCTATCCTGCTCTAGCGTAGCTGCACACAGACCCGAGTGTCCCGATGTCGGGACAGCTCCGCCGCTTCAGGCCTTACGTGCGTAGGGGTACTTGACAGATGACGGAGTCCACGGTCCTCGCCGGCAACGGCACGAAGTCGAAGTTCATCGAATCCCTGGGCAGCTATGCCCAAACCCACAAGGCTCGCCACTGGAAAGGCACATTCGGCGAGTTTCTCGAGGATATACTCCCGCAAAACCCCGATGGGATCTGCCGCAACAGCCACCAGTACATCTGGGACATGTTGCGCTGGAAAGCGGGCCGCTCCGCCAACGGTAAGCGGGACTCCGCAATCAGCCTGTTTTCCTCCGAGCTCTACGGCGTCGATGATGCTCTGGAACGGATCGCCGATTACTTTAAAGCCGCCAGTGCCGGTTCCGAAGTCGGCCGGCGCCTGCTGCTGCTGCTGGGACCGCCGTCGGGTGGGAAGTCCACGGTCGTCATTCTGCTGAAGCGGGGCCTCGAGGAATACAGCCACACCGACGACGGCGCCATCTACGCCATAGAGGACTGCCCGGTCCACGAATCCCCTCTGCACCTCATTCCCCACAGCCTGCGCGCTGAATTTCGCGAGAACTACGGCGTCGACATCGCCGGCGAGCTGTGCCCTCACAACCGCTCGCGCCTCGATGACGAGTTCGAGGGCGATTTCATGAAAATGCCCGTGGAACGCATTTTTCTCTCCGAAGCGGCGCGCGTCGGCGTCGGCACCTACGCGCCCCACGATCCGACGACCGCGGATATCGCCGATCTGGTGGGCTCGGTGGATCTTTCCAAGGTCGCGGCGATCGGCGACGAGGGCGACCCCCGCGCCTGGTCGTGGTCGGGCGCCGTGTACGCCGCCAGCCGCGGCGTGCTCGAGATGATCGAGATTCTCAAGGTCAAACGGGAGTTTCTGTACCTGCTCCTGACGCTCACCCAGGAGAAGAACGTCAAAGTATCGCGCTTTCCACTGATATATCTCGACGAAACCATACTCGCGCACACCAATATGGCGGAGTTCCGCAAGTTCCTCCAGGAGAAGGAGAACGAGGCGTTGCTCGACCGCATGGTCATCGTGCAGGTGCCCTACACGCTTTCGTTCCACGAGGAAGCGCGCATTTACAAGAAGCTCATTTCCTCGGCGCGCGCGTTCCAGGAAGTACATCTGGACCCGCACGCCCTCAAGACTTCTGCCGCGTTCGCAGTGCTGACACGCTTTGCCGACTCGGAGCGCGAGGATCTGGACGTTTCCAAGAAGGCCCGTCTGTTCGCCGGCGAGGACGTCGAGGGATTCTCCGAATCGGAGATCGATCGGATTCGCGCCGAGTCGCCCGACGAGGGGCTTGGCGGCATCAGTCCGCGGTTCATCATCAATGCGCTTTCGAATGCCATCATCAGGAGCGAGGCAAAGAGTCTCACCACCATGGAGGTGTTACTCACGCTCAAGGACTCCATCGAATCCGACGCGCGTATCGACGTCAAGCAGAAGCGCGCTTGGATTGACTTGCTGGTGACCGCGCGCAAAGATTTTTACAACCGCTGGGTCAAAGAGGACATCCACCGCGCTCTGTTTGCTTCCTTCGAGGAGGAGGCAGAGGGGTTGCTGGAGAAATACCTCGACGAGGTCGAAGCGATGCTCGACAGCCGCGAGGTCAGCGACAGCATGACCGGCGATACACGGCCACCCGACGAACGGTTTCTGCGCTCGGTGGAAGAGAAGATCAACATCTCCGACGCCGGCAAGGAAAGCTTTCGGCAGGAGGTAGTGCGAAAGGCCATGGTTGCCTACAAGCAGGGTGAAAAATTCAGTCTCGGCAGCCATAGCAAACTCAAGGAAGCCGTGGAGCAGTATCTTTTCGAAGAACGGCGCGACGTGCTGCGACTGGTTACTTCCGTGACACGCCCCGATGACGACGTACAGGCGAAGATCTCGGCGGTCGAGGAGCGATTGGTAAACGAGTACGGATACGACATCCACAGTGCCAAGGAAGCACTGAGCTACGTGACCACGCTTCTCAGCCAGGAGTGACCGCGCGGACGAGATAGACGCACCATGTCATCCGATAGCCACAATCGGCCCGCAATTGTCCAGTCGACGCGCTGGTACGACCTGTTCTCGCGTGGTGCCCGTGACTGGCTGCGCCACAACGAGAAAGTTCGCGATTCCGTAAGGGAGTCCCTGCCCGAGCTGATCTCGGGACCGGATGTGCTCACGCAGCCCGAGAACCGCACCGTGAAGGTGCCGATAAAATTCCTCGAGCACTATCGATTCCGTCTCTCCGACAGCGACACGCAAACGGGCGTAGGTCAGGGCGAGGGCGCCAAACCCGGTGACGTGCTGCGACCCGCCGCCCCCGGCGGCCGTGGCGACGGCGGTGCGGGTACCGGAGAAGGCGGTGTCGAATTCGTCCTGGAGTTCAAAGTCGATGAAATCCTCGACTGGCTGTGGGAAGAGCTGGAACTCCCCAATCTC
>CAXMNG010000335.1:0-2465 GCA_964194585.1 Salibacteraceae bacterium | reverse complement strand
TCACGACAACGCCAGGAAACGGCTCAACAAGGGCGAGGACATCATCCTGCTGAGTGTCGGCGATCCGGATTTCGAAACCCCCCATGCGATTACGCATGCCGCGGTAATGAGCCTCGAAGCCGGACGCACACACTACGGCTTTTTTGCCGGGGAACCCGCGCTGCGCCAGGCAATCGCCCATAGACACGCCGTGCTCACCGGGCAGAGCGTATCCCCGGACCAGGTGGTGATTTGTCCCGGCGCGCAGAATGGACTGTACACGGTGGTCGTGTGCCTGGTGGAGCCCGGTGACGAAGTGCTCGTGCCGGAGCCACGCTACGTTACCTACGAGAGCGTGGTCGACGCATCAGGCGCAACCCGCGTCGACGTGCCCCTGGATGCGGAACGCGGATTTCATCTGGATCCCGAGAGGCTCTCGGCGGCGGTGACGGATCGCACACGCTTAATCCTGCTCAACACCCCCCACAATCCCACCGGCATGGTCATGACCCGGGAAGAGCTCGAGGGCGTGGCCGAGGTGGCCCTGCGCCACGATTTATGGGTGGTATGCGACGAGGTATACGCGGAGCTCACCTTCGACGTGCCGCATATCAGCGTCTGCAGCCTGCCGCAGATCGCGGACCGAAGCGTCTCCATCGGTTCGCTGTCCAAGTCCCATGCCATGCAGGGCTGGCGCATCGGCTGGGTGGTCGCGCCCCCGGATTTGGCCAAGCATCTGATCAATCTGGTGAAACCCATGCACTACGGGCTGTCGCCATTTCTTCAGGACGCCGCCGTGGTCGCGCTCACGGAAAAGCATCCCGAGGCCGAGGCGATGAATCGGGACTACCGTGAACGGCGGGATCTGGTCTGCAGTCGCATCAACGCCATGCCGGGGCTCGCCTGCAGCTGGCCCGAAGGCTCGATGTTTCTACTCGTGGACGTGCGCGGCACCAGGCTCGATGGTGAAAGCTTCGCCTGGGGACTTCTGGACCATGGCGGGGTCAGCCTGCTTCCCGGCACGGGGTTCGGTGCCAGCGTCACCGGTCACGTCCGCTTCAGCCTGACAAAGCCGCTTGCGATACTCGAAGACGCCTGCGACCGCATCGAGCACTACGCTCGCTCTCTGGATACGCTGTCCGCTTCGGCTTGAACATTGCCTCCCTTCCGCTGATCGGCAGAATTCTCGGCGGCCCGGCCTTCCGGCACCGGGACTTCCGGTTATTGCTGGCGGCCGCAACCTGCAATTACACGGGCTTTGGCGGTGAGCAGGTCATCATCGGCCTGCTGGTGTTTCGGCTCACCGGCTCTTCGGCCTGGGTGGGCGTGGCCCTGGCGCTTTACTTCCTGCCCCTGCTCATCTTCGGCATGGCGGCGGGCGCTATTGCGGATTGGATCGACCGCCGGCGTCTGCTGCGAATCATCGAAGCCGTCATCGGCACCAATCTCGCCGTCTTCGGCGTGCTCGCTGCTCTCGGGGCCATCGAACTCTGGCAGGTGCTGTTCATGACCTTCGTCTCCGGCAGCGCCCGCGCCATGTATCTACCGGTGCGCCAGAGCTACGCCTACGACATCGTCGGTGCCGAGCATGTGGTGGCTGGTCTCGGGTTGTTGAACGTCGGATTACGCGCCGGGCAGCTGGTCGGCGCCCTCGTCGCCGGCAGCGCCATGCAGAGGCTTGGAACGGATGTCGCGTTCTTCATTCTGGCGGGCTTCCACGGTATCGCGTTTCTCGTCGTCAGCAGGCTGCGTTCCATTCCCACGGAAGCCCACGGCGATCCAGTGCCCATCCTCGAAAACGTGCGCGAGTACGTGCAGGAGATGCGGCGCAACCGGACGCTGCTGATGTTGATCGTGGTCACGGCGGCGGTGGAGGTGCTCGGCTTTTCCTTCGCGACCATACTGCCCGAGGTCGCTACCGAACGCCTGGGAGTCGGAGCGGAGGGTCTCGGCATCATGCATGCGATCAGGGCTGCGGGCGGGTTTTCGGCGGGTATCGCATTGGCAGGTGCTCAGAGCCTCAGGCGTCGCGGACTGACCTATCTGGTCGTCATCTACTGCTTCGGTTTCGGCTTGATTGCCCTGGCGGCGGCACCGAATTTCACCACGATCCTCGCGGCGGTGCTGGCCATCGCAGCGCTCGCCACCGCATCGGATGTTCTCACCCAGAGCATGATGCAGCTGAGCGTCCCCGACCGCCTGCGCGGCCGCGCCATGGGCGCCTGGGTCTTCGCCATCGGCGCCGCTCCCCTGGGTCACCTGGAAATGGGCGCGCTGGCCGCCAGCTTCGGTGTCGGCACGGCTTTGGGGCTCAACGGGGTTGGATTGATCTTGATCGCGATTCTCACCACCATCGTCGCACCAGGATTACGAAAACTGTAGGAGCGAACCCCCTGCGGGGGCTAGGCATGCTCGCGAATAGGTACAAACATGACCACAAAACCATCCATTGGCTTCATCGGCCTCGGCCTCATGGGCCAGGCATT
>CAXMNG010000334.1:0-14051 GCA_964194585.1 Salibacteraceae bacterium | reverse complement strand
AAGGTTCGAGCGCGACATGGTGGTAATCGGCGGCGGCTCTGCCGGTTTGGTGAGCGCCTACATCGCCGCCGCGGTCAAGGCGAAGGTGACGTTGATCGAGAAGCAGGCCATGGGCGGCGACTGCTTGAATACCGGTTGCGTGCCCTCCAAGGCGCTGCTTCGTTCCGCCAAGTTCCTGGCCCAGGCGAAGCGCTCGGAGCGCTATGGCATCCGGAACGCACGCGTCGACTTCGACTTCGCCGATGTCATGGACCGGGTGCATCGGGTCATCGGGACGGTCGCGCCCCACGATTCGGTCGAACGTTTCGAATCTCTCGGGGTGGAGGTCATCAAGGGCGAGGCGCACATCACTTCGCCCTGGAGCGTCGAGGTCGGGAAACGTAGCCTGACCACACGCACTATCGTCGTGGCCGCCGGCGGCCGGCCGTTCGTGCCGCCGATTCCTGGAATCGAAGACATTGACTATCTGACCTCGGAAAATCTCTGGGAGCTGCGCGAGCTTCCGGAGCGGCTGGTTGTGCTCGGCGGTGGCCCCATCGGTTGTGAGCTCGCCCAGGCCTTCGCGCGATTCGGCAGTCGCGTCGTCCAGGTTGAGATGCTGCCGCGTATCCTCATGCGCGAGGACCCCGAGGTTTCCGAGATGATCACCGCGCGCTTTCGCGAGGAGGGCGTGGATGTGCGGGTAAGTCACAAGGCGACCGGCTTTCGCGTCGACGACGGGCGCACGTTTCTGATTGCCGAGCACGAGGGGGAGGAAGTGCGCGTGGAGTTCGACGCGTTGCTGGTGGCGGTCGGACGGGTAGCCAATACCGCGGATTACGGACTGGAGGAGCTGGGAATACCGTTGACGAAATCGCGAACCCTGGAGGTCGACGAGTATCTGCGAACCCGGATCCCTACCATCCATGCGTGCGGCGACGTCGTCGGCCCCTATCAATTCACTCACATGGCGGCTCACCAGGCGTGGTATGCGAGCGTCAACGCATTGTTCGGCAGTTTCGTCAAGCGCTTCAGAGTGGATTATTCCGTGGTGCCTTGGGCGACCTTCACCGATCCAGAGGTGGCGCGGGTGGGACTCAACGAGGAAGAAGCCCGCGAGCAGGGTATTGCCTGCGAGGTGACGGTATACGGAATCGACGATCTGGACCGGGCCATCACCGACGAGGACGCGCAGGGATTCGTCAAGGTGCTCACGGTGCCGGGTAAGGATCGTGTTCTGGGGGTCACCATCGTCGGCGAGCACGCCGGCGACATCATCGCCGAGTATGTATCGGCGATGAAGAACAAGGTGGGGCTCAACAAGATTCTCGGTACGGTGCATATTTATCCCACCCTGGCCGAGGCCAACAAGTACGCCGCCGGAGAGTGGAAACGCGCCCACCTGTCGCAAACGCTTCTCAATTGGGTCGGGCGCTACCACCGCTGGCGCAGAGGATAAAACGACTCCCTCACTGCAGGGTCAGGTACAGCGCTAACTCATTGTATAAAAAAGAAATTCTTCGCCCGCGGCTGCCAAAGAGCCATCACCAGGGGGGTGAACTGGATCTGGAATGATTCCCGGCAACATTGTTATCCTTGGGCCGTCGCCGAGGCTAGAAAAAATGACAATCCGGTCGCGACGACGGCGCATCGATGCACCGCGCCGTGACGGGCCGAAGGAGACTCAGGCATGAAGCAGCAAAGGGCGCATCCTCTCGGGGTTCCGACCATGCCCGGCAGCCAGGCAGCACCCATGGATGACGGCGGGGCCGCGCGCGCCGCCAGAGTCACCGGCGCCGATCGTCTGCTGGTAAACCGTCTCGCAAAGGCCGTGGGTTTTCCGCCCGTCGCATTCGCGTTGTGGGACGGCATAGACGCGTACGCGCCCGGTGATGAAGCGGCCATCGTCGGTCGATTGACTTTCCGTGATCGCGCCGCGCTCATCTCCAGCATTGCGTCCCCGGAGCTCGGCTTCGGCGACGCCTACAGCGCTGGGCGCATCGACATCGACGGTGATATGCCGCGGGTGTTTTTCACGTTATACCGAAGCATGGCCGAAGCTGGTCCCGGGGCCCGAAAACGCAGCCTGTTCGGACGGCTTCCGAGGCCCCAGGTGAACACGCGTGCCGGATCCAGGAAGCACATCCATCACCACTACGATTTGGGTAACGAATTCTATCGCCTGTGGCTGGATGAAAAGATGGTCTACACCTGCGCCTACTATCCCAACCGGGAAGCCAGCCTGGAAGAGGCGCAAATCGCGAAAATGCATCATGTATGCCGCAAGGTACGGCTGAAAGCCGGAATGCGGGTTGTCGAAGCCGGTTGCGGCTGGGGATCCCTCGCCATGCACATGGCGGAGCACTACGGTGCGCAGGTGAAGGCTTTCAACATCTCTCACCAGCAGATCGCCTACGCACGCGAGCAGGCCAAGGCCAGGGGACTTGCCCGTCGGGTGGAATTCATCGAAGACGACTACCGGAACGTATCCGGCGAATTCGACGCGTTCGTGTCGGTGGGCATGCTCGAGCACGTGGGCAAGGACAATTACAAGACCCTCGGCGACGTCGTTCATCGATCATTGAAACGCGGCGGGCTCGGCATCATTCACAGTGTCGGGCGCAGCCGCACGGCGCCACCGAACGCATGGCTGGAGCAGCGCATCTTCCCCGGCAGCTATCCGCCGAGCTTGCGCGACATGATGGACATCTTCGAGGCTCACGAATTTTCCATTCTGGACATCGAGAATCTTCGCCTTCACTATGCCCGGACCCTGATGGAATGGCTGCGGCGCTTCGATAGCCACGCCGATGAGATCATGCGCATGTACGACGAGTCGTTCGTGCGCGCGTGGCGACTTTACCTCGGCGGTTGTGCGGCGGCGTTTCTCGCCAGCACCATTCAGCTTTTCCAGGTGGTGTTCGCGCATCCGGACGACAACCGTATTCCCATGACCCGGGGACATGTGTACGGCACAGACGGTTCCGATTGGGATCTGTAGCGGGCGACGGATGCAGAATTACGATGCCCTGATCGTCGGTGGTGGGCCGGCAGGATCCGCCTGCGCGCGCAAGCTCGTGCAAGCCGGGTACCGCGTGGCAGTGCTCGATCGCGAGGAATTTCCCCGTACCAAGCTGTGCGCCGGTTGGGTCACGCCGGAGGCCGTAGCGGATCTCGAGCTGGACGTGGACGCTTATCCCCATCGCTTCAACACCTTCAAGTACATTATCGCTCACATCAAGGGCTTCACTATCAAGCTGGACACGCCCCAGCATTCGATCCGGCGGTTCGAATTCGATGACTATCTGCTCAAACGATCCGGTGCCGATGTCCACGTCCACAATGTCAAGAACATCGAACGCGAGAATGGTGACTTCGTCCTCGACGATGCGTTTCGCGCGCCCTTTCTAATCGGTGCAGGCGGCACCCGCTGCCCCGTGTACCGTGCGCTGTTCCGCGATGCCAATCCCCGTGCCAGAGAGTTGCAGGCCGCCACCTACGAGCACGAGTTTCCCTACGACTGGCGCGACGCCCACTGTCATCTGTGGTTCTTCGACAAAGGCCTGCCTGGTTATGCCTGGTATGTGCCCAAGGCGGATGCCTATCTGAACTGCGGTATCGGTGGAATGGCGGAAAAGCTCAAAGCCAGTGGCGACGATGTCAAGATGCACTGGCGGTATTTTACCGACGTGCTCCAGAAGCGAGAGCTGGTCACGGGTTTCGATTACGCGCCCAAGGGTTACAGTTACTATCTGCGTGGCAATGTCGATGTGGTGCGCATCGACAATGCGTTCATCACCGGTGACGCGGTTGGTCTCGCTACTCGTGATCTCTGCGAAGGTATCGGTCCTGCGATAAGAAGCGGGCATCTGGCGGCGGAATCCATTCTTACCGGTAGCCAATATTCCCTGGATGCGATCAATGCCCTGAGCGCCGAGCACGCGATCGTGCGAAAGCTGCTCGAGTATATGTTCGTCAAACGCCGCACGCGCCCCTCGAAGTCGCGGCCATCCAAGCCCTCGAGCCCCACTGACATTCGTCAGCAAGCCCGATAGTTCGGAGAATTAAATGGGGACAGATCTATTTTCCCTTTCGACGGAGACCGTCGAAAGGGAAAATAGATCTGTCCCCATTTAATTCTCTGTCTCGATTTAGCATGCTGAAGCTCGAGAAAGTCGATCTTCTGCGCGGTGGCCGCGTGGTGCTCCGCGACGTCAATCTGGACATCCACTTCGGGAACAAGATCGGCGTCACCGGCCGCAACGGTGCCGGTAAGAGCAGTCTGTTGCAACTGATAGCCGGGGATCTGCACGCGGATTCCGGCAGTGTCGTCGTTCCGAAGAGTTTGCGTATTGCACGAGTGGCCCAGGAATTCGAGGTCGCGGATCGTATCGCCATCGAGTACGTGCTGGACGGTGATCGCGAGCTGCGGCGCCTGCAATCGGAGCTTCAAGTGGCCGAGCAGGCCGGCGACGGTCACCGCCAGGCGCTGATCCACGGCAAGCTCGATGACATCGACGCCTATGCGGCGCCGGCGCGGGCCGCGCAAATCATGCGCGGCCTGGGATTCGAACGCGTCCACGAGGGCGTGCCGCTCGCGTCGTTGTCGGGAGGATGGCGTATGCGGCTGCACCTCGCCCGGGCGCTGATGTGGCGTTCCGATCTGCTGCTGCTGGACGAGCCCACCAATCATCTGGATCTGGACGCGGTCATCTGGCTCGAGGGATGGCTGCGCGGCTATGAGGGGATCCTGCTGCTGATCTCCCACGATCGGGAGTTCATCGATCCTCTCGTAGATCACATCGCCCATGTGGAAGGCGGCGGGGTACGGCTTTACGCGGGCAACTACTCGTCGTTCGAGCAGCACCGCGCTACCGAGCTCGCGCAACGCGAGGCCAACTACCGCAAGCAACAACGCGAGGTCGCCCACATGCGGCGCTTCGTCGATCGCTTTCGCTACAAGGCGAGCAAGGCGCGCCAGGCGCAGAGTCGATTGAAGGCGCTGGCGCGTATGGAATCGATCGCTCCCGCGCACGTGGACTCTCCTTTTCACTTCGGCTTCGCTCCGCCGGCACACCTGCCGGCACCGCTGCTGCGGCTCGAGTCCTTGAGCGTCGGCTACGACGGGCGGGCGGTGCTCCAAGACGTGAACATCAGCCTGGCACCGGGTGACCGACTCGCGTTGCTGGGCGCCAATGGCGCCGGCAAGTCGACACTCATGAAAGCGCTGGCGGGCGAGCTCTCGCCGCTGGACGGTGAACGCCTTCCGGCGGCACGCCTGGGCGTGGGCTACTTCGCCCAGAATCGGGTCGAGCACCTGGACGCGGCGGGCAGCCCGCTCCGCCACATGCAGCGACTGGACGCGCGTGCCGGCGAGCAGCGGCTGCGGGATTTTCTCGGTGGTTTCGGTTTTCGCGACGAGCGCGTGCAGGAGCCCGTATCGCGCCTGTCCGGCGGTGAGCAGGCGCGACTCGCGCTGGCGATAATCCTGTTCCAGGGTCCTAATCTCTTGTTGCTCGACGAGCCCACCAACCATCTGGATCTGGAAATGCGTCACGCCCTGAGCCTCGCGCTGTTGGAATTCCCCGGTGCCGTCGTGCTGGTGTCCCACGATCGGCACTTGCTGCGCACCGTGGCCGACCGTCTGTATCTCGTGGCCGAGGAGCGGATCACGGACTACGACGGCGATCTGGAGGATTACGCACGCTGGCTGACGGAAAGACGCCGTGCTTCAGGGCAATGCACGCCCCGGCGCGGGCCGCGTACCGGCGAAGCGGGCAGGGCGCGCCGACAGGCGAGCGCGCAGCACCGCCAGAGACTCAAACCGCTGCGCCAGGAACTTGCACGCCTCGAGGCCGAGCTTGCACGGCTTGGCCGTCAACGGGCGGTGCTCGAGGAGGCGCTCGCCGATCCGTCCGTGTATCTGGACGACGCCAGGGACCGCCTCAAGAGCTTGCTTGTCGATCGCGGCCGTATCGATCGCACGCTTGCCGAAGTCGAGGCCGGGTGGATGGCGGCCGGAGAGCGTCTGGAACGGGTCATGGCCGAGTCCGGCGTGCTTGATGGGCTCAGTGGGGATAGAGCTCTGTAAGATCGTCCCCCTTTTCCGGGCGCGCCGGGGCGGGCCGCACGAGGCCTTTGCGCGCCCGTTGCCACAAGGGCTCTCCCAGCCACGGTCCCTGGCCCGACGCGTAGAGTGCGCGGTCCAGGCTTGCCAGCTGCGCGCGCAGCTCGCCATCCGCCAGGCGTTTTGCCAGCTCCTGGAGGCTGCGCGGCGCATCCTCCGGCCAGCTGTCCGCCGCCCACCGAAGCAGCGCCTCGCGGGCGGCTCGGGGCTCGTCCGAGAGACAGGCGTGGCGAAGCGACGCGGCTGACGGCCGCGGCGCTTTCAGGCCAGGGTAGCGCTCGTCACCGGCCGCTTGCGGCTTCCCGCGGGCGCGGCGCCAGGCGATGAACGTGGCGAGCCAAAGGAACACCAGCAGCACCGAGACGCCCTGCCACAGCAGTGGCCGTCGCCACAGTGGCGGTGTGGGTTGCTGTTCGCTTTTTACAGCATCGCCGGCTGATATGGTGATTGCACTATCCGGCGTCCCGGCCGCCACCCGCAGGACACGCGCCGGAATCGTCGCCTGCCGCAGCGCATTGCGCTCGGTGTCCCACCAGTCGATGCGGATCTCCGCGAGCGTGTAGGTGCCTTCGTTGCCGGGCACGAGCGCCGTGCGTTGCTCGCGCACGCCGTGTACCCAGTCGGTATCCGTCGTCGTGCGTGTGATGGGCTGATCGCCATACTCCTTCACGCCTTCGGTGACCATGATGGCAATCTCGGGGAGCTGCTCGGCGCTCAGTCCCACCGCCTGCAGATGCAGGGTGCGCGTGACCGGCTCGCCGGCCCGCAGAGTATCCGGATCCTTCGACCATTCCTCGGTGAGCTGCAAACTCTTCGCCGGTAGCCATGTCCGTCCCGGATAGTTCGCCGGTGGTGGACGCGCCTCGGCCCGCACCACGGGCGTGCGCAGGCGCACGCGTTCGCCGCGGGCGAACAGCCGGCTCAGGCCCGAGCCCGCCTGGCCCGGGTCCACCACTTCACCCTCGAACTCCACCGGTGAAATCACCAGCTCGCCGCTGGCTTGGGGAAACAGGGCGTAGCGCCGCTCGAGCACACGATAGGATCGGCCGTCGCGGGTCGTCGTGTAACTGATGTCGCGTCCGAGACGGTGCAGTACCGCGTTGGTGGCGCTGGGCTCGGTGAGCGTGCCATCCACGACGTCCACGGAACGCAACAGCCGCACCACGTAACGCATCTGCGCCTGCACGTAGGCCGGGTCGGGCGAAACTTCCGCCTCCAGAAATATGTCGCGATTGCCGGCTTCGTTACTCTGCCGCGACGGCAACACTTCGAGGGCCAGCTCGAGGCTCTGAAATTGTCCCACGGAGATGGATGGGATCGTGAGCGCGCCTTCGCGCTTCGGTGTCAGCTCGATGGTCCAGCGGGTAATGGCCGATTGCAGGCCCTGAACGAATTCGATCTGGGTATTCGCTGACGTGTGAAGAATTTGAAAATCTCTGTCGAGTGGGCCGAGATCGGGCTTGAGCCCTCCGGCGGCGCGGCGCAGCTCGAGCACCAGGCGAACGCTCTCACCGGCGTGTATGGGATTGCGCTCGACGCTGGCCTTCAGCTCCTCGGCATGCGACCCGGCGGCGCTGAAGAGCAACAGGGCCGCCACCAGCAAATTTATCGTTCTGGTCATTGGGGTTTTCATGCGTTGCGCCGCACCCACGTCTCACAGAGCGTGAGCAGGGCACTCAGATCCACCGTCGACCCGCGGGCGTAAGGAGCAGTTGCGAGACAAGCGCCGACACCGTCGGTGAAGCGGTGTCCATCGCCATCCAGAAATTTCAGCCACTCGTGGCCTGTGAGTCCCGCTACCTGCGCCCGAGGGTGCCGGTTCATCGCGGCGCGGCGCAGTAGTATCGCGAGCTCGGCGGTCAGAATATCCGCTGCTTCGCCGCTGTCGTACCGGCTGCGCAGCTCCTCGATGGCACGGACCGCCGCCCGCCGCGGCCGGCCGCGCCGCCACGCGACGCGCGCAAAGCGTACACCGAACACCAACAACGCGATGGCGACGACGGAAACTACCCACCAGCCAGGCGCGGGTGGCCACCAGGGCGGGGGTGGCGGCAGGTGAATATCGCGAAGCTCGCTGAGAGGGTTCATGGGAAGTTGCGCGAGCAGACGCATGACTAACGGGCGACGCGCGCCCTTTCCAAGGCTTCCGCCGACGCGCCACGGCGCAACGCTTCCGCCACGTCGTCGCCGGTGGCGATGGGCAGCAACGGGATCGCCAGTCTGCCGAGGGTTGCACACAAGGCTTCGAAGCGGGCGCCGAAGCTCGCCGCGTAGCGCGCGCGAGCGCGCCTGCTGATCGTGTCCAGGGTTGCCGTCTGCCAGCCGTCGGAGATCCCGTAACGCCCGGGGGGCGGAGGCTCGATCTCCAGCCGATCGTGGATCCAGCACGCGAGCATGTCGTTGTGCTGGCGCATGCGCGACAAATGCCCCGCGGCTTCCTCGTCGAGACCGTAAAAGTCGCTTATCACGACCAGCAGGCTACCGGGGCGCGCCACATGCCGTGCCCGCAGCAGGCTGTCACAGAGCTTTACCTGCTGCTCCTCGTCGTTGCTTTCCTGCCGGCTCAACGCCGCCAGAGCGCGTAGTACACGCAGCACGCCGCGGCGCCCGGAAACCGGCTCGAGCTCCAGATGGTGGCTGCGTCCCGCCACCAGGGCGCCCACCCGATCGCCGCCGTGCATGGCCGCCCAGGCGATGAGCGCGGCGGTCTCCGCGGCGAGCACCGATTTGTACGCGGTGCGCGTGCCGAAAAACATGCTGACACCGAGATCCACGAGCAGGATGACTGGTCGCTCGCGTTCTTCCTGGAAGAGCTTGGTGTGGGGACGGCCGGTGCGTGCCGTCACCCGCCAGTCGATGCTGCGCACGTCGTCGCCGGGTTGGTAGATGCGCGACTCGGCGAATTCCATACCGCGTCCACGAAAACGCGAGCCATGGGCACCGGTCATGGAGTGGCGGGCACGACGGGCGATACCGAGCTCGAGGCGCTGGGCGCGGAAGCGCAGTCCGATCAAATCGTCGACACTGACCTCGACCCCGGAAAGGCCGACCGCGCAATCGCCGCCGCCGGTCACGGCACGGGCACCAGCTCGAGCAGCTCGGAGATCACGGCGTCCGAATCCATGCCGTCGGCCTCTGCCTCGAAAGAGATCAATACGCGGTGGCGCAAGACGTCGTGGGCAATGGCGCGCACGTCGTCGGGAGATACGTAGTCGCGGCCGTCGATCCAGGCGTGGGCGCGGGAACAGCGGTCCAGTGCGATGGTGGCGCGCGGGCTGGCGCCATAGCTCACCCAGCGTCCCAGCTCCTCCCGGTAGCGGGCCGCGTCTCGCGTCGCCAGTACCAGCTCGACGATATAGTGCTCCAGCGCCGGCGCCAGATGCAGCGAGAGGCAATCGCGCCTCGCCCTGAATACGTCATCGGCGTTCAGCACCGGCGTCGCGGCGGTGATCGCGTGGCTTGCCTCGCGCGCCGCGGCTTCACGGTTGAGTTGCAGAATGGCGTGCTCGGCGTCGGCGGCCGGATAGTCGATGCGCACGTACATCAGGAATCGATCCAGCTGTGCTTCGGGCAGCGGGTAGGTGCCCTCCTGCTCGATGGGATTCTGTGTCGCCATGACCATGAAGAGCTTCGGCAAAGCGTAGGTCTGGCTTCCCACCGTCACCTGCCGTTCACCCATGGCCTCCAGAAGCGCCGATTGCACCTTGGCAGGTGCGCGGTTGATCTCGTCGGCAAGTACCACGTTGTGGAAGATGGGCCCTTTCTGAAACTGAAAGCTGCCGTCCTGGGGCCGGTAAACCTCGGTCCCCGTGAGATCCGCCGGCAACAGGTCCGGGGTGAACTGGACGCGATGAAAATCACCCTCGATGCGCGCCGCCAGCTCCTTGATGGCCGTGGTCTTGGCGAGCCCCGGCGCCCCTTCCACCAGCAGGTGGCCATCGCCGAGCAGGGCGATGATGAGCCGATCGACGAGTGCTTCCTGGCCGATGATGCGGGTGCGAAGCTGCGCCCGGAGCGTCCCGAAGGCGGCCAGGGAATGGGCGGAATCCGGCGTACTGCCGGAGTTGGAATCAAGATTCTGTTTCAAATCCACGACAAGATGTGCGGCACGCGGGCGGAAAGAACAATTGTACTCGAACTATAGTGATAGTTCGGTATCCACTTCAGGGCCAGGGCCAGGGCCATATCCCGGCAATCCCGGCCTAGTCCCGCCTCAGACTCTCGCTAACGGCAATAGGAGTCGGGTAACGGTACATAATCAGGTACGAAGAACAGATGAAGGTCAGCAGTGTCGTTGTCTGGATCAAGAAGGAGGCTTGCGCGCCGATGACACCGCCGCTGACGGCAAGCAACGCGATGAGCAGCGAGAACTCGCTCACCTGGCCGAGGCGTACGCCGATCTCCCGGCCAAGCCGTGGCTGCTCGCCTTCCCAGTCGAGCAGTGCCTTGAACACCAGTGGCTTGAGGGTCAGCATGACGAGCGCCAGCACCGTCGCCGGAATCGCCACCGTCGCCAGCACGCTGAGGTCGAAACCGGCGCCCAGAGCGAAAAAGAACATGATCAGAAAGAAGTCCCTGAGTGGCTTGAGGCTCTCGGCGATGAAAGTGGCGATGGGGCTCGTCGCGAGGGCAACGCCGGCGATGAAGGCCCCCATCTCGTAGGATAAACCCATGGTGTGACCCAGTTGTGCTATGCCTAAGCACCAGCCGATCGCGACCAGGAAGACGAACTCCTGGATGGTGTCGAAACGCTGGATGACACGCACCAGGACGTAGCGTTCGAACAGAAACGCGAAGACGGCGAGCGCTGGTAAGGACACGATCAGAAGCAGGGTATCGGTCAGGTCCAGCACATCGCGACGCAAACCCTCGAGCAGCAGCAGTATCAGTATCGCGATGATGTCTTGAAGCAGAAGTACGCTGATGATGATTTCACCCACATGGCGGTGATGAAGTGCCGTGGTTGGCAGAAGTTTCAATCCGATGATGGTGCTGGAGAACATCATTGCGGCGCCGATCAGAAAACACTCCACTGTGGAGTAGCCGAATGCCAAAGCGACCAGGTAACCGACGATGGCGAAGGCCAGCGAGCTCAACAGCGTTACGCGGGTTGCTTCGCGCAGCATTTGCAGCAGCTTCTGGGGGTGCAGGTTGAGGCCGAGCAAATAGAGAAGGAATATGATGCCCACGTGGCCAATGCCTTGAATAGTGGTGGCGTCGGTCACGAGCCTGAGCCCCCAGGGCCCGACCAGGCAACCGAGCGCGATGTAGGCCACCAGCATCGATTGACGCAGGTAAAGGGCGGCGCCGGCGAAAACTGCGGCGCCGGTGAAAATCAAAAAAATCGAAAAAACGATGACGTCGCTTTGCATGGTACTGACTGGCGGGCCCTCGGCACTCGCTCCTACGGTTGCTTGCGGCCGGCCAGAACCTGCAGATGCTCATCGACGCAAAGCGGCAGCTTGTTGATGTTGTATCCACCTTCCAGCAGCGAGATCAAGCGGCCCTCGCAGTGCTTGTCCGCAACCTCCATCAAGCGTGCGCTCATCCAGCCGTAGAACTCGGTGCTCAGACAGATGTTTGCCAGCGGATCATCCACGTGGCCATCGAAGCCCGCGGAGATAATCACGAAGTCGGGTGCGAACTCGTCGATCT
The DNA here is from genome assembly GCA_964194585.1 of Salibacteraceae bacterium. Taxonomy (GTDB): domain Bacteria; phylum Pseudomonadota; class Gammaproteobacteria; order HK1; family HK1; genus JAABYT01. The sequence continues at coordinate 2,290 of CAXMNG010000334.1, read as the reverse complement.
TCGGCAAAATCTTTTCCACGAAGGCTTGGGCGTACTGCTCGTCACCGGTGCCGGCGGGCATCGGGCAGTTGAGCGTCGTGCCTTCCCCGCGTCCCACGCCGGTCTCGGAATAGGCTCCGGTACCGGGGTAGAAAGGATACTGATGGGTGCTCACGTAAAGCACCGACGGATCGTCCTCGAAGCTGTGCTGGCTGCCGTTGCCGTGGTGCACATCCCAGTCGAGGATCAGGATCTTCTCCAGACCGTGTTCTTTCTGCAGGTAACGGGCCGCGATGGCGACATTGTTGAACAGGCAGAAACCCAGCGCCTGGTTGCGCTCGGCATGATGGCCCGGGGGACGGCAGAGCGCGAAGGCGTTGTCCACTTCTCCTGCGATAACCTTGTCGGCGAGCGTTTGCGCGCCACCGACGGCGAGCAGGGCGATGTCGAAGGATTCCCTGGAGATGCCGACGTCCATGACATCCAGGAAGGGGAGCTCCTGCTCGCAGGCTTTGCGCGCACGGACGATGAGATCGTGGCTGTGTACGCTTTCGATCCAGGCTTCGTCGGCAACCCGGGGCGCGAGCATGCGCAGTTGTCCGAACCAGTCCTGGGCGCGCAGGTGCGCCATGGTGCTGGAAAGGCGCTCGCGCCGCTCGGGATGCCGCGCACCGGCATCGTGATCGAGGAAGCGCTCATCGTAAAGAAATCCCGTAGCCATGCGTCAATCGGCTCCCATGCGACCAATTGTTAGTCTGGCCCGTTGAGCCGGGTTTGTATATCGATCTCGGAGTGCAAGGTGCGGTGCACCGGGCAGCGATCCGCGATTCGCAGAAGACTAGCGCGCTGGTCATCGGAAAGATCGCCGGCAAGCTCCACATTCCGCTCGATGCGATCGATCCGCCCTTCGCGGGTTTCGCAGTGTTCGCAATCCTCGGCGTGGATCTTGCCGTGTTTCAGGCGCACTGCGACATGGGCGAGCGGGATGTTCTTGTGCGTGGCGTACATGCGCAGGGTCATCGTCGTGCAGGTGCCGAGCGCAGCCAACAGCAGCTCGTAGGGGGACGGTCCGCTGTCTTTGCCACCAAAGTTCAACGGCTCGTCGGCGCGAAGACTGTGTCTGTCCGTATAAACGTCCTGCGCGAATTTGGCATCGCGCTCCTGCACCAGTACCTCGCCATCGGCGACCCGTGGACGTGGAGGTGGCGCTTCGCTTTCGCCGTCGAGCAGATAACGGCGTGCCCATGCGCCGATGGTCGCGGCCACATACTGAGAATCGGCGCGGCGCGTGAGCAGATGATCGGCATTGTCGAGAGAGACGAAGCTCTTCGGGTGTCGAGCTGCCAGGAAAATTTCCGACGCGTTGTCGATAGCGACGATTTCATCCACCGGCGAATGCATGATCAGCAGCGCCTTGCGCATGGTGCGAATTCGCTCGGCGAGCCGGTGAGATTCGATGTCGTGCAGAAACTGGCGCTTGATGGTGAACGTTCTACCCGCCAGATTCACTTCTGCCTCTCCCTCGGTCTCGATTTCCGCTCGGCTGTCCTTCAGCAGGTGCGCAACGTGGGCCGGGTCGCTGGGCGCTCCGATGGTGACCACCGCCCTGGCTTCGGGGATGTCGCCGGCGACGGCGAGCACGGCGGCGCCGCCGAGGCTGTGGCCGATGAGTAACCCGGGAGCGACGAGCTGCTCGCGCATAGCTTGCGCGGCGTTCAGCAAATCCGCCACGTTACTGGAGAAGTTGGTGTTGGCGAATTCCCCTTCGCTGTGGCCGAGGCCGGTGAAATCGAAGCGCAGCACGGCGATGCCCTGGGTCGCCAGGGCGCGCGAGATGCGCGATGCGGCGGCGATGTCCTTGGAGCAGGTGAAACAATGGGCGAAAATGGCACAGGCGGCGATGTCGCCCTCGGGTCGCTCGAGAAGACCCACGAGCTGCTCGCCTGCGTCGTTTCGAAACTCGAATCGTTCCTTTCGTACCTCGGAAACCGCAGCCTGGTTCATATTGTCTCTCCCTGTCGAATCCGCCGGGTACGCCGTGCGTACGGTTGCCGCCAGGGCGTGAGCTTACAACTATCCGTGGCCACCGGCGGCCCCACCCCGCGCTCGAGGGCGGGAAATGTTTGCATGCTATGCTTTTTCATTGATCTTAATGTAACCGAGCCCGCACCTTGACCGTCACCGACCGCACCCAGATTGCGCTGCCGATGGGATACCAGGTCCACTGGTACGAGATCCGTGCCGTGGTGGGGCAGGGCGGCTTTGGTATTACCTATCTGGCCAAAGACGCCAATCTGGACCATCTGGTCGC
>CAXMNG010000333.1:0-6390 GCA_964194585.1 Salibacteraceae bacterium | reverse complement strand
CCGCTGAGGCTTCAGTTCTCCAGCAGCATCAGCTGATCTTTTGGCAACAGCCAACAGCAGGCTGCCCCGACTGTCGTGGGTTTGGGGATCTCTTCCAGCGAATGACTCAGTCTCTTCGCTTGCCGATATCGGCCAGGGCGCATGAATTGAGCTCCCGAAGCTCACTCGCCCGCGCCATTCCCCATCAGGATCTGGAATTCCCGAACCTTGCCCGCACGCTCAAGCTGCCGGCCGGGTCGCGAGAAGGTGCGAACCGGCAGGATGAATCAGCCGGTCTGTCGCGCAGGCAACGCAGAAAGCTCAGAAAGGCCGGAGAGGAGTTGGCTTAGCCGCTCATGCGGCGCGAGCCTGGGAGGGAGAGCGTGTATCAGGACACCGACAGTCGACTGCGCGCGAGTCGCGCCCCTTCCACCATGGCTACAAGCTTGCGCCGGGAAACGTCGATTTCGAGCGGCACCAGTCCGCAGTCCGGCGCTGCTTGAATTTTCTCAGGTGGGTGGTGGGCGGCGGCGGCGAGTAGCCGCCGAGCCACGTGCTCAGCGCTCTCAACATTATCGAGACTGAGTGCACCATTGTCGATACAGCCGTAGAGAATGGTTTTGGATGGACAGAGCTCCAGCAACTTCGGGTCCAGACCGGACGCCTCGAATTCCAACGCCAGTTGATCCACACGAGAATGCTCGAGTTCAGCGAGGATCGCAGGATAGCTATCAACAATGGGGCGTGGCACGCCGGGCATCGGGTAGCTGTAGCAAACGTGCACGCAGGTGGACGCTTCAAGGTCACGTACACAAGCGTCCAGTGCGTCGACGCCCCACTCGGCAACTTTATCCGGATATCGGCTAAAGACCGGCTCGTCGAATTGAATGACCGCCGGCCCTAAAGCATCGAGCGCCTTCGCCTCTTCGTTCAGTGCATCGGCGACAGCGAACGCGAAGGTCCGTTCATCTCCATAGAACTCGTCCACCGTCGAGTCGACCACTGTCATAGGGCCCGGCAGTGTCACCTTCACCGGGTGACTGGATTGAGCAAGGAGAAACTGCAGATCGTCTGCCAGGATAGGATCATGGCGACGCACCTCGCCGACACAGCGCCCCACTTCAGCCAGCCGGCGCCGGTTGCGCGTCCACTTTTTCGCCAACACATCGTAGTCGAAACCGTCGAGCCTCGATGTCACGTAAGTGACATACGATGTGCGCCGTTGTTCGCCGTCACTGATGATATCGATGCCTGTGGCGATTTGATCGTGGATCGCCACCCGTACCGCGTCATCCTGCGCACGGTGGAGCAACTCGCCTTCAAACATCCACGACGCGCCTTTGCCATGGACCTGCTTGCCCGCGGCATTGAGCGGCAATTTTTCTTGTAGCCAAGCTGGCTTAGGCAGACTTCCAACTACGGTGGTCTTGAAAGGAATCGGATCATCTGCGGGCATTGCGACGTAGCCTCTCGATCAATCCTGTCATGTCAGGATATTATCACTAATCGTTGTGCAACCGGCGAAATCACCGAGCCCAAGAGAATCTACGGAAGCGGGGGCGATACGATCAGCGCATTTTTCGCTCCGAGACTTTGCACAATAACACGCGACTACGACTGAGTGAGATGGACACATGGGATTGAAGACAACAACCATCGGCAGCTACCCAAAACCGGACTATCTACGCATACCTGAGTTCGTCCCGAAGCATCAGGATCCCACCCACCGTTACAGCGAGTACCTGGCATCGATCACCGACGATGACCGCAAGCACCTGGAACGCGCCACCCGCGAGAACGTCCAGCATCAGGTAGCCGCGGGCATCGACATTCCGACGGATGGAGAGACGCCGCGATCCCACTACGTCCACTATCATCTTCGCCACCTGGGCGGGGTGGATTTCGTCAACTTGAGTGAGAAAGTTTCTCGAGGCGGAGCATGGCGGGCGAAATTTCCGACCATTGCCGGGCCCATAGAGGTGGGAGAGCCGTTTCTCGCCGCAGATTGGCGGCGTGCCCAGGCAGCCACGGATCAACCGGTGAAGATGACCATGCCCGGGCCGATGACGATCATCGATTCCACCGTCGATGCGCACTATCGAGACGATCGTGCGCTGGCGGAAGCGCTGGCCGATGCACTGAATCACGAGGTGCGCTCCCTGGCTGCGGCTGGATGCCGGCACATTCAGATCGACGAACCGGTCTTCGCGAGGCAGGCCGACCGCGCCTGCGACTGGGGAGTGCGAATGCTGGAGCGCGTCTTCGACGGTGCACCCGATGAGGTACAACGCGTGGTGCACATCTGCTGCGGCTACCCTTCGGCGGTCGACCTCGACGATTTCCCCAAAGCCCCGAAGGAAGCCTACTTCCGCCTGACCCCGCTACTCGATGAGGCGGCGATCCACGCAGTCTCGCTCGAGGACGCGCATCGCTATAACGACCTCGCGCTGTTGGATCTTTTCCGGGAAAAGACGGTCGTTCTCGGCGCCGTGCAGATCGCCAGTACGCGTGTCGAGACCGAGCAGGAAATCAGGGACCGGCTCATCGACGCCCTCGATCATATCGACCCTCGCCGACTCATGGTGGGGCCGGACTGCGGGCTTGCCATGTTGCCCCGGGATCTCGTGTTCAAGAAGCTCGGCAATCTTTGTAAAGCGGCGGCGGCGGTGGGCTAGACGACCCAGGCCGCATCGAGATCAGGTTCCGGCAACCGATGCCGCTAATGCCAGCGGCTACCACCGACACTGATGTACCCGTGGTTGCCGACCGGAACTCCGACCCTAATTTCCGGGAAGAAAAATCGGACGCAGATGTTTTTCCCTGCGTGGCGCCGACGCGAGGCTCAGTACCACATGCCGTTCACGTGCCAGCGCGGCCGCCGGTCGACGGCAGGATAGCCAACCCGCGGCAGCGCCGCCACGGTCCGGGGCCGTTCGCGCGGCGTCATCCCGGATTCCAGCGCGAGCAGGCGCTGGATGCGCTCTTTCGTCGCTGGGTGTGTGCGCAGCAGCGCGTCGGTGGCCGCAACGGCGGAGTGCGAGCGCGTGCCCACCGCGAAGGCGTTGAGCATCCGGCTGGGCACGTAGTAGAGCTCCGGAGCAGTGGGCAGCCCGGCCCGCTCGGCGAGCGTCGCAAGCAACCCGTGCAGCGCCGGTGCCTCCCGCGGACCGAGGGCGCGCGCGGCATACATCCGCAGAACGAGTCGCGGTGAAAAGCCCGGGTTGAACAGCACCAGCGCCACTCCGCCCGCCAGCGCCCAGAAAACTCCGGACTCCCCGGCAACGACCCAGCCGAGCCCGCTCAGGATCGCGGCCATCGCGCCGAGCAGGAGCAGCGACTGCAGCCCGTTGAGCAGCCGGTGGCGGCGCCAGACGGCGGCCTTCATCGCGCCCTGGGCCCGGTGGCATCCAACATCGCACAAGCAGTCATCACAAGCGTTCTTCCGCCGGCGCCATGACCGCATCTGCGCCACCGAGCGGCGCCCCTACCCGGTCGTCGTGCACGCGGTCAGATCTCCGAAGGGCAGCAGTGCGCCTAGAAAGCGTGGTAGTCCCATCAACGGCTCTCCAGAACCGTTAGCTGACTTTTTCGCAACAGCAAGCTGACCCGGCTGTCGATTGCGAATACCGGCACTCCCTGCTGGTGCCGGTCATCGACCAGCACCGTGTCGGCGCCGATGGCGACGCCGTAGCGGATGATGCTTCCCAGAAACTCCATGTGGCGAACGGTGCCGATGATGCGCACGCTGCCGGCATCTGCGGGTATGTCGGCGGCTGCGATAACGACGTTCTGCGGTCTGAACATGAGCTTGCGCGGCCCGCGCTCGACGCTGTCGATGGGGATCCGTAGTCCGTCGTGCGAGTTAAATTGCGCGCCGCCGTCGCTGTCCTCCACGGCCCCGGCAAGCACGTTGGCGGTGCCGAGAAAAGTTGCCACGAACAGGTTGGCGGGATTGTCGTAAAGCTCCATGGGGGTGCCGACCTGTTGGATAATGCCGTCGTTCAGCACCGCCATGCGGTCGGAGGTGGTATTGGCCTCTTCCTGATCGTGGGTGACGAAGATCGTGGTGAGCTGGAGCTTCTGCTGCAGCTCGCGCAGCTCCCGGCGCATCTGGACGCGCAGGTTCGCATCCAGATTGGAAAGCGGCTCGTCCAGCAGCAGCACCCGCGGCTCGACGACGAGGGTTCTGGCCAACGCGATGCGCTGCTGCTGGCCGCCGGAGAGCTGGGCCGGCCGGCGATCGGCCAGATCGAGCAGCCCCACCATCTCCAAGGCCGCGTCGACACGGGTGACGATCTCCCGGGCGGGCACCTTGCGCTCCTCGAGACCGAAGGCGACGTTCCTGCGCACCGTCATGTGCGGCCACAGCGCGTAGCTCTGAAAGACCATACCCACGTTGCGTTTCCACGGCGGCAGGTGCGCGATCTCTTCGCCGCCGATGAGGATGCGCCCGGTCGGCGGCGGTCCGAACCCGGCAATCGCGCGCAGCAGCGTCGACTTCCCGGAACCCGACGGGCCGAGAAAGGCGAAGAACTCGCCGGGCTCGATGGACAGGTCGATGCCCTTGAGGACGTGGGTATCGCCGAAGGACAAGTTCAAACTCTCGATGTCGACGCCAGCGGAGGTTGGTTCGTTGTTTGTCACGCAATAGCTCCTTCGGCGACCACGGCGGTGGATTCACGGCTCGCCCGGCTGCGCTCGATAATGCGGTGAGAAAAGTAAGTCCCAAAACCCACGAACAGCACACCGATGACGCCCAGAGCTGCTCCAGGCCCACGTCCGGAGGCCGATTGCATGAACTCGTAAATGCCGTAGGCCAGCGGCGCGTCGGAATCCACCGCCACCAGCATGAGGGTGGCGGAAAGCTCCACCGAGGCAGTGGCGAAGCTAGTCACGAAACCCGCGAGGATGCCGCCGGACATCAGCGGCACGACCACGCGCCACACGGTGCGGCCCTTGGTGGCACCCAGATTCTCCGCCGCCTCTTCCAGCATGATACTGACCTGTTGCAGGGCGGCCATACAGGCCCGCAACGCATAGGGCAGGCGCCGTATGGTGAGCGCCACGACGATGATCACCCACCATGAAGCGAGGGGTTGGTCGATAATCGGCACATTGATACTGTGAAAAGTCCGCAGATAGCCGATACCGATGACGACCCCGGGCACGGCCAGCGCGGCGGTGGCGCAATAGTCGAGCCACTTGCGCCCGGGCAGATCCGTTCGCCAGACGATATAGGCGATCGCGGTTCCTATGATGACGTCGAACAGCGCCGCCAGGCCCGCGTACAGCAGCGTGTTGGTGATGTACCCGGAAGCTTCACTGAATACAGTGACGTAATGCTGGAAGGTGTAGGCGTCCGGCAACACGCTGTACGACCAGATGGTGCCGAAGGACAACAGCAGCAGACCAAGATGCGGTGACAGCACCAGCAGCAGGATGAGAATCACCACGGCATAACACCCGATCTTCTCCCAGGTGCGCAGATCCCGGCGCATGAGTCCGCCGCCGCCCTTCTGCACGGTGGAATAGTCCTTGCCGCGCAGGGCCAGCAACGAGACCCACAGCGACAGGAGCGAGAAGGCCACCAGGATCACCGAGATCACGTAGCCCATGGGATCCGAGATGCCGATGGAGGTGATGCGCAAAAATGCCTGGGGCGCCAGCATGTTGTTGATATTGAGCAACAGCGGCGTGCCGAGATCATCGAACACCTTGATGAACACCAGCGCCGCGCCGGCCACGTAGCCGGGCATGGCAAGCGGGAACACGATACGCCGGAAAAGCCGCACACCATAGGCACCCAGATTCTGGGCCGACTCCTCCATGGAGCGGTCGATGTTATTGAGCGCCGCCGACAGGTTGATGAGGATAAAAGGGAAGTAGTGGATGCTTTCGACGAAAATGACGCCGTTCAAGCCTTCCATGAAAGGAATGGTGAATCCGAACCACTCGTCCAGAAGCAGATTCACCGAGCCGTTGCTGCCGAACAACAATGTCATCGCCACGGCGCCGACGAATGGCGGCATGATGAGAGGGATGATCCCCAGTGTTTGTATCAACGCAGCGCCGCTGAAATTGAATCGCGTCGTGAAGTAGGCGAGAGGGATGGCGATGATGGTCGCCACCACCACCGACATGGCCGCCACGTAGAAGGAGTTGATGAAAGACTCCTGAAATAACGACGTGGTAAAGAAGTCGACGAAGTTGATGAGCGTCGGCGCGCCGGTGTTGGGGTCCTGGAAAGCCACCAGAACAACCTGCACCACTGGCACGACCAGGAAGAAAAGCAGAAACAGCGCGATCAATCCACCAGCGAGTGCCGGTCCCCGCTGTCCTGGCTTGAATGCGGACGCCATCCCGTTCCCCCACGCCGCGTTATTCGGAAAAGCAACAGGGCCCGGCGTCATT
>CAXMNG010000332.1:0-3559 GCA_964194585.1 Salibacteraceae bacterium | reverse complement strand
GCCGCCCAATGGCTCTCCTCCTGGAATCCGGTGGAATTATCGTTTGACAGAACCGAGCGCGGAAACGGCGTGAACGTATCCGGGCATTGCCCGTCGATTGAAGGCGCAACCGAATTCGACAAGCAAGGAGTCATTTGCTGCTATCGACAGCTGCCTCGCGCGCTGCCCGCATATCCTCGAGGCGCTTGTAGGCGACGTAGTACTTATAGATGTTGCGCACGTAGACGACCGGTTCGCGGCTGATGGTCTTTGAGGCGGCGACTTCCACGTGGTTGAACCACTGGTTCGAATCGAAGCCCATGCTGGCGGCTTTCTTGCGTGCCCGCGAGATATTCGCCGGGCCGGCATTGTATGCCGCGAAGGAGAACAGAACGCGATCCAGTGATTCTATCGCTTCATCGCTGAAATAGCGGTCCCTGAGAAAGCGCAGGTATTTGACACCTGCATGGACGTTGTGCTCGGCCTTTTCGATGTTGTCGATGTTGACGTTCTTATCCGCCGCCGTGGTCGGCAGGACCTGCATGATTCCGATGGCTCCCGCATGGCTTCTTTTGCTCTGGTCGAGCTTTGACTCCTGATATCCCTGGGCTGCGATCATGAGCCAGTCGAAGTCGTACTTGTCGGAGTAGCGCTTCATGATTCCGATGGTATTCTCATATCTCTCCCGTCCCTTGTCGGACAGAACGTCGTCCATCCACTTGGTGTTCCCCAGGTAACGCTTGATGAGGATATTGCCCGTCAACGTGCCCTTGCGGTGTTGTTTCAAGAATTCATTCACGGCCTTCATCAGTTTCGGGCTGTCTTTGCGCATCGCCCAGGCGATGGATCCGCCGGTGTTGACGGCCAGATTCTCGTGGACCTTGATCTTGTCGAAGATCTGTCCCCAGAGCTTGGCCTTGTGGCTGTCCACAATGACGGTGGGAATCACGCCCACGTTCACCATGTCCAGGAGATCGTAGTCCTCCAGGCGCTCGTCGGCCTCGTCGACGGGGATCTCCGGTTTCCCTTCCTTCTTGCGCTTCTGGTTCAGCGCGGAAAGGTGCTCGAAGTAACTGCTGGATCGCCGTATGTGGACTCCCTTGGAGACGAGATCGTCCAGGGATTCGATTCCCGGGGCGCCGGGGCCGGTGATGACCAGCTCACTCACCCCGGGATAGGTGGGCATCGAGAAGTCGACCAGCTTTTGCCTTTCGGGGGTGATCGTCAGGTTGGCCGCGGCGATGTCGCCCCTTCCCTCCACAAGGTCGGCCAGCAGCCGGTCCCGCGGAACGGGTATCAGAACCACGGTCAAGGGCCGCCTTTTCTTACCGTAGTTTTTGTTGAGCCACTCCTCGAAGATTCTGGCTACGTCCACCGCAAGGCCGCGCTGCTGGATGCTGTCCGGGGCAAAAAACAAGGGATTGTAAACGGTCAGCATACGGATGAAGCCCTGTTCGACCATAGCGTCGAAATCGCCGGTCCACGGTTTCCTCGCGGCTCCGATCAGCGCCGCTTCGTCATCGGAATTCTGAGCCCCCGCGGGCCCTATCACGAGAAGCATCGTAATGAGCCACACGACGACTTTGCTTCGAGCCATATTCATTGACCAGCTCCTGGTTAAGCTGCCGGGAAACCAAGTTTACTGCTTGTTCAAATCAGCGGCCAGGCGCTGAAACTCCGCTGACTCGTGCAGCAGTCGCTTGGCTGCGGCGCGCAGGCGACCTACCTGCTCGGCCTCGAGATGAAATACGGTCGGCAGCAGTGACAGATACTCCCGCTCGTCCTTGTCCTTCAGCCGGTGCGTCGCGAATTGTTAATCAGGCCGCGATGAGATTTTGCGCGCGTCGCCGCGAGCGGCGGAAAATCAACAATCGGTGCTCGAGGAGGAGATTCTCAGCGACCACAGCCCGAGTGCCACCCGGCCCGCGGCACTTGGCGACATTGACCAAAATGTGGACGACGAAAACCAATACCGTATTCATCGTCGCGAAGACCAGCGGAATGGCGGTGCCGGTCGCAAGATTGTCCATTGGCCTTGATTTCGGTACAGAATTAGCAATTCGAGACCCACACCTTCTGGCGGGGAAACAGGGAGTTGCCATTGCTTTCGGAGAAATGTAGGGCTCCCAAAGCTCGCCATCGATCGCGAAATCGCTTCCTCAGAAAATCGTCGCGCCGCTGTCGACCGGAATGACCTGCCCGGTCGTCGATGCGGATTCGTCCGAGGCGAGATACAGCGCCATGTAGGCGATGTCTATGGGCTCGCACCAGCCGAGCAATTGACCGCGCTGCACCATGGAGTCGATAGCCTCGTTCGCCTCTGCCAGCTTTACGACGCGCTCGGTTCGGGTCGCCGCCGGCGCGACGGCATTCACCCTGATATTGTGTGGCGCATACTCTACTGCCATCGAGCGGGTGATGGACGCGACGCCTCCTTTGGCGGCGGTATAGCAATCCCTCCCGTGGAGACCCATCACGGCCAGGTTCGATGAGGTATTGATCACCGAGCCACCGCCGTTTTCGATGAGGGCAGGGATCCCGTGCTTACATACGAGGAAGGTGCCCCACAGGTCGAGTTTGATGACCCGCCAGAACTCTTCGTCCGCCGCCTCCGTGACGGCGGCATCCTGCAAGGTGGAGCCGCCGGCGTTGTTGTAGAGCACGTCGAGCTTTCCGTAGCGCTCGATTGTCGAGGCGACAGCCGCAATTACGCTTTCGGGCTCGGTGACATCGGTGTGGATGAAACAGGCCTCGCCACCAGCGTCACGGATCTCGTGTTCCGCCCCGGCTCCACTGTCCTCGTTGATTTCCAGGATGGCGACCCGCGCGCCCTCTGCGGCAAAAAGCCCGGCGGACGCACGCCCGATCCCGGCCCCCGATCCAGTAATCAGTGCAACCTTGTCCTCGAGTCGTCCCATGGGATTGCCCTCCTGACCCTTACAGAATTCTACCAGCAAAAATCCCGGAGACTCAGAGATCAGTTCGGGAGGGGAGTTCGGAAAAGCGGGTGAGTTGATAGGCTTACATTTAGATATTCCCGCTCACAAGCGTCGGATCTCCACGCTGACTCGCGGGATCCAGTTTCGCTTGCGCCGTTCCAGCCGTGCCTCGACGCTCTCCCCGTCAAAGTCGGTTGTCGACGAATCGAGCTCGGACGCTTCCACGTTCTCGAAGGTATTGACGTTGACGACAGCAAACTCGACACCCTCAATCGTGCTCGTCACGAAGGGGACCGTTCCGCACCGCGTGCAAATGTAAAACTCTGCCGATTCCGTGCCGAAGACGTACTTGTTCACCAGGGTCGCATCGGCAATATGCGCCGTGAGCCGGGCATCGGGATGAGAGGCATACACGCCGGCGTGTTTCTTGCAGAAGCTGCAGCTGCAGGCCCGCACCGAGAGCGCTTTCCCCGCATCCGGCCACTGCAGATCGAAGCCGATATTACCGCAGTGACATTTACCCTGAATCGTTCGCATCAGTACTTCGGACAGTGCCTACGGGCTTCCCAACCTCAAACAGCACGCCGGAGGTCAAGAAGGCGACAACATTGAGCTTCTGCCATTGAGCGAGATCGTCGGCG
>CAXMNG010000331.1:0-36621 GCA_964194585.1 Salibacteraceae bacterium | reverse complement strand
CTTGAGCCAGATGGTAGGTGAAAAACCGCATGCGCTCCGGCATGTACACGTCGGCGACGAGCACCACACAGGTCGCCGCGAGCAGGAACATCTCCGGTATCGCGGCAGTCATGTCGGGGGGGATGAAATTCATAGCTTCGTTGCCGCCATCTGCTCGAGCAGATGCTCCACCGTTACTCCCATGACCTCCAGAAGTGGTGCCGGCCAGATGCCCAGCAGCAGCACGGCGATTGCCAGGGACGCAAGAATAACGGTCTCGCGCATGCCGATATCATCGAGTTTCGCGACCTGCTCGTTGGCTACCGAACCGTAGATAACGCGCTTGTACATCCACAGGGAATAGGCCGCGCCCAGGACCAACGTGGTGGCGGCGAGAAACGCGATCCAGAAGCTGGTTTTGAAGCTGCTCAGGATCACCATGAACTCCCCGACGAATCCCGAGGTCCCGGGGAGCCCGGAGTTCGCCAGAGCGAACAACATCATGAAGGCGGCGAACACCGGCATGCGATTCACGACACCGCCGTAGTCCGCGATGAGCCGACTGTGCATGCGCTCGTACATGACGCCCACGCACAGAAAGAGAGCCCCCGAGATGAACCCGTGGGACACGAGCTGCACGATCCCACCTTCAACCCCCAGGGCGGCGCCGTCCACGTCGCCCGTCATCAGTATCCGGAAGGCGATGAAGAAGCCCAGCGTGGCGAATCCCATGTGGGCGACGGATGAATAGGCGATGAGCTTTTTCATATCCGGCTGCACCAGCGCCACGAAGCCGATATAGACGATGGCGATCAGTGACAGCGTGATCATCAGCCAATCCAGCGCATGGCTCGCGTCCGGTGTGATGGGAAGGCTGAAGCGCAGAAACCCGTAGGCGCCGAGCTTCAGCATGATCGCCGCAAGAATAACCGAGCCGCCGGTGGGCGCCTCCACGTGGGCGTCGGGCAGCCAGGTATGCACCGGCCACATGGGCACTTTGACTGCGAAGGCCACCAGGAACGCGAAAAAGAGCAACACCTGCGCCTCGAAGCCGATGGGCGCGTCCTGCATGACGAGGATCGAGAAGGAATTCGTCTGGACATACAGGTAGATGAGCGCCACCAGCATGAACACCGAGCCGAAAAAGGTGTACAGAAAGAACTTCACGGTGGCGTAGACGCGCCGCTCGCCACCCCAGATACCGATGATCAGGAACATCGGTATCAGCAAGGCTTCCCAGAATACGTAGAAGAGCATGCCGTCGAGCGCCGAGAAAGCGCCGATCATCAGGCCTTCCAGGACGAGAAAGGCCGCCATGTACTGCCCTTGCTTGTACTGGATAACCTCCCAACCGGCCAACACCACCAGCGCCGTGGTGAACGTGGTCAGGATAATCAGCGGCATGGATATGCCGTCTACGCCCAGGTGGTAGTAGATGCCGAAAGACTCGATCCAGAGGCTCTTCTCCTGGAACTGCATTTGGTGAGTGCTGATGTCGAATTGCGCCCATAGCGGAAGTGACATGACAAAGGTCAGCAACGATACGATCAGCGCGATGGTGCGGGCGGTCGGTGCGTTGCGCGCGCCACTTGCCAGCAACACCCAGATGCCACCGAGTATGGGCGTCCAGACGACAAGGCTGAGATATGGTAGATCGGGCATCAGTCGGTAATCATCGTGTCATCGAGCCACGCTATGCGCTGTAGACGAAAAGTCCCAGCGACATGAGCACCAGCAGACCGATGATCATGGCGAATGCGTAGTCATAGAGAAAACCACTCTGTACCCGGCGCGCGACGCCGGAGAACCAAACCACTGCCCGTGCCGTGCCGTTCACGACCAGCCCGTCGATAAGGCCCTCGTCGCCGCGGCGCCAGAACAGGCCCCCGATCCCCCTGGCCCCGCCGGCAAACAGAAACTGATAGAGCTCGTCGAAACCGTACTTGCGCACCAGAATGTCGTAGACGACGCTGAATCGGGCCGCCAGCCGGTCCGGGAGCTCGGGCCGTTTGATGTACATGATCCAGGTGATGAGAAAACCGGTTACGGCGAGGATAAACGGCCAGTGGAAGAATCCATCCAGGACGAATTGCATCGCCCCCGGCCAGGATTTTGCCATCTCGGCGAGCACATCGTGCCCGCCGGGCGCGACGATTATGGAAGAGCCGAAATAACCGCCGAACAGCACCGGCACGACAAAGAACCAGCCGATGATCGCCGACGGTATGGCAAGCACCATCAACGGCACGGTCACGACGGCGGGGGTCTCGTGGAGGCTCTCTCGGGCGTGCTCGTCCATGCGCTCCTTTCCATGGAAGACCAGGAAGAAAAGACGGAAGGAATACAGGGACGTGATGAGGACGCTGCCGAGAACGATCAGGTAGACGATCCCGGCGCCGGGAAGGCTGGAATGATGGGCGGCATCGATAATGGCGTCCTTGGAAAAGAAGCCCGAGAAACCCGGAAAGCCGATGAGCGCCAAAGTGCCGACGAGCATCGTCAACCAAGTGATGGGCATGTATTTCCACAGCCCGCCCATCTTGCGCATGTCCTGCTCGTGGTGCAGGGCGATAATCACCGAGCCCGCGGCCAGGAACAGCAACGCCTTGAAGAAGGCGTGGGTGGCGAGATGGAAGATCCCCGCCGCGTATGCCGAGACGCCCAGCGCCACGGTCATGTAACCGAGCTGTGAGAGCGTCGAATAGGCAATAACCCGTTTGATGTCGTTCTGCACCAGCCCCAGAAGACCCATGAACAGGCAGGTGATGGCGCCGATCCACATCACCACGGTGAGCGCGGTGTCGGACAGCTCGAACAAGGGCGACATGCGCGCCACCATGAAGATCCCCGCAGTCACCATGGTGGCGGCGTGGATCAACGCCGATATGGGCGTCGGGCCTTCCATGGAATCCGGCAGCCACACGTGCAGCGGAAACTGCGCCGATTTCCCCATGGCGCCGATGAAAAGAAGAATGCAGATGAGCGTCAGCACCGACCACTCGGACCCCGGCAGCACCGTGATGGTGGCGCCCAGCACGTCGGGGGCACGCTCGAACACGGTGGCGTAGTCCAGGGAGTCGAAGTACATGAGCACGGCGGCGATCCCGAGGATGAACCCGAAATCGCCCACGCGATTGACAAGAAAAGCCTTGAGACTGGCGAAAATCGCCGATTCCCGCCGATACCAGAAGCCGATGAGCAGATAGGAGACGACCCCCACCGCTTCCCAGCCGAAAAACAGCTGGAAGAAGTTGTTCGACATGACCAGCATCAGCATCGAAAAGGTGAACAGCGAGATATAGCTGAAGAAACGCTGGTATCCCGGATCATCGGCCATGTAGCCGATGGTATAGACATGGATCATCAGTGATACGAAGGTCACCACCAGCATCATGGTGGCGCTCAGCTCATCGATGAGGAAGCCGATCTCGAAGCGCAGATCCCCCACTATTCCCCAGACATAAACCGTGCCGTCGAAGCCCGGCGCACCGTCCCAGACCACGTGCTTGAACGCCAGAAAGGACAGAACCGTCGCGATCGCGACCCCGATGATCGTCACCCAGTGGGCGCCCGCCCGGCCGATGACGCGTCCGAAAAGCCCCGCGACAACAGCGCCGATGAGGGGGCTGAGCACCGTCCACAAGTAGATGCCGTACATGTCCTGCGTCACGGCTAACCCTTCATCGTATTCAGCTCGGCGACATTGATGGTCTGGCGCGTGCGGAACACGACCACCAGGATGGCGAGCCCGATAGCGGCTTCCGCGGCCGCCACGGTAAGGATGAAAAACACGAACACCTGGCCGGCGAGATCGCTCAGGTGGTAGGAGAATGCGACGAAGTTCAAGTTGACCGACAGCAACATCAGCTCGATGGACATGAGCAGGATGATGACGTTCTTCCGATTGATGAAGATGCCCGCCATGCTGATGCAGAACATCACGGCGCCGAGGAGGAGAAGATGGGTGATGTCAATCACGAGTGAACCTGGCGTCCCTTTTTACTGTTTCTTTTCCGCCGGCATCTTGACGATTCGAATCCGATCCTCACGGCGCACGGCCACCTGCTGCGACGGCCGTTGGTGCTTGGTGCCTGGCCGGCGGCGCATGGTGAGCGCGATGGCCGCAACGATGGCGACGAGCAGCACCGCGGCCGCGATCTCGAAGGGATACACGTAGGTCGTGTAGAGAAGCCTGCCAAGCTCCTCGGTGTTGCTGTAGCTGGCCCCATGGAGCAGCGGAGGTGGCGCATGGGCGAGGCCCGCGTCCCTGGCGGTGAATACCGCGAACAGCTGCGCGACGATGAGCACTGCGACGCCAGCGCCGACCCAGACGTGGCGGATGAATCCCTCACGCAGGCGCGCCAGATTGACATCGAGCATCATGATGACGAACAGGAACAGCACCATGACCGCTCCTACGTAGACGAGCACCAGCACGATGGCCAGAAACTCCTGCTCCAGCAACAACCAGATGCAGGCCATGGAGAAAAAGGCCAGCACCAGAAACAGGGCCGCATGCACGGGGTTGCGCACGGTAATGACGCGCAGCGCCGCCCCCACCAGAACGATGGCGAAGAAGTAGAAGAGGATTTGTACGAGTGTCACTGCTGATCGTTCCTGCCAGATCCTGTCAACGGTACGAGGCGTCCTTCTTACGATCCGCCGCGATCTGCTTTTCCCAGCGATCGCCAACCGCCAGAAGATCTTCTTTGGTCATCAGCAAGTCACCGCGTTTTTCGCCGTGATATTCGAATATTCGTGTCTCGACGATGGCGTCCACCGGGCAGGATTCTTCGCAGAATCCGCAAAAAATACATTTCGTCAAATCGATATCGTAACGGGTTGTGCGCCGCGTCCCGTCGGCCCGGGGCTCCGCTTCGATGGTGATCGCCAGAGCCGGACAAACAGCCTCGCAGAGCTTGCAGGCGATGCAGCGTTCCTCGCCATTGGGATAACGCCTGAGCGCGTGCAGGCCACGAAAGCGAGGAGACTGGGGCGTTTTCTCTTCCGGATAGCGAATCGTGAACTTCGGCCGGAACAGGTATCGCCAGGTGAGCGACAATCCCTTCAGCAACTCGAGAAGCAGCAGGCTCTTCAGGTACTGACGGACTGTGTTCATGGCCGTCATACCTTGTCGAACCAGGGCGGAAGCTCCGCCATGACCGCGACCCCCACCACCACGATCCAGATGATCGTGAGTGGGATGAAGACCTTCCAGCCCAGGCGCATGATCTGATCGTAGCGATAGCGCGGGAAGGTCGCCCGCAGCCACAGAAACACGAACATGAAAAATGCCACCTTGAACACGAACCAGTGAAATCCCGAGGCCCAGAAGCTGCCACCGAGCCAGGCGACGTCGGCTAATTGAGGAACCGGCGACAACCAGCCACCGAGAAACATCACCGTGGCCAGAACGCAGATGAGCACCATGTTCGCATACTCGGCAATGAAGAAGACCGAAAACGGCATGCCCGAATATTCCACGTGGAAACCAGCCACGATCTCGGACTCACCCTCGGCGACGTCGAAGGGGGCACGATTGGTCTCGGCCACCCCGGCGATCACATAGACGACGAACATGGGAAACAGCGGCAGCCAGAACCAATTGAAGACGTTGCCTGCCTGGGCATTGACGATATCACTGAGATTCAGGCTGCTCGCCGCTATCAGCACCACCACCAGGGCGAATCCCATGGCGATCTCGTAGGCGACGATTTGCGCCGCCGATCGCAATGCACCCAGAATCGCGTACTTGGAGTTGGATGCCCAGCCGGCAATGATGACCCCGTACACCCCCAGCGATGTCATCGCCAGTATGTACAGCAGCCCCGCATTGACGTCGGCGAGCACCCAACCGTCGTTGAACGGAACCACCGCCCATGCTGCGATGGCCGCGCCCATGGACAAGATCGGCGCCAAGATGAACAACATCTTGTCGGCGCCGCTGGGGATTATGATCTCCTTGAACATGAGCTTCACGGCATCGGCGACGGGCTGCAGCAAGCCCTGCCAACCCACGCGGTTCGGGCCCATGCGCACCTGGATGTATCCGATAATCTTACGCTCGGCGTAGGTGTAGTAAGCCACGATTCCCAGCAACGGCAAGATGACCAGCAGCGATTTGGCGAGAATCCAGGCGAATGCGATGAGTGATTCCATCATCGACCTTACGCCTTCTCGATGCTCATGGGCCCGAAGCTGGGACCCAGACCCGCCGTCTCGACGATTCCGGCGGCAAGGCCCGCGCAACGGTCCGGGACGTGATCGTCCACTACCACCGCAAAGTTCCTACGTGTGCCGTTTTGCTGAACGGCGGCGCTCTCTCCATCGCGCAAGCCCAGTTCCCGGGCAAGCCCACTGTTGATGTGCACACCCCGGAAGTCGCCGTCCTCGGTGCGTTGCAGGGCCGGTGCACGACGCACCAACGGATCGGTGGCATACATGGGCACGCAACCGATACGAAAGATGGGGCCGGTGTCGTCGAGGCTTTCCGCCTCCTCCAGAGAAGATTGCGCCGGCGCCGACGGCGTGACGTTGGCGACCCTTTCGCGACACTCGTTCAAAACTTCCGCCGAGTCCTGATAATCGAAGCCGTCGAGCTCGAACAGGTTACCGAGCACGCGCAATACCTTCCACGCCGGGCGCGCCTCCCCGGGCGGCGTAACGGCACCGGTCATACTCTGCCAGGTGCCTTCCAGATTCACATAGGTGCCCGAGGTCTCGGCGAATTGTGCCGTTGGCAACAGCACATCGGCATACTCCATCATGGCCTCGGTGCGATAGGCGGTGAGACTCACGACGCACTCGGCCGCGCCAAGCGCCGCTAACGCTTGTGCGCCGTCGGCACAATCGAGCTCCGGCTCTATACCGAGCGTGAAGTACCCGGACAAGTTCGCGGCCAGCATCTCCGCGGCCGCCAGACCAGCCGCCGGTGCCGACTTGCCACCGGGGCCGCGATGGGGCAGCACGCCCGCCAGCCAGGCGCCCGCGGCATTCGCGCCGTCGCTCAAGTTTCCGTAGCTGGCGCCGGAGGACTCGGCCACGGTTGCCGCCAGGGCGCGCAGACGACTCGCTCCCGGGTGCGAATTCACCAGCGGGCCTACCAGCACGGCGGCCCGCTGGGCGTTGCGCAACGCTTGAGCGATACGTTTCTGCACCTCACCCGCGCCTGAGCCGGCGGGCAATCTAGCGCCACCGACCTGCCCCGCCAGCGCCGCCGCAATGCCAGCCAGGGCATCCTGCATCGCGAGGGGGCCTGCCTCAAGTTGCTCGGCAACGCGGAAATTGTGCCCTTCCGTTGCCGGGCCCAGCACCATGACGTCGGCGCCAGCGAGAGTCGCTTTGCGCAATCGATGATTGACGATGGGATGCTCCTTGCGCGGATAGGCGCCCACCAGCAACACGGCGTCCAGGCGCTCCACGGCGGCGATGGTCAGACCCAGCCACGGGAATGACGGTGCGCCCTCCTGGCCGCGGATATCGGTCTCGCGCAGGCGATGATCGATGTTCGCGCAACCCACGCCGCGCAGAAGTTTCTGGCCCAGGTAGAGCTCTTCCACCGTCGCGCTGGCGGAAAATAATCCACCGATCTGCCCGGGGCCTTGACGGGAGCGCACCCTGGCGAAACCCTCCACCCCACGGGCCAGTGCCGTCTCCCAGTCGACGACCTGCCACTCGCCGTCTCTCTTGAGCATCGGTTCGAGCAGGCGATCTTCGTGGTAGAGCCCCTCATAGGAAAAGCGGTCGCGATCCGAAATCCAGACCTCGTTGAGCGCCTCGTTTTCCCGCGGCACGACGCGCATCACGCGATTGTCGTGCACGTGGACGTGGACATTCGAACCCACCGCGTCGTGGGGTGCAATGGCGTCGCGTTGCTGCATCTCCCAGGCACGTGCCCGAAAGCGGAAGGGCTTCGAGGTCAGGGCGCCGACGGGGCACAAGTCGATGATGTTGCCGGATAGCTCCGAGCGCAGCGTTTGCTCGATGAATGTGCCGATCTGCATCTGCTCACCGCGTCCGGTGGCTCCGAGCTCGGGCATGCCGCCGATCTCTTCACCGAAGCGTACACAGCGCGTGCAGTGGATGCAGCGCGTCATCTCGGTGGCGATGAGCGGCCCGATGTTCTGATCCGCGACCACGCGCTTGCGCTCGACGAAGCGCGAAACGCCTTTTCCGTAACCCATGGCCACATCCTGCAGCTCGCACTCACCGCCCTGATCGCAGATGGGGCAGTCCAGGGGATGATTGATGAGCAGAAACTCCATCACGGATTTCTGCGCCGTCAACGCGAGCGGCGAGCGCGTGAACACCTTCATGCCGTCCATCACCGGTGTCGCGCAGGCCGGCAGCGGTTTCGGCGCCTTCTCCACCTCCACCAGGCACATACGGCAGTTGGCCGCCACCGAGAGCTTCTTGTGATAGCAGAAACGCGGAATCTCGATGCCCGCCTCGTCCGCCACCTCGATCAGCATGGCGCCCTTGCGCGCCTCCAGGGTGCGCCCGTCGATTTCGATGCTGATCAGGGATTCGTTCATGGTTGCTCGGGCGTCAAGGCCGATCCATTCAGGCCGCCGCCTGCGAGGGCGTCACGCCGGGCGGGAATTTACCGTTGTCGATGTGGTACTGGAACTCGTCACGAAAATGCTTGATGAAGCTCTGTACCGGCCAGGCCGCGGCATCACCCAGCGCGCATATGGTGCGGCCTTCGATGTTGTCGGCGACATCGACCAGCAGATCCAGATCTTCCTGGCGACCCTCGCCGTTTTCGATGCGCACCAGCAAGCGGTACATCCAGCCGGTGCCCTCGCGGCAGGGCGTGCACTGCCCGCAGGACTCCGCGTAGTAGAAGCGCGCGATGCGCCGCAGCATGCTGACCATGGACGTGGTCTCGTCCATGATCACAACGGCGCCGGATCCCAGCATCGAGCCGACGCTCGCCACCGAGTTGTAGTCCATATTGGCGCTCATCATGATCTCGCCCGGGACCACGGGAACCGAGGAGCCCCCGGGAATGACGGCTTTGAGCTTGTGCCCGTCGCGCACGCCACCAGCCATTTCGAGCAGCTCCGCGAAAGGGATACCCATGGGCACCTCGAAGTTGCCGGGACGATTCACGTGTCCGGAGACCGAGAAACACTTGCTGCCACCGTTGTTCGGTGGCCCCATCGCCGCAAACCAATCGCCGCCGTTACGCATGATGGCGGGCGTGGAAGCAAAGGTCTCGGTGTTATTGACGGTCGTTGGTGCGCCGTAGAGGCCGAAGTTGGCGGGGAACGGCGGCTTGAAGCGCGGCAGGCCTTTCTTCCCTTCCAGGGATTCCAGCAGCGCGGTCTCTTCGCCGCAGATGTAGGCGCCGGCGCCCAGATGGGTGTGGAGATCGAAATCGATGCCCGAGCCGAGAATGTTCTTGCCCAGCAGGCCCTCACGATAGGCTTCCGCGAGTGCGGCCTCGAAGCGCTTGAAAGGCTCGTCCATGAACTCGCCCCGCAGGTAATTGTACGCCACCGTCACGCCCATGGCGTAGCTGGCGATGGCCATCCCCTCCACCAGGGAATGCGGGTTGAAGCGAAGAATATCGCGATCCTTGCAGGTGCCCGGCTCGCTCTCGTCGGAGTTGCAGACCACATACTTCTGACCGGAATAGTCTTTCGGCATGAAATTCCACTTGAGTCCCGAGGGAAAACCCGCGCCCCCGCGGCCGCGCAGTCCCGACTTCTTGACTTCGTCGATGATCTCACCGGGAGGCGTCTTGGCCTGGACGATTCTGCGCCACGCCACATAGCCGCCGGTGGCGAGATAGTTTTCGAGCGTCCATGGCGCGTCGAACTTGCGCGTCGCGTAGCAAACCTGGTCAATCACACTGCTCACTCCAGCGCATCCAGAATCTCGTCGACGCGCTCGGGCGTGAGATTCTCGTAATACACGTGATCCACCATCATCATCGGCGCACCGCAGCAGGCTGCCAGGCACTCCTCTTCGAGCTTGAGATAAATTTTTCCGTCGCCGGTGGATTCCCCGGTCTTGATACCCAGCTTGTTCTCGATGTGCGCGACCAAATCGTCAGCGCCGCACAGCATGCACGAGATGTTCGTGCACACGGAAACGTTGTGTCGGCCCACGGGCCGGGTTTCGTACATAGAGTAAAAGCTCGCCGCCTCGTAGACATAGATGCTCGGCAGCTCCAGGTAGGCGGCAACCGCATTCATGAGATCGGGAGTAAGATAACCACTGTTCTGATGCTGGGCCTCGCTGAGCGCCGCCAGCACTGCGGAACGGCGACGCTCCCGGGGATACTTGGCGCGCCAGTGGTCGATCTCCTGACGCGTATGGTCACTCAGGACTTCCATGGCAGCCTCCCGCGACATGGGCTCGCGGATATCCAGCGATTCGATGGGAACGTCGTAGGGCATCAGCGATCGATCTCGCCGAAGACGATGTCCTGGGTGCCGATAATGGCGGTCACGTCGGCCAGCATGTGGCCGCGAACCATCTCATCGAAAGATGACAGATGGGCGAATCCGGGCGCGCGGATTTTCAATCGATAGGGTTTGTTGGCGCCGTCGGAAATCAGGTAGATGCCGAACTCGCCCTTGGGAGCCTCCACCGCCGCGTAAGTCTCGCCCTCGGGTATACAGAAGCCCTCGGTGAACAGCTTGAAGTGATGAATGAGGGACTCCATGTCCTCCTTCATTTCCTCGCGAGAGGGCGGCATTAGCTTGTGGTCCTTCAGCTCCACAGGCCCCGGGTTGGCGCGCAGCCAATCCACGCACTCCTTGACAATGCGGTTCGACTGGCGCATCTCTTCGATGCGCACCAGGTAGCGATCGTAGCAGTCGCCGTTGACACCCACCGGAATGTCGAAATCCACCTTGTCGTACACCTCGTAGGGCTGCTTCTTGCGCAAGTCCCACTCGACACCGGATCCACGCAGCATTGGCCCGGAAAATCCCAATTGCAGCGCTCTTTCCGGTGACACCACCCCGATACCGACCGTGCGCTGCTTCCAGATGCGATTATCCGTGAGCAGGGTCTCGTATTCGTCGACTCGGCCGGGAAAACGCTCCGTGAAGGCTTCGATGAAGTCCAGCAGCGTATTCTGACGGTCGGTATTCAACCGCCGGACTTCCTTTTCACTCCGCCACTTCGACGCCTGGTATTGCGGCATGCTGTCCGGTAGATCGCGATAGACACCACCGGGGCGATAGTAGGTTGCGTGCATGCGCGTGCCCGACACCGCTTCGTAGCAATCCATGAGGTCTTCGCGCTCACGAAAGCAGTAGAGGAATACCGTCATGGCCCCGATATCGAGGCCGTGGGCACCAAGCCACATGAGATGGTTCAGGATGCGCGTGATCTCGTCGAATAAGACGCGAATGTACTGCGCACGAATCGGCGGCTCGATTCCCAACAGCCGCTCCATGGCGAGCACGTACGCGTGCTCGTTGCACATCATCGATACATAGTCGAGACGGTCCATGTAACCGATGTTCTGATTGTACGGCTTGCTTTCGGCCAGCTTTTCCGTGGCCCGATGCAGCAGGCCGATGTGCGGATCGGCGCGCTCGATCACTTCGCCGTCCATCTCCAGAACCAGGCGCAATACGCCATGGGCCGCTGGATGCTGCGGTCCGAAATTCAACGTGAAGTTCTGAATTTCAGGCATCACGCTGGTCTTCGTCAGCGTAACGTTGATCGTGGCGGATCACGCGTGGCACCAGGGTCCGCGGCTCGATGGATACGGGCTCGTAGACGACCCGTTTCGTCTCCGGGTCGTAGCGCACTTCCACTTCGCCGATCAAGGGGAAGTCCTTGCGAAACGGATATCCGATGAACCCGTAGTCGGTGAGGATTCGTCGAAGGTCCGGGTGACCGTCGAACAGGATGCCGTAAAGATCGAAAGCCTCGCGCTCGAACCAGTTGGCCGAGCTCCAGATATCGGCGACGGAATCGACACAGGGCGGATCCCCCGGCGCCTGCGCCTTCAGCCGCAGGCGCTGATTGTGGCCATGGGAGAGCAGATGATAAACGACGACGTAGCGTGAAGAATCGGCATCTTCCTGCCCATCTTCCCGGCTATCTTCCTGGCCATCATCCCGCCGCTCCACGCCACGCGAGAAACCGACGTTGGTGGCTGTTTCACTGGTCTCCCAGTCGACCCGCCCGTAGTCCAGATAATCCACGCCGCAAAGATCCACCAACTGGCGGAAGGCGAATTCTTCCTCGTCACGAAGGGCGGTGCACACGGATCGGATATTTCCGGCGTCGATTTCCACCGTGACCTGTCCCGTGGACACCCGGCATTCACCCACCAAGGCACCAAAGCGCTTCTGAATGCTGGCGGCGAGCGCCTCTGCAGACTCCGACATTAGCTTTTGGCGTCCTAGCGCGCGATCGTATTCGTGCGTCTGATTTTGTTCTGCAACTGAATGATGCCGTAGAGAAGAGCCTCGGCGGTAGGCGGACACCCGGGAACATAGATATCCACCGGAACGATTCGATCGCATCCGCGTACAACTGCGTACGAATAGTGATAGTAGCCACCGCCGTTCGCGCAGGAGCCCATGGAAATAACCCAGCGCGGCTCGGGCATCTGGTCATAGACCTTGCGTAGAGCCGGGGCCATCTTGTTGACCAGCGTGCCGGCCACGATCATCACGTCGGACTGACGGGGACTCCCCCTGAAGATGATGCCGAAGCGATCCAGATCGTATCGCGCGGCCCCGGCCTGCATCATCTCGACGGCGCAGCACGCGAGGCCGAAGGTCACCGGCCACATGGACCCCGTGCGCGCCCAGTTGATGAGCTTGTCCGCCGTGGTGGTGACGACGCCCTCTTCAAAAAGGCCCTCTATTCC
Organism: Salibacteraceae bacterium; assembly: GCA_964194585.1. Classification (GTDB taxonomy): domain Bacteria; phylum Pseudomonadota; class Gammaproteobacteria; order HK1; family HK1; genus JAABYT01. The sequence continues at coordinate 23,789 of CAXMNG010000331.1, read as the reverse complement.
CATTCCAGAGCTCCTTTCCGCCACTCATAGATGAATCCAACGACGAGAACGCCAAGGAACACCATCATCGCCAGAAAGCCGAACATGCCGATTTCGTCGAGGACCACCGCCCAGGGAAACAGGAAGGCAATTTCCAGGTCGAAAATGATGAACAGGATGGCAACCAGGTAATAGCGCACGTCGAATTTCATGCGCGAATCCTCGAAGGCCTCGAATCCGCATTCGTAGGGCGATTGCTTCTCGCTGTCGGGCCGGTAGGGACCGAGCATGGCACCCATCATAATCATCACCGCCCCGAGCCCCAGGCCGATAACGATGAAGATCAGGACGGGTATATAGTTATCCAGCATTGGCTCGCATCGACTGAATGCTACGCAGCGTTTCGATCCCCAGGAGAGTCAGCTTGGGACTTTATGGTAGCCTGCCGCGGCCTGTCAATGAGACCGGCTGCGGCGCGCAGGAAGCGCTAAACGGGTGCCGCGCCGCCCCCGACGAACGGCGCAAAAGCCTTCTTGAACAGTGATTGGTGCCGATGGCCGGATTCGAACCGGCACACCCGAAGGCACTGCCCCCTCAAGACAGCGTGTCTACCAATTCCACCACATCGGCGTGCTTGCGACCTCAGGCCCCCAAGGCCCACAGGCCGGCTTCATTCACTGCGTTTTCTGCTCGCCGGCACCATCCGGCGAATCGGGAACGTCCGACCCTTCCGTCATGGGCTCCGAACCATCGGCCGGCAGATCCGGCACATCGGTGACGAAGGTACCGGGTGCCGGTACCGGATCGGTCGATGTCGGCGCCCCGGTGCTGACGCCGAAGCGCTCGGTGACGCTCGCGCGGTCCACCGACTGCCCGGAAATATAGGCGAGCGCGATGCTGTTGAAGAAAAACGCCGCCGCGAGCACCGCCGTCGCCCGGCTCAGAAAGGAGGCCGAGCCGCGGCTGCCGAAAATCGTTCCGGAGGTACCGCTTCCGAATGCCGCGCCGGCGTCGGCGCCCTTGCCCTGCTGAAGCAGCACCAGCGCAATGAGCGAGACGGAGACGAGAATCTGTAATACGGTCAGGAGTTGTTGCATTGCTGTTACGCTGCCTGTCGGCAGATCTCTATGAATTCGTCGGCTACGAGAGATGCCCCGCCGATGAGACCACCGTCGATATCGGGCATCGCGAACAAGTCGCTCGCATTGGCGGATTTAACGCTGCCACCATACAGGATGCGTAATCCACCGGCCACCTGCGGGTCCTTCTCGGCCACCCGTGTGCGCAGAAATTCGTGCACCGCGTTGGCCTCCATGGGCGTTGCGGTGAGCCCGGTCCCGATGGCCCACACCGGCTCGTAGGCCAGCACGCAATCCCCCAGGGCGGAGGCGCCGCATCTCTCCATCACCGCGTTCAGCTGCCGCGCCACCACCGATTCGGTGGCGCCGGATTCTCTTTCGGCGAGGCTTTCCCCGAGGCAGATCACCGGTGTGAGTCCGGCTTCCATTGCCCGCGCCGCCTTGGCCGCCACCACCTCATCGGTCTCGGCGTAGTACTGGCGCCGCTCCGAGTGGCCGACCAGTACCAGGCGGCAGCCGGTTTCCAGCAGCATCTCCGCCGTTACCTCACCGGTGTAGGCGCCGGCGCTCTCGGTTGCGACATTCTGGGCGCCCATCATCACCGAGGAACCCCCGAGCAGCTCCGCCACCAGGTCCAGAAGCACGAAGGGCGGAAACAGAGCAACCTCCACACCGCCATCGCCGTCGAACGCTGCCGACACGGCGCGGGTCAGCGCGCGCGCCTGGGCACGCGTGCCGTTCATCTTCCAGTTACCTGCGACCAGGGGGCGGGCCATGATGCTCGACGTTGGAGGAAAAATTGAAAAAGGCGCGGAAGTTTACTGGCAGAATACCGGAAAATCAATGCACTCCCAGACCACCGAACTCGTAGGTTGGGCTGAGTGTAGCGAAGCCCAACATCCAGGCCCGACATGTTGGGCTTCGCTACGCTCAGCCCAACCTACCGCAGTACGCCACTACGCCACCGCCTGGTCCAGGGCCGTCTCTACCGAGGCGGCGAGCTCTGCGGCCAGGGCTTCGACCTGCTGGCGATCACGGCCCTCCACCATGACCCGCACCAGGGGCTCGGTTCCCGATGGCCGTAACAGCACGCGCCCGCCGTCCCCCAGCTGCGATTCTGCGGCCCGTACCGCATCGCACACCGCCGCCACCGACAACACGTCCGCGCCCTTGGTGGAGCGCACGTTGAGCAGGATCTGCGGATACTTGCTCATTCCGCTCTTGAGCTCGTGGAGCGAACGGCCGGCCCGGTGACCGGCCAGCAGCACCTGCAAGGCGGTCACGATGCCATCACCGCTGGTGACGCGATCGAGGCAGATGATGTGTCCGGAGGTCTCGCCGCCGAGCAGTGAGCCCTCGCGCTTCATCAATTCGAGCACATAGCGATCCCCGACCTTGGCGCGCTGCAGGGGCACGCCGATGGCGCGCAGTGCCTCTTCCAGCCCCATATTGGTCATGGCGGTGCCGATCACATCGCCCGCGAGCTCACCATCCGCATGCCGTGCCGTCGCGATGATGTAAAGCAGCTCGTCACCATCCACGAGCTCGCCCAGATGATCCACCATCATCAGACGATCGCCGTCGCCGTCCAGTGCCACGCCCAGATCGGCGCCGTGCTCGAGCACCGCGGATTGCAGCGCCTTGGGTGCCACGGCTCCGAAGCCGTCGTTGATATTGAGGCCATCGGGCTCACAGCCGATGGTGATTACGTCTGCTCCCAGCTCCTCGAACACATTCGGGGCCACGTGATAGGTAGCCCCGTGGGCACAGTCGATCACCATCTTCACGCCGTTGAGAGTGACGCCGTAGGGAATCGTGCTCTTGCAAAACTCTATGTAGCGTCCGGGTGCATCGGTCACACGTTCTGCCCGCCCGAGGGCATGAGAGCCGACGGTTTGCATCGGCGTGCCGATTGCCGCCTCGATGGCGAGTTCCACCTCGTCGTCCAGCTTTGTTCCGTCACCGGAAAAAAACTTGATGCCGTTGTCGACGTAGGGGTTGTGGGACGCGCTGATTACGACCCCCGCACTGGCGTGCAGGGTACGCGTGAGATAGGCGATCGCCGGGGTCGGCATCGGGCCCAGTAACCGTACGTCTACGCCGGCGGCCGTGAACCCCGCCTCGAGCACCGACTCGAACATATAACCGGAGATCCGCGTGTCCTTACCGATGAGCACTTTGCCACGCTCACCCTTCGCCAGCACGCGCCCCGCCGCCCAGCCCAGCTTGAGAACGAAGTCCGCGGTAATTGGATGCTTACCGACCTCACCGCGAATTCCATCGGTGCCGAAATATTGTCGTGATTTGCTCATGTCGTTACTCGGCTGCGTGTTCCCCGGCGGCGGCAACGCACGCCGCCACGTTCAGTGCATCGGCCGTCTCGGCGACGTCATGCACGCGCACCATGGCGGCGCCCTTCTGCACGGCCACCAACGCCAGCGCCGCGCTCGCGGCAACGCGACTGTCCATCGAATTGCCCAGCATCGCGGCGATCATGGACTTTCGCGACAATCCCACCAGCACCGGGAAACCGGTGTCCACGAGCACATCCAGGTGTGCCAGCAGCGCCAGATTGTGCTGCAGGGTCTTTCCGAAACCGAACCCCGGATCGATGATGAGCTTGTTCTCATCCATGCCGGCCGAAATACATGCGTCGATTCGACCAAGCAGAAAATCACGCACTTCGGACACGACGTCATCGTAGCGTGGATTGTTCTGCATGCTGCGAGGCGATCCCTGCATGTGCATGAGGCACACCGGCACCTGAAGATCGCGAACGGTCTCTATCGCCCCTTCGGCCCGCAACGCCATGACATCGTTGATCATGGTCGCACCGGCGGCAACCGCCGCCTCCATCACCTCGGGCTTGCTGGTATCGATGGAAATGCTGACGGAAAGCGCGCTCTCGATAGCTTCGACTACGGGAACAACTCGCTCGAGCTCGTCGGCTATCGCCACGGGCTGCGCTCCGGGACGCGTCGACTCACCACCCACGTCGATAATGGCCGCGCCATCCTCGGCCATCATCCTGGCGCCCGAAAGAGCTGCATCCAGGTGCTGGAAACGGCCGCCGTCGGAAAAAGAGTCCGGAGTCACGTTGAGGATCCCCATGATGCGCACAGGCGCCGCCATGCCACGGTTCACGCTCAGGCGTGGCGCGTCGGAAGCGTGCGGCGCGGGCCCGGCGGCCGGGTCATGAGAATTTTCGAAGGCACTCATCGCGAGGTGCCCGAGCTCGACGCCCAAGAATCAGTGGGAGCTCGCGGGACCGCCGATCTTGCTCGAGGCGGATTTTTCGTCACCCTTTTCAGCCTTGTCGGCGGGCGGCTCTGCGTCACCGTCACTCCAGTCTTCCGGCGGCCGTGGATCCTTGCCCGCCATGATGTCCTTGATTTGCTCGGCGTCGATAGTCTCGTACTTGATCAACGCTTTGGCCATCAAACCCAATCTGTCTGTATTATCGCTGAGGATCCGCTCGGCGCGCTTGTAATTGCGATCGATGATGAAGCGGATCTCCTCATCGATAATGTGCGCCGTCTCGTCGGAAACCACCTTGTGCTGGGTCACGGAATGGCCGAGGAACACCTCGCCCTCTTCCTCACTGTAGGTCAGCGGCCCGAGCTTCTCCGACAAACCCCACTTGGTGACCATGTTGCGCGCGATCTCAGTGGCACGCTGGATGTCATTGCTGGCGCCGGTGGTGACGCTGTCGTCGCCGAAGGTCAGGCTTTCCGCGATACGACCGCCGAACAGACTCGAGATCTGGCTTTCCAGACGCTCCTTGCTCAAGCTGTAGCGATCTTCCTCCGGAAGAAACATCGTGATACCGAGAGCGCGCCCGCGCGGAATGATGGACACTTTGTAGACCGGATCATGAGATGGCACGAGCAGTCCTACAATCGCGTGCCCGGCCTCGTGATAGGCCGTGAGCCTTTTCTCTTCTTCGCTCATCACCATGGACTTGCGCTCGGTGCCCATCATGATCTTGTCCTTGGCCTTCTCGAACTGGTCCATGCTCACCGCGCGGAGATTGGCGCGGGCGGCGAACAGCGCGGCTTCGTTGATCAGATTGGCGAGATCGGCGCCGGAGAACCCCGGCGTGCCCCGGGCGATGATGTTTGGCTTCACGTCCTTATCCAAGGGCACCTTGCGCATGTGGACCTTGAGGATCTGCTCGCGGCCGCGAATGTCGGGCAACGGCACTACCACCTGCCGGTCGAATCGGCCGGGACGCAGCAAGGCAGGATCCAACACGTCGGGACGGTTGGTGGCGGCGATCACGATGACGCCCTCGTTACCCTCGAACCCATCCATCTCCACCAGCAACTGGTTCAGCGTCTGCTCGCGTTCGTCGTGTCCGCCGCCGAGTCCTGCGCCCCGGTGGCGACCGACGGCATCGATTTCGTCGATGAAGATGATGCACGGCGCGTGTTTCTTGGCCTGCTCGAACATGTCGCGCACGCGCGATGCACCGACACCGACGAACATTTCGACGAAGTCCGAGCCGGATATCGTAAAGAAGGGGACTTTGGCTTCACCGGCGATAGCGCGCGCAAGCAGAGTCTTGCCGGTGCCGGGCGCGCCTATCATCAATACGCCACGCGGGATCTTTCCGCCGAGCTTCTGAAACTTCGCCGGATCTTTCAGAAATTCCACCAGCTCCGCGACTTCATCCTTGGCCTCGTCGACACCGGCAACGTCGGCGAAGGTCACCTTTACCTGATCCTCACCCAGCAGCCGCGCGCGACTCTTCCCGAAGGACAGCGCACCGCGTCCGCCACCGCCACCCTGCATCTGGCGCATGAAGAATATCCAAACGCCGATGAGCAGCAGCATCGGGAACCACGAAATGAAAATCTGCATGAGCACACTTTGTTGCTCCGGCGGCTGCGCTTCGATGATCACGCCAGCGTCGAGCAGGTCACCTATCATCGAGCGGTTGTCCGTCTCCGGCGTGTAGGTGCTGAAACGCTCGTTGTTCTGCATGAGCCCCTGGATGTGCCGATCCTCGATGACCACCTTCTGCACGCGACCATTCTTGACGTCGGCTATGAACTGCGAGTAGTCGACTTCATTGGGCGTCGAGCGCCGTTGCCCGAAGTTGTTGAACACGGACATCAGGACCAGGGCGATGACCACCCAGAGAATTAAATTCTTTGCCATATGGAATTAAATCCGTGTGCAAGCCAGGGGTGCCGGACAATCCGGAGAGGCGAGCTGTGCCAATTTTTCACCGGCCATCCGCCACAGTGCTCCTCGAACGACTCCTCTGAGATGGCCCCTTCGGGACAGGCGACCCGCGCAATGCGCCTTCCATGACCTTATTAATCAGAATTGTCCGTTTTCCCCGCCGAAATGTCTATGCGGGAAGTGTGCCCCAGTGCTCAACCGTAATGTTCCGCGACTATACGCCAAAGCCCCGCCCCAGCAGATACTGCTCCGTGGATTTGCGCTTGGACGCCTCGGGCTTGCGCACCTTGGTATCCCTGCAACGACGCTTCATCGCAGCCAGAAACGCCGGGTAATCGGCACCCTGAAACACCTTCACCACAAGTGTGCCACCCACTACCAGGTGCGTGTCGGCAAAGTCCAGGGCCAGCTCCGCCAGAGCCATGGCGCGCGCCTGGTCGTTGACCCGTATGCCACTCATATTGGGGGCCATGTCGGACAAAACAAGGTCTACGGCCCTCCCCGCCAGCACCGCTTCCAGACGCACCAGGGCCTCGTCCTCGCGGAAATCACCTGGAATGAACTCAACACCAGGTAATGGCTCCATGGCGAGAATATCCATGGCCACCACGCGGCCCCCGGGGCGGGTTCGGGTGGCCGCCAGCTGCGACCAGCCGCCGGGTGCGGCGCCCAGATCCACCACCACCTGCCCGGGAGCGAAAATACTATCGCAATCGTCGATCTCCGCGAGCTTGTACGCAGCACGGGAACGATAGCCCGCTTGCGCTGCCCGCTTCACGAAGGCATCACTGCGATGGTCCTGCAGCCAGCGGCGGGTTTTCCCGGCGCGGGTCATCCGGTCGCACCCCCGGTTGCTGTTATGATCGCCGCCGACGCCACCCGGGCTGGCCCTGGAACGCGACGAATCGAGACACGCGCGACGGTACCATTCTCAGAAAATCTATCGGAATATCTATCGAGTAAGCCATTGGGAAAACTGTTGGGAAAACAGCGGCGCGCTCTGCGCGCCCGGGCCCACCACCTGAAGCCGGTGGTGAGTGTCGGCACCGCCGGCATGAGCGACGGCGTGCTCGCAGAGCTCGGCATCGCCCTCGACCAGCACGAGCTGGTGAAAATCCGCATCGCCGCGGATGATCGGGAGCAACGCAAGAAGCTGATCGACGATCTCTGTACGGGGACAAACGCCGAGCTCATACAACGCATCGGGCACACAGCCGTGCTTTACAGAGAACGTCCCGCGAGTGCAAATAACTGATCTCCAAGGAACTCCGTATCACACATACCTGATCGAAATAATTTCGTACTCTCTGGCACCACTCGGGGCGTCGACGGTTGCCTGATCGCCTTCGGATTTTCCGATCAACGCGCGCGCGATGGGTGACGAGATGGATATGAGCCCCTTGCCGATATCCGCCTCCATCTCTCCCACTATCTGGTACGTCACCTCTTTCTCCGTGCCGACGTCGTAAAGCTCCAGGGTCGCCCCGAACACCACCCGCCCGGCGGCATTCAGGCGGCTGACGTCGATGAGCTCGGCGTTACCCAGGCATTGCGCGATGGCGGCAATACGGCCCTCGGTGAAGCCCTGCTCCTCCTTGGCCGCGTGATACTCGGCGTTCTCGCGCAGATCGCCGTGGGCGCGGGCCTCGGCGATGGAATTGATGATGCGCGGCCGCTCCACGGTCTTGAGTTTGTGCAGCTCGTCGCGCAGCTTCTGCGCGCCCCCTGTCGTCAATGGCGGTCTACTCACGCTGCCACCTCCCGGTGGAGATCCTGCAAACGGTTCACGTCGGTGGCGGCAAGCTTTGCGATGGCCATGACCATGGCCTTGGCCCCCGCCATGGTGGTCGTATACGGAACCTTGTGCTGCACCGCCGCGCGGCGGATAGTGAAGGAATCCGTGATGGCCTGCCGGCCTTCGGTAGTGTTCACGATAAGATCGACGCCGCCATTCTTCAACAGGTCGACCACGTGGGGCCGGCCTTCCTGGACCTTGTTCACGTGAGCGCAGGGCACCCCGGCAGCGGCCAATGCCGCGCCCGTTCCCCTGGTGGCGACGACCTCGAAGCCCGCGGCAACCAGATCCCGCGCGATTTGCACGCATTGCGCCTTGTCCCTGTCCTTGACGCTGACGAATGCGCTGCCCCCCGTGGGCAGCACGTCGCCTGCTGCCAGCAGGGCTTTGGCAAAGGCTTCACCGAAGCTGCGCCCGACACCCATGACCTCGCCCGTGGATTTCATCTCGGGGCCCAACAGTGTGTCGACGCCAGGAAACTTTGCGAACGGAAACACCGCTTCTTTGACGGAAAAATACCCGGGCACCACTTCCCTGGTGGCATTCTGCTCGGCCAGGGTCTGCCCCAGCATGCACCGGGTCGCCAGGCGTGCAAGCGGGACACCGGTGGCCTTGGAGACAAAGGGCACGGTGCGCGACGCCCGCGGGTTCACTTCCAGGACGTAAATGCGGTCACGCTGAATGGCGAACTGAATGTTCATCAGCCCCACGACGTTCAGACGGCGCGCGAGCAAGCGTGTCTGCTCGCGGATCTGGTCTTGAATCGCCGCCGACAGAGTGCACGGTGGTAACGAGCAGGCGGAATCACCGGAATGCACGCCGGCTTGCTCGATATGCTCCATCACGCCGCCCACCAGCACCTCGCGACCGTCACAGATTGCGTCCACATCCACCTCGATGGCGTCATCCAGAAATCGATCGAGGAGCACCGGCGCGGAGTTGGAAGCGGCCACGGCGTTACGCATATAGAGTTCGAGATCGTCCCGGCCGTAGACGATCTCCATGGCCCTGCCGCCGAGAACGTAGGATGGCCGCACCACCAGCGGATAACCCAGATCGGCGGCCAGCCGAACCGCCTCATCGCTGCTTCTGGCGGTGCAGTTGGGTGGTTGAAGCAGCCCGAGATCCTGAATAAGCTTTTGAAAACGCTCACGATCTTCGGCCATGTCGATGGAGTCCGGTGTGGTTCCGATGATCGGTGCACCGGCCGCCTCCAGATCCCGCGCGAGCTTCAGGGGCGTCTGCCCGCCGTACTGGACGATGATCCCGTCGGGGCGCTCCACGTGAATGATCTCCAGCACGTCCTCCAGGGTCAGTGGCTCGAAGTAGAGCCGATCGGAGGTATCGTAGTCGGTGGACACGGTTTCGGGATTGCAGTTGACCATGATCGCCTCATAGCCGAACTCCCGCACCGCCAACGCCGCCTGTACGCAGCAGTAGTCGAATTCGATGCCCTGGCCGATCCGGTTCGGCCCACCGCCCAGGACCATAATCTTCTGCCGCTTCGTCGGCCGCGCCTCGCACTCCTCCTCGTAAGTGGAGTACATGTAGGCGGTGGACGCTTCGAACTCCGCGGCGCAGGAATCGACACGCTTGTACACCGGGCGCACGCCGAGAGCATAACGATGCCGGCGCACGTCGGTTTCGTCGACGCCAAGCAACCGCGCCAGGCGCTGGTCGGAAAAACCCTTGCGCTTGAGGCGCAGCAGCTGGTCGAAGTCGAGCTGCGACAAGTCTCGGCCGGTGAGAGCCTGCTCCTCGGCCACCAGCTCCTGAATCTGGGCGACGAACCACGGATCCACTCCCGAATGCTCATGGACCTCGGCGACGTCCATTCCCAAGCGCAATCCATCGGCCAGGTAACGAAGCCGCTCGGGGCCGGGATTGCGCAACTGCGCCACGATTTGCGCGCGCGCGACGTCCGCGCTGTCGCCATGACCATAGCCGTCTCTGGTGACGACGATTTCATCCAGGCCCGAGAGATCGTTCTCGAGACTGCGCAGGGCCTTTTGCAAGGATTCCTGGAAAGTGCGGCCGATAGCCATGGCTTCGCCGACGGATTTCATCTGTGTGCCGAGGCGCGGCTCGGCCTGGGGAAACTTCTCGAAATTGAAGCGCGGCACCTTGGTCACCACGTAGTCGATGGTCGGCTCGAACGACGCCGGCGTCGCGCCACCGGTGATCTCGTTGTCCAGCTCGTCGAGGGTGTAGCCCACCGCGAGCTTGGCGGCCACCCGCGCGATGGGAAATCCGGTGGCCTTGGAGGCCAGCGCCGAGGAGCGCGAAACCCGTGGGTTCATCTCGATGATGACCAGGTGCCCGTCGGCCGGATTGATGGCGAACTGCACATTGGAACCGCCGGTCTCGACCCCGATTTCGCGCAACACGGCGATGGAGGCGTCTCGCAACAGCTGGTATTCCTTGTCGGTAAGGGTCTGCGCCGGCGCCACTGTAATAGAGTCGCCCGTGTGCACGCCCATGGCATCGAAATTCTCGATAGAACAGATGATGATGCAGTTGTCTTTGCGGTCGCGCACCACCTCCATCTCGAATTCCTTCCAGCCGATGACCGATTCCTCCAACAGCACCTCGCTGGTCGGGGATGCGTCCAGCCCCCGTTCGCAGACCTCCATGAACTCCTCGCGGTTGTAGGCGATACCGCCGCCGCTGCCGCCGAGGGTGAAGGACGGCCGCACGATGGTGGGAAAGCCGATCTCGGCCTGGGCCTCGCGCGCCGACGCGAGATCGTGCACCAGCACCGCCCGCGGCACATCGAGGCCGATGCGCGTCATGGCGTCGCGAAAGCGCTCACGGTCCTCTGCCTTGTCGATGGATTCCCGCGACGCACCGATCATCTCCACTCCAAAGGCGGACAGCACCCCTTCTCGATCCAGGTCCAGGGCGCAATTCAATGCCGTTTGACCGCCCATGGTGGGCAGCAGCGCCTGGGGGCGCTCTTTTTCGATGATCTGGGCCAGCGTCTGCCAGTGAACCGGCTCGATGTAGGTGGCGTCCGCCATCTCCGGATCGGTCATGATGGTCGCAGGATTGGAGTTCGCCAGAACCACACGATAGCCCTCTTCACGCAACGCCTTGCAGGCCTGAGCGCCGGAGTAGTCGAACTCGCAAGCCTGCCCGATGACGATGGGTCCGGCACCGATGATGAGAATGCTGTCGATGTCAGTGCGCCTGGGCATGTCTTTATGCTTCCAAAACGGGGACAGATCTATTTTTTCGTCGCTCCACCATGGCCCTATGACTCCGCCTGGGAAAAAATAGATCTGTCCCCATTTTCACTGGCCCCTTTTTGCCCCATCAGCTCGATGAAGTGGTCGAACAGCGGCAGAATGTCGTGGGGGCCGGGGCTCGCTTCCGGATGGCCCTGAAAACCGAATGCGGGGCGATGGGAGAAATGCACACCTTGCAATGAGCCGTCGAACAGCGAACGGTGGGTTGCGCGGATGTTCCCGGGCAGACTCGCTTCCTCCACTGCGAAACCATGGTTCTGACTGGTGATAAGAACCTTGCCGGTGCTCAGATCCTGCACCGGGTGATTGGCCCCGTGATGCCCGAACTTCATCTTCAGCGTGCGCGCGCCGCCAGCCAGCGCCAGAATCTGGTGGCCCAGGCAAATACCGAAAATGGGAACGCCGGCATCCAGCAGCCCACGCACCGCGTTGATGGCGTAGGCGCAGGGCTCCGGATCGCCGGGTCCGTTGGACAGGAACACGCCGTCCGGAGATAGCCCCAGCACCTCCTCGCTGGTGGTGGTGGCGGGAACCACGGTCACCTGGCAGCCGCGCTCGCTCAGAATGCGCAGAATGTTGCGTTTGACGCCGAAATCGTAGGCAACCACCTGCAACGGCCGCTGCTGCAACGGCACAGACGCGAATCCGCCCTCCAGCCGCCAGCTGCCCTCGTCCCAGTCATAGGTTTTCACCGTGGAAACTTCGCGGGCCAGGTCCATGCCCGCCAGTCCTGGAAATGCGCGCGCCGCCTCCAGGGCAGCATGCTCGTCGATGGCGGATTGCGCCTCGGCGCCGGCCACCAAGCAGGCGTTCTGGGCGCCCTTGTCACGCAGGATGCGCGTCAGACGCCGGGTATCGATGCCCGCCAGGGCCACGACCTGCTGGTCGTGGAGAAACTCCCGCAGGCTGCCGCGGGCGCGCCAATTGCTGATCGTCGCCGGCACGTCGCGCACCACCAGAGCGCTGGCATGCACCCGTTCGGCCTCGTTGTCCTGGGGATTCGTGCCCACGTTGCCGATGTGGGGGTAGGTAAGGGTGACGATCTGCCGGCAATAGGAGGGATCGCTCAAGATCTCCTGGTAGCCGGTGATGGCGGTATTGAAAACCGCCTCCCCCACGACCTGGCCGGGCACGCCGATGGATTCGCCCCGAAACCGACTGCCATCCTCCAGAATCAGAAGGGCCGGGCTTGGCACGAATTCCTCTTTCACAGCCCGAGCACGTCCTGCATGTCGTGCAGGCCGGGATCCTGGCCCACGATCCAGCGCGCCGCGCGCAGGGCCCCGTGGGCGAAGTTCAGACGGCTGGAGGCCCGGTGGGTGATTTCCACGCGCTCGCCGGGGCCGGCGAACATTACGGTGTGCTCGCCGACGATATCGCCGGCACGCACGGATTCGAAGCCGATGGTCCTGCCGTCCCGTTCGCCTGTGTGGCCCTGCCGCCCGTAAACCGCGCAGTCCGCCAGATCCCGCCCCAGGGCCCGGGCAACTATCTCACCCATGCGCACCGCCGTACCCGAGGGCGCGTCCACCTTGTGGCGGTGATGGGCCTCGATGATTTCCACGTCCACATCGTCACCCAGTGCCCGCGCGGCCATGTCCAGCAGCTTGAAACAAAGATTGACGCCGACGCTCATATTCGGCGCGAGCACAATGGCAATATGCTCGGCGTCTTCGGCCACGCGCGCGCGTTGTGCCACTGAGAATCCGGTGGTGCCCACCACCGCGCACTTGCCGGCGGTGCGGCAGATGTGGATGTTCTCGGTGCTTGCAGCGGCAAGGGTGAAATCGACCAGCACGTCGAAGTCAGCGGCGATGGCTTGCAGTGAGTCACCGATGGCAATGCCAAGCTCCCCTACTCCGGCAAGCAAGCCGGCGTCTTGACCCAGGAACGCATTGCCGGGCGCTTCGACGGCACCGGCAAGGCGGATGCCTTCGAACTCCTGGCTCGCGCCGACGAGCGTTCGCCCCATGCGCCCGGCAGCGCCGGTGACAGCGATTCGGATCGGCGTGCTCATGTGGTGATGTCCTCGAAGAATTTCTTCACACTGTCGAGCCAGGTGGATGAACGCGGGTCGTGGGTGCGTTCGCTGGCACGAATGGATTTGTCGAAATCATTCAGCAACTCTTTCTGTTCGCCGGTCAGATTGACCGGCGTCTCCACCACCACCTTGCAGATGAGATCACCAGGCCCGCCGCCGCGTACCTGCTTGACGCCCTTGCCGCGCAAGCGGAACAGCTTGTCGGTCTGGGTCCCCGTCGGAACCTTGAGGCTCACGCGGCCGTTGAGGGTCGGAACCTCGAGCTCGCCGCCAAGACTTGCGGTAACGAAGCTGATGGGAACCTCACAGAACAGATTGGCGCCGTCGCGAACGAATATGGGATGCTCGCGCACATTGACCTCGACGTACAAGTCCCCCGGCGGGCCGCCCCGCTCTCCGCTCTCGCCCTCCCCGGCGAGCCGGATTCGGTCACCATTGTCGACACCCGGCGGCACTTTCACCGAAAGAGTCTTGTACTCGTGTATGCGGCCTTCGCCACGGCAAGTCTTGCACGGATCGTTGATGACCTTGCCGGTGCCGCGGCAACGCGGACAGGTCTGCTGGATGGAAAAGAATCCCTGCTGAACGCGGACCTGACCCTGGCCGTTGCAGGTGGCGCAGCTCACCGGACTGGTGCCCGGAGTAGCGCCGCTACCGGAGCAGTCTCCGCACTCGACCTTGCTTGGCACACGGATCTTTTCGGTGGTACCGAACACCGCCTCTTCGAGGCTCATGGACAGGTCGTATCTCAGATCGGCGCCGCGGTAAACGCGTTCGCCGCCACGCCCCCCGAAAATGTCTCCGAACACCTCGTCGAAGATGTCGCGAAAGCCCGCGCCTCCCACGCCGCCGCCCACGCCTCCGGCGGAGTCCACACCGGCGTGACCGAACTGATCGAAAGCAGCGCGCTTACGCGGCTCGGATAGAACCTCGTAGGCTTCCTTGGCTTCCTTGAAGTGCGTTTCCGCCTCTTCCAAATCGGGATTGCGGTCTGGATGGTATTTCATTGCAAGGCGCCGGTAGGCGCCCTTCAACTCATCGTCGCTCGCATTGCGCGATACGCCGAGAACTTCGTAATAATCCCGCTTCGACATAAGCTACATGCGAAAAAGCGCGGAGTCTATCGACCCCGCGCCGTCTTCGACCTGCGATTTACGACAACAACCTACTTGTTGTCTTCGTTGACTTCCTCGAACTCGGCGTCCACCACATCGTCCGCTCCGGCGCCTGTTTGATCACCGCCCTTGGCGGCCTCGGCGTCGCCTTGATTGGAGGCTTGCGCCTCGTCCTGCTTGTAGATCCGCTCGGCGACCTTACCCGAGAGCTCCGCCAGGGCTTGCGTCTTGGCTTCGATATCACTCTTGTCGTCGGTCTTGATCGCTTCTTCGAGGGTCGCGATAGCCGCCTCGATATCGGTCTTCTCCTGAGCCTCGACCTTGTCGCCGAACTCGGTCAGGGTCTTCCTGCTGGAGTGCGCCAGGCCGTCCGCCTGGTTACGCGCGTTCACGAGCTCGTGGAACTTCTTGTCCTCGGCCGCGTGGGCCTCGGCGTCCTGAACCATGCGATCGATTTCCTCGTTCGCGAGCCCGCTGGACGCCCGAATGATGATGGACTGCTCCTTGCTCGTTGCCTTGTCCTTGGCCGACACGTTGAGAATACCGTTGGCGTCGATGTCGAAAGAGACCTCGACCTGTGGCACACCGCGCGGCGCATTGGGAATGTCCGCGAGGTCGAAACGGCCCAGGGATTTGTTCGCGGAAGCCACGTCGCGCTCGCCCTGGAGCACGTGCACGGTAACAGCGCTTTGATTGTCCTCCGCCGTGGAGAAGACCTGCGACGCCTTGGTCGGAATGGTCGTGTTCTTCTCGATGAGCTTGGTCATCACGCCGCCAAGGGTTTCGATGCCCAGCGACAGCGGTGTCACGTCCAGCAACAGCACATCCTTGACGTCGCCGGCCAGCACACCGGCCTGAATTGCCGCACCCACCGCCACTGCCTCGTCGGGGTTGACGTCCTTGCGCGGCTCTTGGCCGAAGATGCCCTGGACCATTTCCTGGACTTTGGGCATGCGTGTCTGCCCACCCACCAGGATCACGTCGGAGATATCCGAGGCGGTCAATTTCGCGTCTTTCAAAGCCACTTTGCAGGGCTCGACGGTGCGCTGGATCAAGTCCTCGATGAGTGACTCGAGCTTCGCCCGGGTCAGCGTCATATTGAGGTGCTTCGGACCGCTGGCGTCCGCCGTCACGTAGGGCAGATTAATTTCGGTCTGTTGGCTCGAGGAGAGCTCGATCTTGGCCTTCTCGGCAGTCTCCTTGAGACGCTGCAGGGCGAGCGGATCGTTGTGCAAATCGATGCCCGACTCTTTCTCGAACTCGTCGGCCACGTAATCGATGATGCGCATGTCGAAGTCTTCGCCACCGAGGAAAGTGTCGCCGTTGGTGGACAACACCTCGAACTGGTGCTCGCCGTCGACTTCCGCGATCTCGATGATGGAGATATCGAAGGTGCCGCCGCCCAGATCGTAAACCGCGATCTTGGAGTCACCGCGCTTCTTGTCCATGCCATAGGCGAGCGCCGCCGCCGTCGGCTCGTTGATGATGCGCTTGACCTCGAGCCCGGCAATGCGACCCGAATCCTTGGTCGCCTGGCGTTGCGAGTCGTTGAAGTAGGCCGGCACCGTGACCACGGCCTCGGTCACCGGCTCACCGAGAAAGTCCTCGGCGGTCTTCTTCATCTTCATGAGCACGCGGGCGGAAATCTCCGGCGGCGCCTTCGGGGTACCTTTTACTTCCACCCAGGCATCGCCGTTCTCCGCGCCCACGATCTTGTACGGGACCATTTTCATGTCGCGTTTCACCACGTCGTCCTCGAAACGACGCCCGATGAGACGTTTGACCGCGTATACGGTGTTCTGCGGGTTGGTCACCGCCTGGCGCTTGGCGGACTGCCCGACCAGCACCTCGTCGTCCTTCGTGTACGCGACGATGGAAGGCGTGGTCCTATCGCCCTCGCTGTTCTCGATCACACGCGGCTTGCCGCCATCCATGATGGCCACGCAGGAATTCGTGGTGCCCAGGTCGATGCCGATTATTCTGCCCATTATGGCGTTCTCCGTTGAATGCTCGCTGATTCCGATTTCAGTAGATATATGGCCGCAGGCGGGGAATTCAAGCCTGCCGCTGCCCAACCCGGGCGCTCTCTGGCCCGCCCGTCACTTGGCCACGATGACCATGGCCGGGCGCAACAGCCGACCGTTCAGGAGATAGCCCTTCTGCACCACCGTGATGACGGTGCCGGGCTCCACGCCCGCCACTTCCTGCATGGACATGGCCTGGTGATATTCCGGGTCGAAGCTCTGGCCTTCGGGATTCACCTCCTGGAGCCCGAATTTGTCGCTGGCGGCGTCGAACAGCTTCAAGGTGAGCTCGAGGCCCTCGCGCAGTTTTCCGGCGTCCGCCTCGGCGCCGTCGGCAGCACTCAGACCGAGTTCGACACTATCCTTGACTGGCAGCAACTCGGCCATGAAGCGCTCGAGCCCGTACCTGTGCGCGTTCTCGACGTCGCGGGTCGCGCGTTTGTGCAGATTCTCGAGCTCCGCCCGGACCCTGAGAAAATCGTCCAGGTGCGAAGCCGCCTCGTCGCGTGCTTCGGCCAGCTCCATTTCCAGGTCCGGCGGGCTCAGCGCCTCCGGGCTCCCGGCCGGCTCGGCGGCCTCGACGACCTCGTCCACGGCGGTCTCAGAGCGTGCCTCGCCAGCAACCGGCACTGGGTCGCCGCTGCCGTTGCTGCCCCGGGGGTGCTTTCGCTTCACCATTCATGACTCCATTTGTCCTGCCAGGCGCTTGCACGCCGGCACTACTGCGGTCGCAGCCAGGCGCTGCAGATGCCGCGGGATCGCTCGAAATATGGGGCTCAGTGCTGCTTATTCAAGGCCGCGCCGAGCAGCCGCGCGGTGATGTCGACGATGGGTATGACGCGCTCGTAGGCCATGCGCGTCGGCCCGATGACACCGAGCACGCCGAACACCTGCTCGTCGGTGCCGTAGGGAGCGGTGACCACGCTGTACTCGTCCAGCGCGATGTAGCCGGATTCCTCACCGATGAAAATGTGCACGCCGTTGGCGTTCAACGAATGATCCAGCAGATGCAGCAGGTCGCGTTTCTCATTGAACGCCTCGAACAGGCGCCGCAGCTTGTCCATGTCGCCGAGTTCACCCATACCCATCAGATTGGTGTGCCCCGCCACCACCACCTCGTCCGTATCCGGCTCGGTGATCAGGGCCTTTTCCGCCATCTCCACCGCCGCCTGCATCATGCTGTTCATGGTCTCGCCGGTATCGCGAAGCTCGGCGAGGATTTCCTTGCGCACCGTCACCAGATCCTTGCCCGCGCACAGACTGTTCAGATAGTTGCCCGCCTGCTGCAGCTCCGAAGGGCTGTAGCGCCGCCCGGTACGGATGATGCGGTTCTGCACCTCGCGCTCGTTGACCACCAGGATGACCAGCACCTGATCTTCGGAGAGGGAAAGAAATTCCACCTGCCGCAGGGTCGTCTGATCCTGGCGCGGCAGCATGACGACACCCGCGAGATGGGTGATGTCGGAAAGCAGCGAGGAGGCGGACTCCATCAGAGCACCTCGATTCTGCGCCGGATCCAGCTGCTCTTTGAGCATGGCCACCTGGGCTCTCTCCAGGGGCTCGACCCGCAACAGGGTATCGACGAAGAAACGGTAGCCCTGGGCGGTGGGCACCCGGCCCGCCGACGTGTGGGGGGCGCACAACAGGCCGGCCTCCTCGAGATCCGCCATCACGTTGCGCACCGTCGCCGGGCTCAGCGTGAGAGCAGAATCCCGCGATAAGGTGCGCGAACCCACCGGTTGGCCCTCGCGGATGTAGCGCTCCACCAGGGTCTTGAACAGGTACTGGGCTCGCTCGCTGAGACAGCTGTCCTTGGAATTGGCCGGCACGCGCTGGGCTCCGTCAAAATGGCTTTATCGGGGAAATTTAGCACTCCCCCCCCGTGTCTGCCAAGGCCCGGCAGGGGATGTTGGCCTCGCCGGCCGGCAGCGTGCTAACTTTCCGGGCTGCTCGGCAGGATTCCCGATGCCACCAGATCCCGGCACAACCCACGAGGAGCAGACCGTCACGATGGCTGACGAATTCCGCACCGTAGGCCTTATCGGCAAGCACGGAGACGAGCGTGTTGCGCGCACGCTGGAGCAATTGATCGGACTTCTGCACGATGCCAGTGCAGAAGTCCTGTTCGATGCGGAAAGCGCCCGCGAGCTACCGACCTTCGGACTACCGGTGGTGGACCGTGAGACTCTCGGGACGCGTTCGGATCTGGTGATCATCGTCGCAGGCGATGGCACCTTTCTCAACGCAGCGCGCTCGCTGGTGGATCTGGACGTGCCGCTGCTAGGCGTCAACCTGGGACGTCTGGGCTTTCTCGCCGACGTGATGCCCGGAGAAATGACCGATCGGTTGGCAGAGGTCCTGGCCGGCGACTACGATGAAGAGCGCCGCTTTCTCCTCGACGTGCGGGTCGTTCGCGACGGACGGGATATATTTCAGGGCTCGGCACTCAACGAAGTCGTGGCGCATAAGTGGCATATTGCCCGGCTCATCCAGTTCGAGACCATGATCAACGGCCGCTTGGTCAACACCCAACGCTCCGATGGGTTGATCGTGGCGACGCCTACCGGCTCCACCGCCTACTCCCTTTCCGGCGGCGGACCGATCCTGCACCCGGGCCTGGACGCCGTGGTGCTGGTGCCGATTTGTCCGCACACCTTGAGTAGCCGCCCGCTGGTGGTCTCGGCGGACAGCGAGATCGAGATCCGCATGGAACACAGCGGCGAGCAACCCGAAGCGCAACTCACCTGTGACGGACAGACGACGCTCGAGCTCGCGCCCTCGGACCGCATCGTCATCCGTCAGAAGCAGCGCCGTCTGCGCCTGGTGCACCCCCGGGGTCACGACTACTACGCCACACTGCGCGCCAAGCTGCACTGGGCCAGGGAGCTGTAGGTGCTGGCCCACTTCAATGTCCGCGATTTCGCCATCGTCGAGCGGCTGGATCTGGCGCTGCACGCCGGGATGACCGTGCTCACCGGGGAAACCGGAGCGGGAAAATCGATACTCATCGATGCTCTGGGGCTCACCCTGGGCGAGCGGGCGAGCACCAAGGTAGTCAGAGACGGCGCCGATCAGGCGGAGGTCGTGGCGACATTCGAGCTTGCCCCGGACTGCGAGGCAGCGCGCTACCTGGCAGAGCACGATCTCGAGAGCGCCGACGACGAGTGTATCCTGCGACGCACCATCGGCAGTGACGGCCGATCGCGCGCCTATGTCAACGGGCGCCCGGTGCCGTTGCAGACATTGCGCGAGCTCGGCGATTTCCTGGTGGATATCCACGGTCAGCACGAACACCAATCCTTGCTCAAGCCTGCCGCCCAACGTCGCTTACTCGACGAGTACGCGGGGCATGGCGACGCTCTGGAACAGCTGGCGTCGCTCCACGACCGATGGCAGGCGACACGGACCGCGATCCGAGATCTCGCCGGCGAACCGAATGAACGCGAGCAACGCCTCGATTATCTTCGCTACCAGGTCAACGAGCTCGACAGTCTCGACATTCAGAGCGAGGAGCTCGAGACCCTGGACAAAGACCATCGTCGCCTGAGTCACGCAAGCGAACTGCTCGCCATCTGTGCGCGCAGCGTCGAAGACATCGACGGCGACGGTGAGATGTCGCTGACGGCGCGCCTCGCCTCGCTGATGGGTGGCATGGAGGAGATGGCCGTCATCGATGGTGGCGTGGAGAACATCCGCGCCCTGCTCGACAGCGCCGGTATCCAGCTCGCGGAAGCGGTGGCCGAGCTGCGCCGCTATCAGGATGGCGTGGACAGCGATCCGGCGCGCCTCGAAGCCCTGGAGCAGCGCCTCACGGCCATCCACGACAGCGCCCGTAAACATCGTGTCGATGCCCGCGAGCTGCCCGCATTGCACCGCCGGTTGCGCGACGAGATCGCCGAGCTGGAGGGCTCGAGCGCGCGCCTCACGGAACTTCAAAGGGAGCTGGAAGAGATCCTGCGCGCCTACACCAACGCCGCCCGCGCACTGCACGACGGCCGGGTCAGCGCAGCCGAAAAGCTCTCCACCGCCATCGCTTCGAACATCCGCGCGCTGGGCATGCCCCAGGGTCGCCTGCAGATGGCCGTCGAGGCGAACTTCGACGCGCCCCTGTCGAGGACAGGGGCGGACACGGTGACCTTTCAGGTGGCGATCAATCCCGGCCAGCCGCTACAGCCCCTCGCGAAGGTCGCATCCGGGGGAGAACTGTCGCGAATCAGCCTCGCCATACAGGTCATCGCGACACAGGCGAGCGGTGTGCCCACGTTGATATTCGACGAGGTGGATGCCGGTATCGGCGGTCGCGTGGCGGAGATCGTCGGCCGCGAGCTGCGCCGCCTGGCGGACAAGCGGCAGGTGCTGTGCGTGACACACCTTCCCCAGGTAGCGTCCCTCGCGCAACAGCACGTGCAGGTGCAGAAACACAGCCGGCGCCGCGAGACGCACACGGATCTGCGCAGCCTGGACGGCGAAGGCAGGGTGGAGGAAATTGCCCGCATGCTGGGCGGGGTCACGGTTACCGACCAGGCCCTGGCCCATGCACGGGAAATGCTGGAGCGCACCTGACGCCATCGATGCGGCTGGCGGTCGCCCCGGCCCGGCGCGCTATAATGGCGCTTTTTCCCGTCGCCGGTAACGATCCCGGAGCATGCTCAGCCACACTGGAAAAACGCGCTTACCGTTTCTAGCCCTGCTCCTCTGCATGGCCGTCACGGCCTGTTCGGGAAAAATCCCCGGCGCCTACCGCATCCCCATTCAACAGGGCAACGTCATCACCGTCGAGATGCTGCAGGAGCTGAAGCTCGGCATGGACAAGCGCAAGGTTCGCTTCATACTCGGCACGCCACTGGTCATCGACGCCTTTCACCAGGACCGCTGGGACTACTACTACAGCTACCAGCCCGGCAGCGGTGATCGCGTGCAACAACGCGCATCGGTGTACTTCAAGGACGATCGTCTGACACGCATCGATGCCAACATCGATTCCCGCATAGATTTCCACACGGTGACCCACGCGACCGAAAACGTGCTCATCGTTCCGCGGAAGAAAAAGGGCGGTTTCTTCGCGGCACTGACTCCGGCATTCGTGAAGAAAGAGGAAGAGGAGGCAGCGGAGGAGAATATCGCCAGATCCCTTGATTCCGGTTTCAACGATCCGCAGCCCGGATCGGGCGCACCCGGCGGGGCCGGTGACACCGGCGCGGTGTTGGACCCAGCCCTTGCGGCGCCGGCAACCATCGGGCCAAGCATCGGCGACGCCAGGCCGCCGAGCGAGATTTACGCGCCCAACAGTTCCACCGAAATCGAGGCGACGGCGGGCGCCTGGTCGACGGAGCCGGGCAGCACCACGGAGGTGATCTCCGCCGAGACCAAAAGTCAGTCCCGCTATCTGGAGGAACTGTTCGAAGATTTCGGTGCCCAGACCACGGCCGAAGCAGCCCCGGCCCCGGCGGTCTCCGCGCCAGCCGCCTACGAATCGAGGGAATTCCCGGGCACCACCAGAGACTGAGCGGGCGGCGTCCTCAGCGTTCCTGTCGTTCCCGGGAACGCGCTGCCCGAAGACGTCTCGCCTCCTTCGGGTTCACTTGCAGCGGCCGGTAGATCTCCACGCGGTCGCCTTGCACCAACGGCGCGCAGGGCGACACGGCCTGCCCGAATACGCCGATGGAAAGATTGCGCGAAGCGAGCTCGGGAAAGCGTTCCAGCAACCCCGATTGCCGCACCGCTTCCCCGGCACTGATGCCGGCACTCACCTGCAGGGGCACGACAACCTGGCAGTCCGGCTGCGCGTAGGCCACCTCCACGTCGATGAACGCGCCGTCAGCCATACAGCTCTTCCGCACGACGGCAGAATGCATCGACCAGGCTGTTGGCGATCTCGCTGAACAGCGGACCCAGGGTTCGCCGCAGCACGGCATTGGAAAGCTCGTATTCCAGGTCCAGAACGATTCGACAACCTGCACCGTCCAGGGCTATGAACTTCCAGCAACCCTGCAGACGCTTGAATGGCCCGTCGATCAGCCCGATGTCGATGCGCGTGCCCCGCGTCATGACGTTGCGGGTGGTGAAGGTCTTGCGGATGGGACCCCGGCCGATCTCCAGACTGGCTTCGACGGCATCCTCGCCGGGCACGCGTACCCGCGCGTCGCGGCACCAGGGGAGAAAGCCCGGGTATTTCTCGATGTCTGCCACCAGCGCGAACATTTCGCTGGCCGCGTAAGGAACGAGCGCACTTCTGCTGACTGTTTGAAGCATCTAGGGCACCGAAGCGGTTGGATGGTAGCACACGCCGCTACCGGCACCGCCCGGGTTGTGAAACAATCCGCAGCCTCTGGAAATGCCATGGGAAAGAAAAAGCGACGCAAAGGCGCAGACGCCAACACCATCGTTCAGAACAAGAAGGCGCGCCACGACTTCTTCATCGAAGACCGCTTCGAGGCGGGCCTCGCGCTGGACGGCTGGGAGGTCAAGAGCCTGCGAGACGGCCGCGCCCAGTTGCGCGAGGCTTACGTGGTGCTCAAAGACGGCGAAGCGTGGCTCATCGGCGCCCACATCACGCCGCTGGTCAGCGCCTCCACCCACGTCACCACCGATCCCACCCGCAGCCGTAAGCTGCTCCTGCACCGCAAGCAAATCGACAGTTTGATAGGCGCCGTGGAAAGGCGCGGGTTCACCGTCGTCCCCACCCGCATGTACTGGTGCCGCGGGCGCGCGAAGCTGGAAATCGGGCTGGCGAAAGGCAAGCGCAAGCAGGACAAACGCGCCACGGAGAAGGACCGCGACTGGCAACGCCAGAAGCAACGAATTCTGAAAGAACGCTAGAGACACCCAAGCCACGATTTCACGCGAAGTTGTGATCCCCGTCCGCAACCCCATATTGATACAGGCCCCACATGGGGCGTAAACTGATTAGCTCGAGTGGCAGAACGCGAACGAAAAGCGTATCTGACACCCATCGAAACGGGGGCGACCTGGTTTCGACGTGGGTAGCAAAACCCCAGGTGCATGCCGAGGCGCAGATCACCTCGTAAATCCAGCTGCAAACAACGATAGTTGCCAACGACGACAACTACGCTCTAGCTGCTTAATCCCAGCTAGCCTCTGACCGGGTCGTGCTTGTGCGCTCGGATTCCAGGGGTCAAACCACACAAGCTCGTGAAGGCCTTCGTCCCGCAGGTCTTCACTAAAACCCCAGGGACTCGCCGCTTCACTGCCCTGCCCGTCGGGAGGTGCTGCGGCTAAAATCAAAGACGCGGCTAAGCATGTAGAGCCGAAGGCGGAGTGCTTGCGGACGCGGGTTCGATTCCCGCCGCCTCCACCA
>CAXMNG010000330.1:0-21047 GCA_964194585.1 Salibacteraceae bacterium | reverse complement strand
ACGATCACACCTAACCATGCATCGTCAGCCCGCCCGAGACACTGATCACCTGTCCGGTGATGTACTCGGCATCGTCGCTGGCTAGGAACGCGACGATGCCGGGAACGTCCTCGGGCCGACCGATGCGCTTCATAGGGACGGCGCGCTCGAGCGCCGCGAGAATCTTGGCACCGTCCTCGCCAGCCTCCAGAAACTGTGCCAGAAGTGGGGTATCCGTGGGGCCGGGACAAACCGCGTTCAAACGAACGCCCGTGCGCGCGAGCTCCCTGGCGACGCTCTTGGTGAACGCGATGATGCCGCCCTTGCAGGCGGAGTAGACGGCCTCCATGGAAGAACCCACCCTTCCGGCGTCGGAAGCAATATTCACCACCCTGCCCCAACCGCGGTCGCGCATGCTCGGCAGCACGACGTGGTGCATATTCAACGTTCCGCGCAGGTTTACGGCGATGATCGATTCCCACTGCTGGGGCGTGGTATCGAGGAAGTTCGCGAAGCGATCGAAGCCGGCGTTATTGATCAGCACGTCGACACCGCCCTGTTCGGATTCAATGGACGCCACCGCGTCGGTCACTGCCTGATAGTCGGTGATGTCGACGACGTGCGTCGATGCGCGCCGACCCAAGGCTTGCACTTTCTTGCCGGCGGCGCGGACCGCGTCGGGATCGCGGTCGAACAGCGCCACATGGCAGCCCTCCTCGGCCAGTCGCGCACAGATGGCGGCACCGATCCCGCCGCCGGCGCCAGTTACCAGCGCAACCTTGTCGGCTAATCCACGCATGGGCGGCAACTGATCATACGGGGGAATCCTTGGGAAAATCGGGCTTGCGTTTTTCCCGCAGGCTGGCGATGCCTTCACGCACCTCATCGCCAGTCCAGCCGAGGAACTCGAGAGCCAGGGACGCATCGAAAGACGGCCCGGCGAGACGCAGCCAGTTGTTGAGCGCGTACTTGGTTAATCGAATGGCGCTTGGCGCGCCCTGTGCGAGCTTGATGGCGATATCGAGGGCGCGGCCATCCAATGCATCGTCCTCGACACACAGCGACACCAGTCCGATGCGTTCCGCCTCCTCGCCACCCAATGGTTCACAGGTAAGCAGGTAGAACTTCGCCTTCGCCATTCCCACCAGCAGGGGCCAGACGATGACGGAATGGTCCCCTGCCGCGACACCGAGGCGGGTGTGGCCATCGATGAAGCGCGCCGTTTTCGACGCAACGCTGATATCGGCAACCAGAGCTGCCGCGAGGCCCGCCCCCACAGCGGGCCCGCGAATGGCAGAGATCACGGGCTTGGAGCAATTAATAACGTTATAGACTATGTCGCGCGCTTCCTTCCACACGGTCAGGCGCGTGTCCTGATCCCTGGTGAGACTCTCCAGCACCTCGAAGTCGCCGCCGGCGGAAAAGGCATCGCCGGCACCAGTGAGAATCACGGCGGACGTCTCCGAATCGGTATCGACGACACGCCATATATCGGCGAGCTCCTTGTGCATGCGCGCGTCCACGGCGTTGAGCTTGCCGGGGTTGTCCAGCCGGATGCGCAGCACGCGCTCAGCGGGACGGTCGAACTTCAGGGATCGAAAGTCAGCGTAAGGTTCGGACATGGACTCCCTCCGGATCGAATTGCACGGGCCGCGGCCAAGCCGCCCATGGGCATGGCCATGGTGTGGTAGAAAAACTGAAGACGACGACGCCCGTCACCACAGACTCAGTGACGCGTTCTGCTCGACGTGCTCGTCCACGAATTGCTTGTAGTACTGGATTACCCTGCGAGTTATCTCGCCGCCGCCGGCAGGAAACTCGACCATGCGTCCGTCGTCCAGGCGCAGACTGACAATCGGCATGACTTCCCGGGTGGCGCTGGTCACGAAGCATTCCGTTGTCCTGTCGAGATCCTTTTCATGCACGTCGCGCTCGTTGAGCGTCAATCCGTGTGCCACACATGCCTCGCGTGCTGCCTTTTTGGTAATACCGCGTAAATTGCCGGCGGCAACGCCGGGCGTGACCAGCTCGCCGTCCAGGACGAACACCACGTTACTGTTCGATGCTTCTGTGATGTAGCCGTCGCGGTTGAGAATAATGCTCTCGTCAGCGCCCAGCTCCCGTGCCTGAGTGATGGCGATGACATTGTTGAGGTAATTGCCGCCCTTGATGTTGGGGTCCAGAGCGTCAGTGGGATTGCGCCGCACGGCTGGGATCGCTGCCTTCATTCCGACGCTGTAAAATTCCGGCGGCCATTCTGGAACCGCGTTTACGATGATGACGGAGCGCGTTTTCAGATCGGGGTTCGGATAGAGATCCACGGCTCCCTCGCCACGGGTGATCACGTATCGCACGTAGACTTCCCTTTCAAGCTTTCCCGCCGACGTGGCCTGGACGGTGCGGCGGATCTGCTCCGTTATCTCGTTTTGGCTCTGGGTGACGTGCATGCGAATCAGCCGCGCCGAGTTCTCCAGCCGCTCCCAGTGCTCCTGGTAAAATAGCGGAACGCCCGAGTAGGTGCGAAAGACCTCGTAGATGGAATCGCCATAGAGAAAGCCACGGTCGAGCACCCGCACGCATGCCTCTCCCGTTGGTGTGATGCGCCCACCGACGTTGCTCATGCTCCTGAACGCTTCGTTCACAGAATGCTCCTCTACGGATGAAAACCTCAGCCGAGCGCTACGGCGCGCATGGCCATGCTTACCGCCGCCTGGACGGGCTCGATGACGGGGATGCCGAGCCTCTCCTCCAGCGGGGTGCGCAGCGCCGCCATGCCGGCACAGCCTAAAACGATTACATCCGCATCGTGCTCGTCGCGCAGTCGAGATCCCACCGTGACCATGCGTTCCAGTGCGACGGCACGGTCCTCGAGTTCCAGGACGCCCAGGCCCACGGGCAAATCCGCCGCCAGCCTGCCGTCGATCCCCATGTGGCGAATGTAGCTCAGATGCCGGGGAAGGGACGATGCGAGTATGGAGATGACACCATAACGCCGGCCATGGGCAAGTGCCGTCAGAAGCCCACACTCCGCCATGCCGAACACCGGCCGCGCGCTCGAGCGGCGAGCCTCACGCAAGCCTGGATCGCTGAAACACGCGATGACGAAGGCGCCGGAGTCATTCTCGTGGTGGCGCAGATAATCACACACGGGTTCGATGACGGCCGCCACCTGCTCGTCGCTTTCGATAGCCGGCGGACCCTGCGCCAAGGTCGCGCACCGGATGGGCGGCCCGCCGGAGAAACGCAACGGTTCCAAGCCTTCGTCCAAGGCGTCGGTGACCGACTGACTGGAGTTGGGGTTGAGAACGACGATGGGTCTGGTCATCGGGGCGGTCGGCGCGGTCAAACCGCCATGTGCATGAGCACGGCGGAGTCGGGACACTGCTCACGGTACTGCTGACAGCGCCGGATCTCATCCGGCGCCTGGTCCCGGGACACGCGTGTGAATCCGAGCCCGGAAAAGTACTGGTCCGCATCCATGGTGAGAAGATACAGCGAGTCGTGTCCGAGCCCGCGGGCATGTTGCACCATGCGCTCGGTAAGCCAGCGCGCGAGCCCCTGGCCACGGTGTGCCGGCGCCACTACCACCGAACGCAGCAAAGCCGACGAGCCGTGGGACTCGATGCCGGCAGTGGCGACGACACCGTCGCCGTCATCAAGCACCTGGAAATGCGCGATGCCCGCGGCAACACCACCCTCCGGGAGCCCTTCCGCAGCCAGCAGTGCCACCATGGCCGGCAGATCGTCGTTGGTCGCCGCGCGCAGACTCAGTCGTTCGCCCATGATTTGTCGTCCGCCGTGAATGCCATCATTATGCACGCAACCGGGGGAGAGGGGAGGATGAGGAATTGAACAAGCATCGGCGCCAAAGCACCAGCTCATGAACAACAGTCCCATCGGATTCATCGGCCTTGGAAACATGGGTGCGCCCATGGCGGCCAACCTTGCCAGTGCGGGCTGGTCTCTCACGGTCCACGACGCCGCAGGCACCCAACATCGGGCGCCCGCGAACACGGCGATCGCGGAATCAGTCGCGGAGGTCGCGAGCCAAGCCGCTACCATATTGCTGAGCCTGCCGGACAACGCTGTCGTGGATGCAGTCGCCGATGCCATCGTCACCGCACCCTCGGCCGTCACCAAGCGCGTGGTCGATACTTCCACCATCGGCATCGCCCAGGCCCGCGGCATCCACGGCAAGCTGGCAGGGGCGGGCATCGAGTACGTGGATGCGCCGGTATCCGGCGGCGTAGCCGGCGCCCGGGCGGGTACCGTGGCAGTCATGGTTTCGGGACCGGCCGCAAGCCTCGAGGAGTTGCGGCCGATGCTGGAGGGCTTCGCCGGGAACGTATTTCACGTGGGCGTCGAGCCCGGCCAGGGTCAGGCCATGAAGCTTCTGAACAACTTTCTCTCCGGCACCGCCATGGCCGCAACCAGCGAGGCCGTCGCCTTCGGCGAAAGCCAGGGCCTGGACATGGCGGTCATGCTCGACGTGCTCAACGTGTCCACCGGCCGCAATACGGCCACTGCGGACAAGTTCGTCAATCGCATTCTCACCGAGACCTTTGATGCAGGGTTCAGTAGCGTACAGATGAACAAGGATCTGAGTCTGTACCGCGAAGGGCTCGCGGAATTCGGCGGCGCGGATCCGGTAAGTGGCGCCATCGCCGGGGTCTGGCGACGCTTTCTCGAAACGACAGCGAACGCCGACATTACGCACATCTATCCGTTCATCAAGAACAAGCGCTGACCGGGGCTCACGAGCTGGTAGGTTGCTCGTCGCTACTTGCCGACGCCTGATCCTGGACGGCGAAAAATGACGCCTTTTTCGGCTGCTCCGGCAGCTCGATGTCGGCCTGCATGAGTCGCGCGACGCGGGTGGGATCGCCGCGAACGATGGTGCCCTCGAGCTTGCTGGGCATGGGATTGCGGGCCAACGGAAAGGCATCGGCCGCGGTGTAGACGCAGATGAACAGGCCCCTGGGGCAATCGCTGCGATTGGCTGCCGAGCCGTGCACCAGCCGCGTGTGCATGAGACAAGCATCCCCGGCCTTTCCCATCACCGCCACCTCCAGCTTCTTGAGCGCGCGTTCCAGTTCCGGATCCACGAAGCCCGTGAAAGTGGCGCCTTCGAACAGTGAATACAGTGGACCGCGATGGGAACCGGGAACGACCATCGGGCACCCATTCTCCTCGGTCACGTCGTCCAGCATCAACAACGCGGTGACGACATCGTCGTTCGTGTGGGGTGTGTATTGGAAATCCTGATGATAACCGACCACGGTGTGGGAGCCGGGAAGCTTCAGATTGATCTTGCAGTGATGATATTTGACGTCGGGACCGATGAGATCGGCCACCATGTCCACCATGGGAGAATCGCGCATCACGTGATTGTAATGCGCGCTGATTTCGCTCGGATTGTTGACCCGGCGAAGCGCCGGCCGCTCGACGCAGTGCTCCTCTCCCATGTCGAAACGCGCACGTCCGTCCACGGTGGGCTCGCCGAAGGGCGCGTCGTGATCGCGGCTCTCCTCCACCCATTCGCGGATACTTTCCTGGAGGCTGCGCAGCTGCTCTCCGGAAACGGCATTCTGCGCCACCAGGAAGCCGTCACGCCAGAATTCGTCGATTTGCTCACGGCTCAACATGGATTTCAGAGTAGAGCCGCGCCCGGCTCGCTGTCAATTCACGTCATTCCCAGCTTGCGCATGATCCTGGCGACGTTTTTTCGAATACCCGGCAGGTGCGGAATGCTCGCGTACGACTTCAAGTATTCGTGCACCGGCTGTAACGGAAGGCCGCCGAACGCCTTCCCCGGCTCATCGACGTCCTTGAAGATCGCTGAAAGCGCGGCAAATTGCATATTGTCGCCGACGGTGACGTGATCGGTGATGCCCGCGCGCCCACCGAAAACATTGTTGTCCCCGATGACGACCGTTCCGGCGGCGATGAAGCCGGCCGTGATGAGGCAATTTTTTCCCGCCTGGAAGTTGTGAGCCAGATGGCAATGATTATCGATCCTGGTGCCGCGCCCGATGATCGAATCCTTGAAGTGCCCGCGATCGATGTTCACGCCGGCGCCGATGTGAACGTCATCTTCAATCACCAACCGGCCGTAGTGCACGTGCCGATAATGATTGAACTGCTCGTCGTGGGCATAGCCATAACCTTCCGTGCCAAGCGAGGTCATCGGATGAATCTCGCAATTCTTGCCGATGAACGTTCCGTGGGCGATGAACACGTTTGCATGGATGTGGCTGCCCTCGCCGATCACCACATCCGCCTCCACCGTGGTGTTGGCGCCGATGATGCATGCCCCGCCGATGCGCACCTTCGTCCCGATGACGGCGTTCGGCCCGATGATGGTGTCCTCGGAAATATCGGCGGAATCGGATATGACCGCCGAGGAGTGGATGCGGATTTCGTCAAAACCCTGCTTGTAGACCGATACGGGAAAGAAGGTTCGCGCCACCAGCGCGAGAGCGAGCTCCGGACTGGGACTTTGCAGGAGCGTCTGTGTCGCACCTTCCAGCGCCGCATCATCGGCATCGGCATCACTGACGACCAGTACCGACGCCGGACTGCTCACCGCGTCTCCGATGAGTCGGCGCTCGTTTAGAAACAGAATGCACCCCGGCTCCGGAGCCGACGGTGGGCCCGGCCGGGAAACTTGCACCTCCGCATCTCCTCGAAGCAAACGCAGGAGCTTCGGAAAGCTCTCGATAACGTCACTGACTCTAACCGTCATGTTGTCTCTCCAGGGCCCAGAGGACCCGGCAAAGGAATTCAGTCCGCGCCTGCCGGCTGGGGAGCCGGAACCCCGCGATCCCGCGGCAGCATCAAGGCCACGGACACCGCAACCAGCGCGCAGGCCGCCAGCACCACGTACACCCAGTAAAAATCACCGGTACGGCCGGTAATGGCCGCGACCAGCTGCACCGCCACCGGCGCCGCGCCGAATGCCAGAACGAATTTGATACCGAACACCAGTCCATGCCGGGACTCCGGTGTGTAGCGGGCCAGCAGCATGTTCTCGGCGGGCAGCGCACCGACGCCGGCCATCACCATGACGGTGGCCACCACGAGCAGCGGCAGCCCGCCCAGACTGGCTGCCAGCCACAGGGTCGGTACCTGAATCAGCAGGGCGCCGACGTACACCGGCTTCAATGGAAAGCGGTCCGCCAGATGGCCGCCGGCAATCTGCATGAAAGCCGCGGCGGTGTAAACGGCTGCTACCAGCAAGCCGACCCCGAAAATGCCGTCGCCCGCCAACCCCTGGTGGCGTTGCTCCATGAGCTTGGGCAATGACGTCTGGATGCTCTGATAGACGAGCGCGAGTAGAAACATGGTAGTCACCAGGATAGCGAAAACCCGCCACATGTCGCTGCGGCTGACCTTCACCTCGTCGCGCATCACGACCGTGGCGTCGCTGATTTTTCCTTTCAGCAGGAAACCCAGAAGAGCAACGCCGGTGAGCACGCTGATGGCGCCGGGCACGATGAAGGCCGCGCGCCAGCCGGAAAGATCGATGAGCGATCCGGCGACGATCCCCGCGAGCGCGGTGCCCAGGGATCCGAAAATGCCGTTGAAACCCAGCACCTTGCCGCGCCGGGTCCCTGCGTTTCGCACCAGCCACGGAATGCCTACGGGATGATAGATAGCGGCGAACACACCGATACCCGTCAAACACCACATGAGCGCGTTCGAAGAGTCCGTGAGACCGGCGGCGATGGCGCACCCGCCCATGCCGAGAAAGAAGGCGACCATCATGCGCGCCGCGCCCAGCTTGTCGCTGAGCATCCCGGCCGGCAGAGCGACCACCCCCACCATCAGCGACCCCAGGGTCCACAGCTCGATGAGCTCGTGGTAGGGGCGCTGCCAGACCGACTCCAGGGACAGCACGATGACGAAAAAGAACGCCGTGCACAGATGAATATACAGGTGCCCCAGAGAGGAAAAGACGATGGTCGTTCGAGACATCTGGGTGGACATGGGGCCGACGAATCAAGAACTCCGTGAGCGTGCGCGGCAGTTTGGCATGTCGCCGGGTCAAAGGGCTAGAATCGACGCCTTACCCACCCGGCAGGTTTCCATGCGCTATTGTCCGACCCGAAACGAGTGGCAGACCGTAGATGCGGCCGACGCCGGCATGGATGCCGAAAAACTGGCCGACGCAGTAGCGTTCGCCGAAGCGGCAGAGACATCCTGGCCCAGGGATCTCTCCGGCGGGCTGGCCGCCGATTCCGCAATCCGCGAGCCACCACCCTGGAACGAAGTGCTGGGGCCGACGAAGGATCGCGGCGGACCCAATGGACTGATTCTGCGCGGCGGCAGAATCGTCGCCGAGTGGGGCGACACGCGGCGCGTCGACATGACCTTCAGCATCGCCAAGAGCTACCTCTCCATTCTCACCGGCGTGGCCGTGGCGCGGGGGTTGATTCGCGACGTCGACGATCCGGTACGCGAGTACGCCCTGGACGATGGCTTCGACTCGCCCCAGAACCGCGACATCACGTGGCGTCACCTGCTGCACCAGACCAGCGAGTGGCAGGGTACGCTGTGGGACAAACCCGATCTGGTGGATCGGAATCGCCAGGTCGGTGTCGGATCGGACAATTCACGCAAGGGCACACACCGCGATTTACAGGCCCCCGGGAGCTTCTGGGAGTACAACGACGTACGCGTCAATCGCCTCAGCCTGTCTCTCTTACAGGTATTCCGGCGCCCGCTGCCGGAGGTGCTGCGCGAGGCCATCATGGACCCCATAGGCGCCAGCGACACCTGGGAGTGGCACGCCTACCGCAACGCGCGCTTTGAAATCGACGGCGAAAGCCTGCCGTCGGTGCCCGGCGGCGCCCACTGGGGTGGCGGCATCTTCATTGCCAGCACCGACCACGCGCGGGTCGGATTGCTGATGGCCCGCCGCGGGCGGTGGAAAGGACAACAATTGTTGCCGGAATCCTGGATAGAAGCGTCGAGCACGCCCTGCCCGATCAATCCCGAGTACGGTTATCTGTGGTGGCTGAACACCGGCGGGGCCCACTACGACCGTGCTCCGGAATCCAGCTTTTTCGCCGTCGGCGCCGGGCAGAGCAGCATCTGGATCGAGCCCGAGCACGACTTGGTGATGGTGGCCCGCTGGACCGATGAATCCAAAGTCAACGCGCTCATCGGGCGCATAATGGACAGTGTGCTGACACCGGCCCATAGCGAGCTTGCCTATTGAGGAATGTCCCCGATAGGCACCAGACAAGGTTGTGACTATCAGTGCTTGAATTGAACGCGGACTTTTCCAGAGCCGTGGTGGTTCGAACGGCTGCCATGGAATGGCAATCCAGCCCCGGGGCCGGTGTCTGGCGCAAACGGTTGGAACTGCGCGGCGCGGCCGAGAGCGGTAGAGTCACCTCCATCGTGCGCTACGACGCCGGCAGCCGGTTTCCGCCCCACGAGCACCCCGGGGGCGAGGAAATCCTCGTGCTCGAAGGGGTTTTCGCCGACGAGCACGGTACCTACCCGGTCGGCACCTACCTGCTCAACCCGGAGGGTTTTCGCCACGCGCCGCGATCCGACCAGGGCTGCGTGCTGTTCGTGAAGCTGCGCCAGTATCCCGGAAGCGGCCGCAGCCACCGCGAATTGGACAGCAATACGGCCACCTGGCAGCGGAGCAAGCCCCCTGGTCGGGAGGTGCTGCCGCTCTACGACGAGGACGGGCATTGCGAAAGCATGCGCCTGGTACGGCTCGCCCCCGGCACCCGGGTCCCGGAGCACAATCACCCCGGGGGCGAGGAAGTTTACGTCATCGCCGGGAGTCTTGCGGATGCGCAAGGCACTTACGAGCAGGGAACCTGGCTACGCTTTCCCGACGGCAGCCGACATCAGCCCTTCAGCGACGAAGGCTGCACGCTCTACGTCAAGACCGGCCATCTCCGGAACCTGTAACGGCGCATTCTCCGGCACCGGGAGCGTCGAGATGGAAGAAGGCGCGCGTGGTCCGCGTCGTCGCATGGGCAAGCTCGGCGGGATCGATCCCGCGGCAAGCCGCCACGGTTTCCAGAATGTGGGCCAGGTGCATGGGTTCGTTGCGCCGGCTTTTCGGGCGTGGTTCGAGGTCCCGTGGAAGGAGATAGGGCGAATCGGTCTCCAGCATGAGGCGCTCCAGTGGAATACGCGACACGAGCTCGCGTAAATGCGTGCCGCGCCGCTCGTCGCAGATCCAGCCGGTGATACCGACGTGCAAATCCAATTCCAGATAGCGCTCGAGCTCCGATGCCTCTCCGGTGAAGCAATGGATGACCGCCGGCCCGAGCCGGGCCCGGTATTCGTCGAGAATCGCCGCGAAGCGATCGTGGGCGTCGCGCTCGTGCATGAACACGGGCAGACCGAAGTCTGCCGCGAGCTCGAGCTGCGCGGCGAATACGCTCTCCTGAATCGGGCGCGGCGAGAAGTCGCGATTGAAGTCGAGGCCGGCTTCCCCTACGGCCACGACGACCGGCGACTGTGCGAGCCCTCGAATCACTGCCGCGGTGTCATTATTCCATTCCCTGGCGAGATGTGGATGCACACCAGCAGTCGCGAACAGCACACCGGGATGCAGCGCGGCAATATCGTGGGCAGCCTGGCTCTCGATCTCGCTGGCGCCGGTGACGATCATCTGCGCAACGCCGGCCGCGTGGGCCCGCTCCAGCACCTGCGGCAGATCGTGACGAAAGCTGTCGTGGCTGAGATTCGCGCCGATGTCGACCAGCTCCATGGAATTCACCAGGATACAGCCAACCTGGTGAACGCCGCGCAGGAGCGTGCTTGCGCGCGAATCTTCTGGGGCCTACGTCTTGACGACCAAGGTGCCCGCAATCTTGTCGTGCCAGCCCTGTTTGCGCTTGTCGAAAGCCACCCATAGGAAACCGAGGCCAAAAACGAAAGCGGAGATAAAGTAGCCGATGTAACGAACGATGAGCTGACCCGTGGACGGACTGCCCAGCGTCTTCGCGTCGACGATTTTCGCCGATATCACCATCTTTCCGGGTGTGGCCGACTTCCAGATCCAGAAGCCCACAATCAATACCGCGGGCAACAACAATTGCGCGAGAAAGCTGCCGGCGGCCCCCTGTGCGGCCATGCCCATCGCTTCCGGTGAGCTATCGGGGACCATCGCCATCATTGCCATGAAATCCTCGCCGAATATCGCCATGAGAACGAGCACCAGTACGATGGTCACCCAGACATTGTCGATGAGCATCGCGAGGAAACGCGCCCAGAAGCCTACGTACCGGGGCTCTGCGGCGATACCTGCGCTGTTGGTAATCTGCTCTTCCATTTTTCCGTCCCGATCGTTGATATCTGTTTCCGGTTCGACGCGCAATCAGGGCGCGCCATGATCACACTAAGTATAGTCGTGCGCCATGGATCAGGCCCGCGTGATGGGAACATGCCCGGGCTGGCTGCTGACGCGCGCGAGCCACGCGCGGATGGCGGGAAAGTCGGCCAGATCGAATTCGCCTTCATCGGCGACATGGGTGTAAGCATAGAGCGCGATATCGGCGATAGTGAATCGCTCGGCAACGAAGAAGCTGCGAGCGGCGAGGTGACCCTCCATCACCCCGAGTGCCCTGTATCCCGGCTCGCGCTTCGATTCCACCAGCGCGCGCCGCTCCTCGGTGAGCTCGAGATGTTTGAGCACGTGTCTGGAAACGGCGATATTCGGCTCGTGGCTGTACTGCTCGAAAAACATCCACTGAAGCACCCGGGCACGCTCGAGCTTGTCTTCCGGTAACAACGGGGTGCCCGTCGCGAGAAAAAAGAGAATCGCATTGGACTCGCAGAGCACCTCACCACGCGCGAGCTCGAGCGCGGGGATCTTGCCGTTCGGGTTCTTGGCGAGAAACTCCCGGGTACGAGTCTCGCCAGCGTTGGTGTCGAGCTCGATGCGCTCGAACGGCAAGTTCAAATGAGCCAGCACGAGACGCACCTTGTAGGCGTTCCCGGAATCCATATTGTCATAGAGTTTCAACTTCGATTGTCTCCACTCAACGTGCCGGACTGGTCGCGGGCGCCGTCATCACACTGACGCGCGGCAATGTCAGCACGCACAGGAAAATGACGGCAGCAATGGCGGCCATCGCTACAAACATACCATCGAATCCCGTCGTCTGGTGCAGCAACGCGACCACCGGAATAGCGGCCGCGGCGACGCTGAAGCTCAAAACGAACTTGATCGCGTAGATACGGCTCCGGTGCTGCGGCGTGGTGATGCGCGACAATAGAGCATCGTTGATGGGGATCTGACCGAATATGAGCAGCATGAACGCCACCGCGCCAACCAGAAACGGCATGCCGGATAAACCCACGGCCAACATGAAAGCCGGGATTTGCAATCCAGCCACGAAGGCGAAAACCGTGCGAATCGAATGGCGGTCCACCAGATGGCCGATGAGAATCTGCGCCATCGACGCAATGGCAAATACAGCGAACGCCGACCCGCCGATCGCGGAAGCGCTGTCGTAGACAGCGCTCAGGCGCTCCTCGAGTATCTTCGGCAGTGCGAATGTCATGGACTGAAAAATGAAGCTGCCCAGGGTCGTGGTGAGCGCGATAATGGTAAAAATCTTCACCAGCACGCGCTTGTCGAGAACGGTTTCGGTACGTTTTGCACCGCTGGCCTGCTTGATGTCTCCAACGCTGCGCGTGTGGCACAAAAGCGCGTAGGCAAGGCCGGTGGCGATTGCCGTGACGCCGGGCACTACGAAGGCAGCGCGCCAACCGGAAGCGTCGATTAGCACGCCGGCGATGATGGCAGCGCTGGCGACACCCATGTTGCCCCATACTCCGTTTATCCCCAGAGCGGCACCGGTTTTCACGGGCCGCGCCTCCACCACCATGGTGATGCCCACCGGATGGTAGATGGCGGCGAACACGCCGATGAAAAACAACCCGACGGCGATTTCCAAGGGTGTACGGGCAAAACCCGTCAGCACCGCGCTGATACCGAGACCCAGAAAGAAGATGATCATCATGCCACGCCGACTCCAGCGGTCCGCAAGCCACCCCGCCGGCAGGGCGAAGGCGCCGAAGGCGATGAATCCGGGCGTGGCGTATACGATAAGCTCCGCGTAGCTCAAGTCGAAGGCCGCCGGCAGAGCCAGCGCCGCCACCGCGGCATAAATCAGAATGAACAGGTGATCGTAGAGATGCCCCAGGTTGAGGAAAAAAAACTCGAGACGATTCATTCGGGACATGGTCTGATCTCCTGCCGCTGGACGCGCGACCAGTGTGCGCCTGCCGCCGCCCGGAAACTTGCGACAGTTGGCCAAGAAATGTCGAGAGACAGACAAGCTTGTGCAGCAGCCGCGCGGCTGACGGCTGGTGGGGCGGGCGTAGCCTGCGTCCAGACCTGGTGCGCAGACCGACTTTGCCGCGCACGCTATTATTCGGCGTAATAATTGCGAGGGCATTCCGCCCCGATTCAAATGTCGCAGCTGGAATCACTACTCGACGCCTTCCATCGCGGTGAGATCGGCTTCGAGGAGCTGGACGCCGCCGTGGACGCGCTCCTGGCGGAGGCGCCGCAAAGCGGCGGCGATATCGCCACCCTCCTCGAGGCGGCCCGTGGCCGCGGCCTGCCGCAGCAAGTCCAGCAGGCACTGCTTGCCAAGCTTGCCCGCCACCAGAACGCCACATCGCCCAGCGCCACCCAGGGCGCGGCCGGCTCTGGCCTGGCCCATGGCGACGGCGATTTCCGCCCTCTGGATCCCGCCTCCATACAGAGCGGCGAGCAGGCGGAAGCCGCAGACGGAGCAGCCCGCGAGGCCGAAGCCCGGGCGGCCCTGACGGCTACCGGCGGCTTTCCGGCGCTGCCGACGGACGATTCGCCGGAGCTCGGCGAGGGGGATCGCCTGCGTGGCCGCTTTGAGCTGCTATCAAAACTCGGCGAGGGCGGCATGGGGGCCGTGTGGAAAGGCAAGGATCTCCTCAAAGAGGAAGCCAAGGATCGCAATCCATTCGTCGCCATCAAGCTACTGCAGAAAAACTTCAAAGAGCACCCTGACGCCTTCGTCGCCCTGCAGCGCGAGACCGCCAAGCAACAGCGTCTCGCCCATCCCAACGTTGCCACCGTGTTCAGCTTCGATCGGGACACGGACTCCGGCGCCGTATTCATGTCGATGGATCTGCTGGAAGGTGAGTCCCTCGACGCATTCATCGGCGACCTGCCCGAGGGAGGCCTGGGCGAAGCCGAGGCCATGTCCATCATTCAGCAGCTGGCCGCGGGGCTCGCCTACGCCCACCAGAACGGGCTCGTGCACTCGGATCTGAAACCCGCCAACTGTTTTCTCACCCACGACGGAACGGTCAAGCTGCTGGACTTCGGCATCGCCCGCGCCTCCACGACCACGATCGACGCCGAGGGCGTGACGACACTCTTCGACCCCGGCGAGCTCGGCGCCATCACTCCGGCCTATGCCACCGTGGAAATGTTCGAGGGCCAGGAGCCCGACCCGCGCGACGACATCTATGGCCTCGGCATCATGGCCTATCAGCTGCTCACCGGCAGGCACCCCTACGACAAGATGAGCGCCCCGCGGGCTCGGGATCAGGGCCTCGTGCCGGAGCCCATCGCCAAGCTTTCCAAGCGCCAGAACCGGGGACTCGCAAGGGCACTCGCCCTGGAACGCGACAACCGCACGGCGTCGGTCGATCAATTCATCGACGATATCCAACGCAAGACGAATCTGCGTGTGTACGGGATCGCGGCGTCGGTGGCCGCGATAGCGCTGATCGCCGTCCTCGCCTACGCGCAAATCACGGACTTCATACGCAGCGGAGAGAACGAAGCGATCGTCAGCGTCCTGAAGCGAGGCGGTGTCGAGAACATCGCCGAAGGCCTCGCCATGATCCAGGCGCTGGAGTCCGACGCTCAGCGCCGCGACGTGCTCAAGGACGCCCGTATCCGGGAGGCCGTGGTGGCACACATTCTGCGAGGCGAGCACAGCATACGTGAAGGCTTGAGTCTGATTCGCCCTTTCGACAGCGAATGGCAGCAGCAAATTCGCGACCATCCACTCGCCCGTCGCGCGATCATCGATTACTACAAGCAGCGCATCAACGCCGCCTTCAATCCCGGCGAAGGTCGATACGACTATGGGAAAGCGAACGAGCAAATCATGCTGCTGGGTTCTCTATACCCCAATTCCGCCGAGGTACTGACCGTCGGCAACGAACTGGCTGCGCAGCGCGCCGATGAACTCGTTCGGCTCACTGAAGCGTACGGCGATCTGCTCGACGACCTGCAGTCGTCGACCGCAAACGATGCAAGCCTCGGCGAGGTCTTACAGGCTATTCGTCTACTCGATCCCGAGAATCCGACGCTCAAGGACCCGCGGCTCGCCACTGCTTTCACCGAGCAGGCGCGTGCCGCCATGCGCGCCGGCAATCTGACCGAGGCCAAGATAATCATCGATCAGGCCGACGAGCTGATTCCTGGCGATCCGGACCTGGTGCGATTGCGTCAGCAGTTGGGGGCTAGACTCGAGCGCGAGCGCCAGGACCGTCTCGCCATGGAACTGCGTGCGCGCCTGGAGAAGGAACGTGACGCGCTCAACTCACTGGCGGATTTCCGGCGCGTGCAGAATGATCTCATGCTGCTGGAGAGTTTGAGCCCCACGGATTCGATGCTGAAGGATCTGCGTTGGCAACTGAAGCAGATTTTCCTGTCGGGTTTCGACGACTCGATGGCAAATCTGCGCTGGCAGGAAGCGGAAAATCTGCTCGTTGATTTTGCGCGTTTTTTCGAGATCCCGTACGTAACAGCGCAACGCGCACGACTGAGCGACGCCGAGAAAGCCCATGATTTCCGAATGCCGGCAACCCAGTCGCGGCGAAGCCTCCTGGCGGCGCGTGCGAAAACCATCAGCGAACTCCTGAGGCAACCCCTGCTGACACCGGAATGGGAGGCTGAGTTCGAAACCGCTTTCAAGGAATCCCTGGCCATGGTCAGCGCCGAGGGTTCCGGCGTGCAGCTCGTCAGCAGAACCATGATGCTGCTGTATCGCGACCGCGCCGTCGAGGCCGTCAAAGCGAAACAGTACGTTGAGGCGCGAACCTTGATCGGCAAAGGCCGTGCCTACGTGCCGGATGCCCCGGAACTCGACGAGATCGAGAGACTGCTCGTCGACGCACAGCAGACAGTTCTCAGGAAGCAGGAATACGAGCGCCGCGACGAGCGCCTCGCGGCCGCCAGGGCGGCGCTGCTGGCCCATGCAGCCTCCGGGCGTCCCGAGGAAGCGGCGCAGGCCCTCGAGCGGCTTCGCGCGAACCTGCCCGCCGACGACAGTTTCATCGCCGACTCCGCAGAGCCGGCGGTGGCCGCGGCCTATCTGGAGAGCGCGGGGAAAAGCCGTGCCGCGGGCGATCTCGACGCCGCGGTCGCGCAGCTGGAACGCGCGCTTGTCGTGTCGCCGACACCTGAGGTTCAGAAAACCCTCACGCGTTACCGCGACGAACGTGCACACACCGCGCTCACGGCATCGCTGTCGCGGGCTATCTATGCGGACGCAACGCTCGATGTTGCCAAACTTCAGTCTGGCATTTCCGACCACGCACGACGCTATCCCGAAGAGCACGAGGGCTTGACGGCAGAGCTCGTAACGCTGGCGGCGGCCCGGCTGGTATCGCAAGCCAGAAAAACACCGCTGGATGGTGACAAGCTGCGTGGTGAGCTGGCCGCGGTGAAGTCCTTGTTTCCGGAATCCTCGAATGCACTGGAGCGCGAAGTCGCGACGGCACTCGAGCACCGTGCCGCCTCGCTCGCTTCGAGCGACGCTTTCCGTGCCTACAACTACGTTGCATCCGCGCTGCTGGTGCTGCCCGGAAACCGTACTCTGTCGGAACTATCGGCACAGTTGCCGCCTCGGGAGATCGCCAGGGTTCGCAACCACATCGACGCCGGACGATTGACCGCTGCGCAAGACTCATTGAAGACCGCCAGGGCACGCCATCCGGACCATGACGAAATCGCGAAGCTCACGGCGGAGCTCGACGCGCGCATGGCAGATGCGCGCCGGACTTACGAAATCTATGTGCACGGCGTGAAGAAGCGCGAGCTCAGCCGAGCATCCGAGCGAAGAGCGGCCTACGCCAGCGTGCGACGATTGTGGTCGGACAACCCTGAGCTCCGGCGCGTGAAGTATCGTGAGCCGCGAGCCGGCGAGTGCGCGGCGGATCTCGCCGGCCGAGGTCGGGAGAGCGACGGTGTTTGCTATGACCTGTTGGCCGGCGGCGACCGGGCCATGCCAATGGTGGTAGTTCCCGGCGGGAAGAACCTCGACAATGCTTACGCCATCGGCAAGTACGAGACATCCATTGCCGAATTCAATGCCTTCTGTGAGCGAAGCGGCGAATGTCCGCCGCTGGCCGAACGCGATACCCAGCTACCCGTCACAGGGGTACCCCGCGAGGCCGCCGAACGCTACGCCCGCTGGTTGTCCGAGCAGGCCAGCTCGAGCAGCGGGGACCGGGTCGTCTATCGCCTGCCTACCGACAAGGAGTGGCGGCATGCCGCCGACGCCGGTGGAATCCGCGCCACCAAAGGCATCAACTGCCGGACATCGGGCAAAGCGGGCATCGCGTCGGGACTTCTGGCGGGCCGCAGC
Organism: Salibacteraceae bacterium; assembly: GCA_964194585.1. Classification (GTDB taxonomy): domain Bacteria; phylum Pseudomonadota; class Gammaproteobacteria; order HK1; family HK1; genus JAABYT01. Next base: position 3,429 of record CAXMNG010000330.1, on the reverse strand, counting down.
GGCAGCGTGTCGCTGGGAGCGCCCCTGGGCCGGGCCCTGGTCAGCGCGACCTTCGGCGAGGAGAACGGCTGGGGGGTGGTCAATCCCGTGGGCAATGCCCAGGAATGGGTGGTCACGGACGGGGGGCTTGCAGCCCGCGGAGGCGCCTACTCCGATAAGGCGTCGCGCTGCACCGTGGCGTATTCACGCAGCCACGACGGCAGCGCCGATGAGCGCACCGGATTCCGTCTGCTGCGTGAGTTGCCTAAGCCGTAAACGTGAGCCGTGGGCTAACGTGGTTCTACCGAGTGCAGGACCTTGTCGTACTCGAAGTAGATGTTGAACGTCGGGTAATACCACACGGTGATGGGCGGGTCGCCCACCGGTCCGGCGGTGCTCTGGGGGGGGCCAATGATGGCCTCCACATCGACCATGGTCGAGCCCCGTTTCGGCCCATCGGCGGCCGGCCCGATGGGTCCCAGGGTCAGGGTATCGGCATGAATCAGAACGGGCGAAACCGATAGCAGCGCCACCAGCAGCCCGACGGTACGCAACATTCGCATTTGTGGCACCCCTCAGCTATTAGCGGCCCCAGCAGGCCAGGTGACAGGCACAAGTATAGCCTTTCGTGCGCTGTCTGTTGCCGGCAAACTACTTCCCAGTGCACCTATCGCCGTTCTCGGCACCCTCTTCGGACTTGATTCGCTCAAAGATCTCGTGCCGGTGCACGGGCAGCTCCCTGGGCGCCTCGATGCCGATCTTGACCTGGCCACTTCGCACGCCAAGAACCTTCACTACGGTATCTTCGCCAATCATGATTGCCTCACCGACTTTCCTGGTCAGAATAAGCATTAAATTCTCCTTGTCTGCGCCCTCGAGCGCCCTGGACCCGAGTGCCCGGTACGAGCGAACACTCCGTGTCGACGGGGTAAAGAACCCCCTCATATGGCGCGTAAGAGTATTGACCGGAGAAACCCGGCGCCTGTCCCACTCCGCCAAGAGCTGGTCCAGAGCGGTCAAGCTGGAAGTCGGCAGCAGCCCGTGGACTCAGTGGGCAAGGACTTCGTCGGCCTTGGGCTTGGAACCGGAGAGACGTTTGCGGTAGAGCTGGGGAGACAGCTTGATTTCGATCCACTGAATCCCGCGGGTGACGATGAAATTTATGCTCAGGTAAATGGCGCCGGCGATGATGAACACTTCTATGGTCGCGTACGTGGTGGCGATGATCTTCTTGGCAATGCCGGTGATTTCGAGGATCGTGATGGTGCTCGCCAGCGATGTGGATTTCACCATCAGAATGATTTCGTTGCCGTATGCGGGCAATGCCTGGCGAATGGCGACGGGAAACACGATGCGCCGAAAGAGGGTCACCCCGGACATGCCGACGGCGCGACCGGCTTCCAGCTGTCCCCAGGGGACCGACTGGATGCCGCCGCGAATGATCTCGCTCGTATAGGCGGCGGTGTTCATGGTCAGCGCCAGGATGGCGCAGAAGTAAGGCTCGCGCAGGAAAAACCACAGACCGACGCCCTCCAGGGACTCCCGGAACTGACCGGAACCGTAGTAGATGAGAAAAATCTGCACCAGCAATGGCGTGCTGCGAAATACGTAGACGTAGGCATAGGCGAGTTTCGACAGCAGCGGATTCCTGGAAAGCCGCAACTGGGCGAGGATGACGGCAAACACGAACCCGAGAGCGAGTGAGCCCGCCACCAGAGACAGCGTTATCGGGACTCCCGCAATCAACTTCGGGAGTGATTCCGCCATGAGTTCGAAGTTCATGACCTAGCTGTACCTCACGCCTTTGCTGGCCCACGCCTCGGCGCGCAGAAAGCCGCGGTTGCTGATCGACGTGAGCCCCAGATAAAGAATCGCGGCGAGCAGATAAAAGGTGAACGGCTCCTTGGTGGAGCCGGAAGCAACCGCGGCAGTACGCATGATCTCCACCAGCCCGATCACCGAGATCAACGACGTTTCCTTGAGCGTCAACTGCCACACATTGCCGAGCCCCGGCAGCGCATAGCGCGACACCTGGGGCACGAGGATGCGCCAGAAACGCTTGGCCGTGCTCATGCCGATGGCCTTCGCCGCCTCGATTTGCCCGACGGGAACCGCCAGCACCGCGCCGCGAATCACCTCCGTATTGTAGGCCCCGGCGCTCAGCCCGATGCACACCATGCCGGTAATGAACAGCGGAAGATCGATGTAGCCCTCGTAGCCGAAAAGCCCCGAGGCGATGCTGCGCAGCAACGTGCCCCCGCCGAAGAACACGAGATAGATGACCAGCAACTCGGGAATGCCGCGAACAACGGTGGTGTAGAAATCGGCCGCGTAACGCAGGACGACGAGCTGCGAGAGCTTGAGGGATGCAAAGAAGATCCCTAAGACTACGCCCAACAGGTAGGAGCAGACCGCCACCGCCATGGTCATGAGGGCGCCGCGCAACATCTCGTCGCCCCAGCCGTCATCACCGAATACCAGCAGGCTGAAATCCATTGGACCAGAGCCGCTCCAGTTACCGCAGGGGACGCACGCCGCCCTCCCGCTTCAGGGTGCGGGAGGACGGCGGCGAAATAGTCGGCCTACTGCCTCGAGGAAGCGTCGAAGCCGAACCACTTGATGGCCAGCTTGCTGACGGTGCCGTCGGCAATGGCCCCGCTGATGGCCTTGCTGAACATGTCGGCGAGATCCTGATCCTTCTGTCGTATTCCGACACCGACGCCGAGACCGAAGGGACCGCCGGTCATTTCCGGCCCCACCATTTTCATGCCCTTGCCCTTGTCGGAATCGAACAGCGGCACCCAGTAACTCATGGAAGCGAGTGCCGTATCGACGCGTCCGGCCTGGAGATCCAGGTCGAGATTCTCCTGGGTGTCGTAGGTGCGAATGGTGACGTTGTCACCAAGATACTCGCGCAGGAAGTTCGCGTGGGTGGTGGCGATCTGCACGCCGATGGTCTTGCCTTTGAACTGCATGACGATTTCGTCGATGGTCGCTTTCTCACTGGCATTGATTTCGGTCAAGTTCATTGCCTCGACGGCGGTCTTCAAGTTCGCCAGGGGGCTCTTTTCGGGAACAACGAATTTCGCCGGCGTCATAGCGTAGTCACGCGAGAAAGTAATCACCTTCTTGCGCTTGTCGGTGATGGACATTCCCGCCATGATGGCGTCGTACTTGCCTGCCTGCAGAGCCGGAATGATTCCGTCCCAGGCCTGGGCGATGATCTCGCACTCGGCGTTCATTCGTTTGCAAAGATCCACGGCGAGATCGAGCTCGAAGCCTACGAGCTTGCCCGACGAATCCGTGAAGTTCCACGGTGCGTAGGCACCCTCGGTAGCGATGCGGATTTTACTCCAACTACCGGCAATGCTCTGGCCGGCGAACATCGTCGCTACAAGGGTCATTAGTACAATACTGAGTCTCTTCATTTCTCTACTCCTCCTTCTCGAC
>CAXMNG010000329.1:0-5590 GCA_964194585.1 Salibacteraceae bacterium | reverse complement strand
CACGGCGTTACCCATCGACTCCGTCGAAGCCCGGCGGTTGATCCGCACCGGCGCCCACACCGGTCACACGGCGGCCATGGCGCCGGGGTTCGTGCAGGGGAATCTGTGCATCCTGCCGTCGGAACATGCCACGGATTTCGCGGCCTTCTGCCAGCGCAATCCCAAGCCCTGCCCGCTCATCGGCATGGGCGCCGCAGGCGATCCCCGATTGCCTTCCCTGGGCGAAGATCTGGACATTCGCACGGATCTCCCCCGCTACCGGGTGTTCCGCGACGGTGAGGTCGTGGACGAGCCCACCGACGTCATGGCGTACTGGCGGGATGATCTGGTGAGCTTCGTGCTCGGCTGCTCCTTCTCCTTCGAGCAGCCGCTCATAGAGGACGGCATCCGGCTGCGCCACGTGGAGCGCGGCGTAAACGTCGCCATGTACAAGAGCAACATCGACACCGTCCCCGCAGGACCTTTCGGCGGCAAGATGGTGGTTTCCATGCGCCCGCTGAATCCGTCGGAAGCGATCCGCGCCATTCAGATCACGTCACGATTTCCCAATGTACATGGCGCGCCCATTCATATCGGATTGCCGGAGCAGATCGGCATCACGGATCTGGAAAAACCCTTCGCCGGCGATGCGCCGCAAATGACCGGGGACGAGATCCCGGTTTTCTGGGCCTGCGGTGTGACGCCCCAGGTAGCCGTGGAGCAGGCGCGTCCGGACTTGTGCATCACCCACAAGCCGGGGAGCATGATCATTACCGACTTGAAGAATCGAGATCTGGCGGCTTTCTAGACTGCGGCGAGTCAACCGCCGAGAAATATGCGCTTCACTTCCACGCTGTCGAGCAGATCCGCCGACATTCCCTCGAGGGCCAGCCGGCCGCTTTCCAGGATGTAGCCACGCGTCGACATATCGAGCGCCACCTGAACATTCTGCTCGATGAACAGAATGCTGACGCCGTCGGCGTTGATGCGTTGGAAAACGTCTTTCATCTCCTGAACGATGGCCGGCGCCAACCCCAGGAAAGGTTCGTCCACCATCAACAGGCGCGGCCGCGACATGAGCCCGCGCCCGAGCGCCAGCATTTGCTGCTCGCCGCCGCTCAAGGAATGCGCCATCTGGCGCTCGCGCTCCCGGAGGCGCGGAAACATTGCGTAGACCTGCTCCAGGGTTTGCTCCCGGTGGGGCTTGGCATCGGGATGGTAGGCGCCCAGCCAGAGATTCTCCCGCACGCTCAGGTAAGGGAACACGCGCCGGCGCTCGAGTATGTGCGCGAGGCCGAGACGCACGATGTCGTGGGTGGCCTGGCCGTCGATGCGTTTGCCCGTGAACTCGATGCTGCCGGAACGAGGCTTGAGCAGCCCCGAGATGGTGTTGAAGACCGTGCTTTTTCCCGAGCCATTGGGCCCGAGAAGACTCACCACCTCGCCTTCTCCCACCTCCAGGGAAACGCCCCAGATCACCTGGTAATCGCCGTAGCTGACCTCGATGTTCGAGACCTTAAGCATAGGCACCACCCAGATAGGACTCGATGACCTGCTGATCGTTCTGGATGGCCTCCGGCGTCCCCTGGGCGATCTTGCGCCCCAGGTGCAGTGCGAGAATATCGTCGGCCAGCGACATCAGCACCTGCATGTTGTGCTCGATGATCACGAGCGTCATACCTTCGCCTTTGAGTCGCTCGACCAGCCGGATGAGTCCCGGGAGTGTGCGCTGATCGATGCCGCCGGTAACCTCGTCCATGAGCAGCAGGCGCGGGCGCGTGGCCATGGCGCGGGCGAGCTCCAGGCGTTTTCGCTGACCGGTGCTGAGCGCCTGGCCATGATGCTTGCGCATTTCCAGCAAGCCGACGAATTCCAGCGCTTCCAGGGCAAGCCGGCGCGCGGCAGCGAGACGCGGCGTGTGCTGCATGACGCCCACCATGACGTTCTCTTCCACCGTCATGTCGGTAAAGGGCTTGAGCTTCTGGAAGGTGCGGCCGATGCCCAAACGGTTGATTTGATCCGGGCGCAGCCCCCGCAGACGTTTGCCGGCGAAACGCACCTCGCCGGAATCCGGTAGCTGATATCCCGTGATCAAATCGAACAGCGTGGACTTGCCAGCACCGTTCGGCCCGATGACGCCGAGTATCCTGCCCTCGTCGACATCGAAGGAAATGTCATTGTTGGCAAGCAGGCCACCGTAACGTTTGCTCAAGCCCCTAACTTCGAGCATCGCCATCGGCGGTTTTCTCCTCGCTCGTGACCGAACGCAGCACCTTCACGGCACCGACCAGGCCTTCGGGTTTGAAAATGCAGATGAGCACGATGAGCGCGCCGTAGATCATCAAATCCAGGCTGCCGCCTGTGCCGCCGAAGTAAACCCGGGTCACCTCGGAGAGCGGCACCAGCACGGCGGCACCGATGATCGGTCCCCACAGGGTCCCTGCCCCGCCCATGACCGCCATCAGCACGACCAGGATGGACAACGAAAGCGGGAACACGGTCTCGGGATCGATGACCAGCACGTACTGGCAATAGAAGGCCCCGGCCATGGACATGAGCCCCGCCGAGATCATGTAGGCGAAGGACTTGTACAGCGTCACGTTGACGCCGAGGCTGCTGGCTGCTGCAGGCTCGTCGCGAATGGCGCGAAAATAAAATCCCACGCGGGAACGGTCCAGCCGCCAGACGACGAAAGATGCCAGCGCCAGAAAACCGAGAATGATGTAGTAATACGGCAGCTTGGTGCCGTGAAACTGGAAGCTCAACCACGGCTGCTCGCGCACGATGGGGAGAAAGATCCCGGATGCGGCTCCGACGAGCTCCCAGCGCTGAAAGAAGATCTGCACGCCTTCACCGATCAGCAGCGTGGCGATGGCGAAGTAGTGACCACGCAGCCGGAATGTGGGAATGCCAATGGCGACGGCCATCAACATGGCGAGCACCACACCGACGAGCAAGCCGATCCAGGGCGAGAGCTGGTAAGCGAAGAACAGATAGCCCGTGCTGTAGGCACCGATTCCGAAGAACGTGGCGTGGCCGAGGGAAATCTGACCACAGAAGCCTGCCAGTACGTTCCACGACTGGGCCATCAGCGCATACATGAAGAGGATGATCATGACATGGTGCAAAAAGGGTGAGTCGAACACGAGGGGAAAAGCGACCAGCACCAGCGCAAGAGTCCCGTAGGCTGCTCGGCGCTTATGCGTCGCGGGGGCGCGCAACGGCTCTGCCATGGCCGACGCCAGCGCCTTGTTGTCCACGACGGTGGTCGAATGCACGTCCGCCATCAGAAGCGCCCGAACAGTCCTCTGGGACGGAACACGACGACCGTGAGATACAGGCCGAAGACGATCAGCAGCTTATAGGACGGATCGATGAGCAAACCGCCGATGGATTCCACCAGGCCGATGAGAATCCCCGCCACCAGGCTGCCGAGGATGCTGCCGAAGCCGCCCATGGCCACCGCCACGTAGGCAAGCAACGCGAATGGCAGGCCGACCTCGGGAAACACATAGTAGAAGGTGCTCAAGAACACGCCGGCGACGCCGACGCAAGCCGCCCCGATGCCCCAGCCGAGAGCGAACATGCGATCGGTGGGTATGCCCATGAGCTCCGCCGCCTGGCGATCCTGGGCAGTGGCCTGCAGGGCGAGACCGGTCTCGGTGCGGGTAATGAACAGATACAGGAATCCGAAAGCGAACAGGCAGCCGACGCTGGCGACGATCTGCGGCAGGCCCAGGAACACGCCCGCCAGTTCGACGCGCCCCTCGGTCAGCGGATTGGAAATGCTGCGAAAGTCCGGCGTCCACAGAAATTGCGCCAGGGCGCGCAGGAACACCGCGAGACCAAAAGTAGCGCAGATCTGCGCCAGCATCGACGCGCCGAGGATGTGGCGGATGATGCCGTAGTGGGTAGCGACTCCCATGAAGAACAGCAGAGCCGCACACAGGGGCACCGAGTACAGGGGATCCAGGCCGAACAGTGCCCAAAGCCAGAACGCCGCGTACATGCTGATCATCATGAATTCGCCATGGGCGAAGTTGACGATCTCCATGAGCCCGAATATGAGGCTCAGACCCGCGGCGATGAGGGCGTAAACGAGCCCCATCAGCAGCCCGCTGATGATGGCCTGAATGACGATTTCCCAGGTCATTTGGAAGCTCCCCCCACTTCTGGCAACCGGACGGATGCCCGGTCGTTCCGTCTGTGTACTCGACCGTCCCCGTGGGATCAAGGGCTGCCCGCCGGCACCGGGCGTGTTAATCTGGCGGGTGCCTGCGGCCCACCACCCTCGCGGGGCGCGCGCTCGCCCACGCTCCCGACGAGGCCCGCATGTTTATGACAACAACAGGGGGTACCCCATGAAAATCAGCAAACTTCTCTCAACCGTTACCGTCGCCGCCCTGGCTGCCCTGCCCTTCGGGCGGGTCACGGCCGCCCCGGACGAGGTCGTCATCGGCGTCATCTATCCGCTCAGCGGGCCCGTGGCCCAGGCCGGTATCGACGCGGTGGCGGCTATCAACACCGCCCTCGAGATTATCAACGGTGAGTCCGACCTCAACGTGCCATTAGCCAAGGGTAAAGGCCTGCCGAACCTCGGCGGCGCCAAGATCCGCATCGTGGTCGCCGATCACCAGGGCAAGCCCGATATCGGTCAGGGTGAAGCCGAGCGCATGATCACCCAGGAAGGCGTGCACGCCATGTACGGCGCCTACTACAGCAGCGTCACGGCCGCCGGCAGCCAGGTAGCCGAACGCCATCAGATCCCATGGGTGAACGGGGAATCCACATCGCCGAAGCTCACCAAGCGCGGCTTCAAGTGGTTCTTCCGCACCACGCCCCACGACGGCGAATTCACGCAGGTGATGTTCGAGTTCCTGGCCGACTTCCAGAAAAAGCGCGGCAAGATGCTCGAGTCCGTCGCCATTTTCCACGAGGACACGCTGTGGGGCACCGACAGCGGTGCGGTGCAGAACAAGATGGCAAAAGACAGTGGTTACAAGGTAGCAACCAAGATCGCCTACCGTGCAAAGACCACGTCGCTGTCATCGGAAGTGCAGAACATCAAGGCCGCGAACGCCGATGTGTTCCTGCCGTCCTCTTACACCTCGGACGCTATGCTGTTCATGCGCACGGCCAAGGAGCTCGACTACAATCCGAAGCTTCTCGTTGCGCAAAACGCCGGCTACACCGATCCCACGTTCCTTTCGACCCTGGGTAAGGATGCCGAAGGCGTGATCACCCGTTCACCGTTCAACACGGATCTGGCCAAGACCATTCCGTTGATCAACGAAGTCAATGCGGCATTCAAGAAGCACTCCAACGGCCGCGATCTTTCGGACGTGCCGGTGCGCGCGTTCACGGGCTTCATGGTGCTGGCCGATGCCATCAACCGTGCCGGTTCCACCGATCCGGAAAAGATCCGTAAGGCACTTACGGAAACCAACATGTCGCCGGATCAGCTCATCGTTCCGTGGCGTGGCATCAAGTTCGGCGCCGATGGCCAGAACCAATTGGTGCGGGGGATCCTCATGCAGGTGCAGAACGGCAAGTACTGCACCGTGTACCCCTTCGACCTGGCATCCTGCGAGCTCGTCTATCCGATGCCGAC
>CAXMNG010000328.1:0-5529 GCA_964194585.1 Salibacteraceae bacterium | reverse complement strand
CACCCTAGGAGTCGCCTCGCCAAACGTCCCTGTCCCGTAGTTGTAGGTGTTGTAACCGCCGCCTTGTTTGGGCGTGATTTCACCGAAGCTCCCGCTTCCGTAGTCGTAGGTGTTGTATCCCCCCCCAAGGCGCGGGGTGATGTCGCTGAATGATCCGGTGTCGTAGTTGTAGCAACTGTATCCCCCGCCGATTCTGGGGGTGCAGTCTGCTTGCCCAAAAGCGAGAGGCGATGAGAGAGCGAGGACAAGTCCGAGAACGTGTGCGGTTTTGCGCATAGGAAATCTCGCGACAATTTTGCCACTGAATTTACGGCTCCTATTCATTTATATAGTGCACATTTTCGACAGTAATTTGACAGCGAAATCGTCTAGGCGGGGAGTGCTGCATCCTGCACATGCGCCGCACATAGAAGATTAATGAGCAAATAAAAAGGGGCTAAGTATTCACTTAACCCCTTGTTTTGCCTGGTGGAGCCGAAGAGAATCGAACTCTCGACCTTCGCATTGCGAACGCGACGCTCTCCCAACTGAGCTACGGCCCCGGATGTCGAACGCAGGGAGTCTAGCAAAAAATGGGGGGGGAAATGGGGACAGATTTATTTTTTCGCACTATTCCGGCTTGATGATGGTCTACTACCGTGAGTAGCATTGCCGCCTGATCTCGAGGGAAACAGACATGCACGATCCTCTGCCATTGCTGGTCAACACGGATTTCCCACCGATTCGACGGAGTCCGCTGGATACTTTGCAGGTCAATGTCGGCTATCGCTGCAACCAGAGCTGTTTGCACTGCCATGTGAACGCCGGGCCCACACGCCGAGAGGAGATGCAGGCCGATACCGCCGAGCTGATTGTGCGTTATCTGGACGCATCCGACGTCTCGACCCTGGACGTCACCGGAGGCGCTCCGGAGCTGAACGCACAATTCCGTTATCTGGTGCGCGAAGGTCGCGCAAGGGGATTGCGCGTCATCGATCGCTGCAATCTCACCATTCTGGAAGTGTCCGGCCAGGAAGATCTGGCAGAATTTCTCGCCGAACACGGTGTAGACGTGGTGGCGTCCATGCCCTGTTATCTGGAAGAGAATGTCAACGCCCAGCGGGGCAAGGGTGTCTTCGACGCGAGCATTCGCGGCTTGCGGCGTTTGAATGCCCTCGGCTACGGAATGCCGGGCTCGACACTGGCGCTGGATCTGGTCTACAACCCGCAGGGAGCCACACTGCCGCCGTCCCAGCAGGCGCTGGAGCCGGACTACAAGAAGATCTTGATGGAGCGTTATGGCGTTTCCTTCAACCAGCTTTATGTTCTTGCCAACATACCGGTAGGGCGTTTCGGCAGCACGCTGATTTCCAAAGGCGAGCTGGACGGCTATCTGGCGTTGCTGCGTGAAGCTCACCGCGACGACAATCTCGACAGCGTCATGTGCCGCAGCTTGTTGAGCATCGACTGGCGGGGCTATGTCTACGATTGCGATTTCAATCAAATGCTGGGACTGCCCATGCGTGTCAACGGATCATCCCGGGTGCATTTGTCGGAGCTCATGAACGTGGGGGTGGAGGGCCGGGCCATTGCGGTGCGGGCCCATTGCTACGCATGCACGGCAGGGCGGGGCAGCAGTTGCGGCGGCGCTTTGAGTTGACCGGCGGTCGCACCGGTCCCGGCATAAACGTGTAAGCACGATGGCAGAGGCGTCTCCCCGGCTTTCCATCATCATCCCGGCAGTCGACGATGCCGATTGTCTGGCCACCACACTGGCGGCGCTGGCACGCCTGCGGCGCGCGGGCCACGAAATCATTGTCGTCGACGGCGGCAGTCGTGACGATACCCGCAGATCCGCCAGAGGCTTCGCGGATTGCGTGCTGGTGGCGGGGCGCGGCCGTGCAAGGCAGATGAATGCGGGTGCCGCCGCTGCCGACGGTGACGTGTTGGTGTTTCTACACGCCGATAGCCTGCTGCCCGGCGATGCCGAGGCCGCGATCGCACACGCGCTCACCATCAGCTGCTGGGGTCGCTTCGACGTGCGTTTGTGGGGCCGCGAGTGGTCCTTCCGCATCATCGAGACGTTCATGAACCTGCGCTCCCGGATCACCGGTATCGCTACTGGTGACCAGGCGATATTCGTCGAGCGCGAGGTTTTCGCCATGGTGGGCGGATACCCGGAGATCCCGCTGATGGAGGACGTAGCCATCAGCCGGCTTCTGAAGGCAGTCGCGCGCCCGGCGTGCCTGCGCCAGAGGGTCGTGACCTCGGCGCGGCGCTGGCGGGCCAATGGTATCGCCCGCACCGTCATTCTCATGTGGAGACTGCGCCTGGCCTTCGCCCTGGGCGCCGATCCCCGGAGCCTTGCGCACCGCTACGAGCGTGGCTGACCAGTGGCGCCGGGATCCGGAGTCGCCATACCGGTGCTGGTGTTCACCCGCACGCCGGTACCCGGCCAGGTAAAGACACGCCTGATCCCCGCCATCGGTGCCGAACGTGCCGCTAATCTGCATCGCGCCATGTTATGGCGCACCGTCGCCACCGCCGTCCAGGCCGGGGTCGGGCCCGTCGGCCTGTGGTGCAGCCCGGCGAGTGAGCATCCTTATATCGCGGAAATTCAGCGCGAATTCGGCGTGGACGTGCACCTGCAGAAGGGCGCGGACCTGGGCGAACGCATGCATCTGGCGCTGCGGTCACAGACCGGCCCTGCCAGCGGCGCCGTGCTGGTGGGAACCGATTGCCCGTTTCTGGAGGCGCGGGATCTGCAACTGACGGCCCAGGCCCTGGGCGAAGGGTGCGACGCCGTCATCGGGCCGGCGGAGGACGGTGGCTACTATCTGATCGGCGTGCGGGAAAGTGATTTGGACGTGTTCTCCGGGATCCGGTGGGGATCGGGGCAGGTGCTGGCCGCGACCTTGGAGAAGTTTCGGGATCTCGGTTGGCGATGGCGTGAGCTCGCCACCCGGCGCGACGTGGACCGGCCGGCGGACCTGGCGGCTCTCGCGGATTTCCTCATTTACTGATTGGCGACGCAAGAGCGGTGGGGCGAGCCGCCGGGATGCGCCAATTTTTTGACATGCCCCGGATCGCGTGCTTCACTTATTTTCAATTCATCCATCCGGATACGCACCTGATTTGAATTGCGCCAGCGCGAGCCGCGCGCTGAGGGCTTTACGTCGAGAGAAGCGAGAATGCGCGCATGTCGACCGCGCTGATCATCGATCCGAAACCCGAGCGGGGCGAAAGCCTGCGCGGCATTTTGGAGTTTCTGGAATACGAGGCGACGCTGGTCGTCGATCCCGGGGATTGGAAATCGGCATTCGCCCGGGGCCATGGCATCGAAGTGGTGTTGTTGGCGCCCTGCACCGGCGATGACGGATTGCTGGAAGCGTATCGGGGAATCAAAGACTACGCTGCGCGCCTGCCGATCATCTATCTGCGCGACCCGGGCGCCGACAGTGCTGCGGGTCGGGAAATCGACGCCGATACCATCGCGACGATTTCGCTGCCGGTGCGTCAGCCGGATCTTCATTACGCTCTGCATCAGGCGCTGATCCACGCCGACGGCAAGGGCGAGGCTGGCGGTCCGCGCTCGCTGGAACTGTTTCGCAACCTGGTGGGCAGCAGCGCCGGCGTGCGCAAGGTGCGGCGCCTCATCGAGCAGGTGGGGAAAACCAACGCCACGGTATTGCTGCTGGGCGAATCCGGCACCGGTAAGGAGGTAGTGGCCCGCAACATCCATTACCACTCCCAGCGTCGCTACAAGCCCTTCGTTCCGGTCAATTGTGGCGCCATACCGTCGGAGTTATTGGAAAGCGAGCTGTTCGGGCACGAAAAGGGGGCATTCACGGGAGCTATCAGCGCACGGCGTGGACGTTTCGAAATGGCCGAGGGGGGCACATTATTCCTCGACGAGATCGGCGATATGCCGTCGTCCATGCAGGTGAAGCTGCTGCGCGTGTTGCAGGAACGCACCTTCGAGCGCGTTGGCAGCAACAAGAGCATCGCCGCCGATGCGCGTATCGTCGCCGCCACCCACAGCAATTTGGAAGGCGCCATCGCGTCGGGTAGGTTTCGTGAGGATCTCTACTACCGCCTCAACGTCTTTCCGATGGAAATGCCGACTCTGCGCTCGCGGGTAGAGGATCTGCCGCTGTTGGTCAACGATCTCGTCAACCGGACCGAGCATGAGAAACGCGGTTCCATACGTTTGACGCCGGCGGCCATGGATTGTCTTTGCCGCTATGGATGGCCAGGCAATGTACGCGAGCTCGCCAATCTCATCGAGCGACTGGTGATTCTTTTTCCCCACGGTGTGGTCGACGCCGGCGACCTGCCGGACAAGTACCGGGTGCACGCGGCACGGGACGACGACCCGGGGACCCTCGCAGGCACGAGCATGGCGGCCCAGCAGTTGCCCAGCGAAGGCCTGGATCTGAAAGAGCACATGAACAAGCTGGAGAGCCTTTTGATCGTACAGGCCCTGGACGAGGCCGGCGGCATCGTCGCCCACGCGGCCCGGCGCCTGCGCATGGGCCGCACCACCCTGGTGGAGAAGATGCGCAAGCTCGGGATCCGGCGCCATGACGCCAGCCGCCCCCAGGAGCAGCTGAGCTAAGGGCCTTTGAAAAACAAGAGATTAGCGCTTATATCTAATTTGAATTCTTGATTCTGGCGCCGGCTTCCCATAAGCTATCAGGGTCGTATCCGCACCTTCTGGTGGCCAATGCCGCGCAAAACCCGGCGCCGTAGACGCCGAAGCACCACATCCCGCTCCCGATCCGGTCGACGGCCCCGCCAGGGGCGCTTTGCCCGGCGCCTGGTCAGCCGAGCGCTGGTCCTCGTGCTGCTGGCGGCGACGGGCTACGTGGCGTGGCTGGATTTGCATGTGCGCGGGCAATTCGAAGGCCGGCGCTGGTCGGTGCCGGCGCGCATTTACGCGCGGCCGATGGAGCTGTATCCGGGCATGCGGCTGGGCGCCGACGATCTGGAGCAGGAGCTGCGAGCCGCCGGCTATCAGCGCACCGTCGCCGCCGGTCGCGCCGCCACCTATACTCGCCGCGGCGACAACATTCGTGTTCACACCCGCCGCTTCCAGTTCTGGGATGGCGAGCAGGCGGCGCGCCGGGTGCGCATTCAATTCCACGGCAGGCGGGTGGCCGGGTTGCGCGAGAATGGCGCAAAGCAGGCTTTGATGCGCCTGGATCCGGCGATCATCGGACGAATCTATCCCAATCATCGCGAAGATCGCGTGCTGCTGCGACTGGAGGAGGTGCCTGTGGGCCTGGTGGCGGCGCTGCTCAGTGTCGAGGACCGCGAGTTCGAGCATCACCACGGTGTCTCGCCCCGCGCCATTGCCCGGGCCGTGCTCGCCAATCTGCGCGCCGGCGCCGTGGTGCAGGGTGGCAGCACGCTGACCCAGCAGCTGGCGAAGGGCTATTTTCTGTCGGGGAATCGCACCTGGTGGCGCAAGCTCAACGATGCCGTCATCGCGCTGATCCTGGAGGCGCACTACGACAAGGCGGAAATTCTCGAAGCCTATGTCAACGA
>CAXMNG010000327.1:0-12098 GCA_964194585.1 Salibacteraceae bacterium | reverse complement strand
ATGGCGGAGGTGAGCAAGTGAATTACCGCGTTGACCATTCATTTCCGGGTTGGCGGGCCGCGATTGTAACAGAGGGCTGATGTGCTCGAAATGGCCCGCCCGGGGCTCAGCCGGGGAGTTGCACCACGATGCCCTTCAGCTGGAGCTCGGCAAGCAGCTTCTTCAGCAGCTTGTCGGCCTTTGCCCGACTCGATTGTGGCCCCACGTAGACCCGCGTGACAGAGCCGGAGCCCTTCACGAAGGCCGTGTAACCCCTGGCCACCAGCTTGTCGCGCAGTCCCCTGGCATTGCTGGCCTTGGCGAAGCTACCTACCTGCACGGCGAAGCCGGATTTCACACTCGTTGCCGCGGGCACGACCGGGGCAAGCTTCTTGACCGTCTTTGCCGGTGGCTTCTCCACGGCAGGGGCCGCCGGGACCGCCGCCGTCCGATTGCTGTCCAGGGGCACGCTCCGTGCCGACGCGTCTTCGGGCAGCGATGGCGGACTGAATGCCGGGCGCGGTTCCGGGATGATACGAGCCGGTTGTTGCGGATCCCCGTCACCCTGGTCCAGCAGCATGGGCACGAAGATAACGGCGGCCAGCACCAGCACCGCCGCGCCGACCAGTCGCTGCTTCAAGCGTTCATCCATTTTCAACACCCAGAACGTCCCGGGCCGTCAGGAACGAGCCGAAGGCGACCACGCGATCGCCGCTGCGCGCGGCCGACATGGCCGCCCTCCAAGCCTCTGCCACGTCCCCGTGGGAACTCACCGGATGACCGGGAAACTGTTGGCGAAGCCCGTCTGCGAGGCGCTCGCCCGTCTGGCCGCGGGGTCCCGGCAGTGTGGCCGTGTGCCACTCGTCGATCAGGCCATCCAGGGCCCCGGCTACCGCCATCGGGTCCTTGTCCGCGAGCATGGCGAACACCGCGTGGGTGCGCCGCGCCCGTGGCCGCGTCGCCAGGGTTGTCGCCAGGGCCCGGGCCGCCTGCCCGTTGTGGGCGACGTCGATCAGGCGCTCCACCGGTCCGGTGAGTATCTGCTGGCGGCCAGGCAACCAGGCATTGGCGATGCCCCCGCCCAGCGCAGCCCCGTCCACCGTCAAGGATGGTCCGAGAAGCTGCAAAGCCATTAAGGCGGCGGCAGCGTTGCCGTACTGGCATGCGCCGTCCATACCGGGTGCCGGGAGACGCCCGTGGCCGGCCCCGGGCCCCTGCCAGGACCAGCCGCAGCCGTCGCGGTGCCAGGAGAACTCGCGGTCGGCGACGTGCAAATCGGTGCCCAGGGCGCGGGCATGCTCCAAGAGGCTCGCCGGTGGCGCGGGGTCGCCGCAAACCGCCGGCCGGCCCTGGCGGAAAATGCCGGCCTTCTCGCCGCCGATGCTTTCCCGATCCGGGCCCAGCCAGTCGGTGTGGTCCAGATCCACCGAGGTCACCACGGCCACGTCGGCATCCATGAGGTTGACCGCGTCCAGGCGCCCTCCCAGCCCCACCTCCAGCAGCGCAACCGAGGCCCGGGAGCGGCGGATGATATCCAGGATTGCGAGGGTGCGAAACTCGAAGAATGTGAGAGCAACGCCATCACGGGCCCGTTCCACATTTTCGAAGGCCGCGATCAGTTCGCCGTCCTCCACCTCGCGCCCGCAGAGCCGCAGGCTTTCGTTGTAGCGCTGGAGAAAGGGCGACGTGTAGGCGGCCACCGGATGGCCGGCACTTTCCAGGATACTCGCAAGGTAAGCGATACAGGAGCCTTTGCCGTTGGTGCCGGCCACCGTCACCACCGGCATGGGCAGGGTCGCCAATCCCATGCCCCGGGCAACCCGGGCGCAGCGATCCAGGCCCAAATCCACCAACTTGGGATTCAGGCCCTCCTGCCAGCGAAGCCAGTCGGCGAGACAAAAATCGGCCGTGGCGGGGGATTCGAGTATAGACGTGTCTGGCACCGCTACGGTGCCGGTTGGGGCTTCATCATGGCGAGCAGGTTCGCAATGCGATCGCGCATCTCGCGGCGATCGATGATCAAATCCACCGTGCCGTGATCGAGCAGAAACTCGCTGCGCTGAAACCCCTCCGGCAACGTCTCCTTCACCGTTTGCTCGATGACCCTGGGACCGGCGAATCCGATGAGCGCACGGGGCTCGGCGATGTTGATGTCGCCGAGCATGCCGAGGCTCGCGGACACCCCGCCGGTGGTGGGATCGGTGAGCACGGAGATGAACGGCAGGCCTGCTTCGCCGAGACGTGCGAGCGCTGCGCTCGTCTTGGCCATCTGCATGAGGGCGAAAACACCCTCCTGCATGCGCGCGCCACCGCTGGCAGCGAAGCACACCAGGGGTACGCCGTGCTCCATGGCCGCGGTCGCGCCGCGGGCGAATCGCTCGCCCACCACCGAGCCCATGGAGCCCAACCGAAAGCGTGATTCGAAGGCGGCCACAACCAGAGCGATGCCTTTCACGCGCCCCATGATCACCACCAGCGCGTCTTTCTCACCAGTGGCCTTTTGATCCTGGACGAGAAGATCCTTGTACTTTTTACCGGCGCGGAACTTCAGTGGATCCAATGGCGACACCTCCGCGCCAATCTCGATACGTGGCTCCGGGTCCAGGAACTGATCGAGGCGTCTGCGCGCGCCGACGCGGATATGATGGGAGCATTTCGGACATACGTCGAAGTTGCGCTCGAGTTCGGCTTTGTACAGCACGCCGCCGCAGGACTCGCACTTGCTCCACAGCCCTTCCGGGACGGTGCGCTTGTTACCGCCCTCGGTACGGATGCGCGACGGCAGCAGCTTTTCGAACCAGCTCACAGGCTTGCGTCCATGGCGCTGCGCATGGACGCGACCAGCGCCGCGACCTCATCGGGAATGCGTGACGGTGTATCCATTGACGCCTCCATCCTGTTAATCAGTGCACTACCGACGACCACCGCGTCGCTGACCGCGGCGATGCGGGCGGCGGTGTCGCCGTCGCGAATGCCGAAACCGACTCCCACCGGCAGGTTGGTGAGCGATTTTATCGTCTGCACCCGGGTCTCGACATCGGCCACATCCAGGTGCGCGGCGCCGGTAACACCCTTGAGAGAAACGTAGTACACGAAGCCGCTGGCTTGAGCGCAAATGCGCGCCATGCGTTTCTCGTCGCTGTTGGGCGCAAGCAGAAAAATTAAATCGATGCCGCGGGAACGCAGCGCGGTGCGAAGGCCGTTGGCCTCCTCCGGAGGTAAGTCCACCGTCAATATGCCATCGACCCCGGCATCGGCGGCAGCCTCGGCGAAGTCCTCGTAACCGGCGACCTCAAAGGGATTCAGATAGCCCATGAGCACTACCGGCGTCCGGTCGTCGTCCCGGCGAAACTCCGCCACCATCGCCACCACCCGCGCCAGCGTCATGCCCTGGGCCAGGGCCCGCTCGCTGGCCCGTTGGATGACCGGACCGTCGGCCATGGGATCGGAGAACGGTACACCCAGCTCCAGGACGTTGGCACCGGCAGCGACCAGAGCGTGCATGACCGGCACGGTGACAGAGGGCTGCGGATCGCCGGCGGTGACGAAAGGTACGAGTGCGCACTGGCCCTTTTCGCGCAAGGTCGCGAATGTTCCCTCGATGCGGCTCATCGCCCCATGCCCTCGATGGCGGCCACCGTCTGAATATCCTTATCGCCTCGCCCGGACAGGTTGACGATGATGATGTCGTCGGCGCTCATTTCGGGCGCGAGCTTGGCCGCATAGCTCAAGGCATGGCTGGATTCGAGAGCCGGGATGATGCCCTCGGTACGCGTCATGTCGTGAAAAGCCGCCAATGCCTCATCGTCGTTGATGACAACGTAGCTGGCACGGCCGGTGTCCTTGAGCCACGCGTGCTCGGGCCCGACCCCGGGGTAGTCGAGACCGGCGGAGATCGAATGGGTGGGAATTATCTGACCGTCGGCGTCTTCCATCAGGTAGGTGCGGTTGCCGTGCAGCACGCCGGGCTTGCCGGCGGTCAGGGGAGCGGCGTGGCGCCCGGTTTCGACGCCGTCTCCTCCCGCTTCGACCCCGTAGATGGCCACGTCGTTATCGTCGAGGAACGGGTAGAACAGTCCGATGGCGTTGGAACCGCCACCCACGCAGGCCACCAGGGCATCGGGCAGGCGCCCAGCCTGGGTGAGGATCTGCTCGCGAGCCTCGCGGCCGATAACCGAGTTGAAGTCACGCACCATGGCGGGATAAGGATGGGGACCGGCCACCGTGCCGATGATGTAGTACGTGTCGTCGACATTCGTCACCCAGTCGCGCATGGCCTCGTTGAGCGCGTCCTTGAGGGTCCTGGATCCGGACTCCACCGATACCACCCGTGCGCCCAGCAGCTTCATGCGGTACACGTTCGGCGCCTGGCGCTGGATGTCCTCGGCGCCCATGTAGACCACGCACTCGAGCCCCAGGCGCGCGGCCACGGTGGCTGTCGCAACGCCGTGCTGACCGGCGCCGGTCTCGGCGATGATGCGTGTCTTGCCCATGCGTTTCGCGAGCAGCGCCTGGCCCACGGTATTGTTGACCTTGTGGGCGCCGGTGTGATTGAGATCCTCGCGCTTGAGGAACACGCGCGCGCCACCAAGCCGCTGCGACCAGCGCTCGGCAAAATACAGCGGCGAGGGCCGGCCCACGTAGTGACGCAGGTCGGCATCCAGCTCGGCGAGGAACTCCGGATCCTTCGAGTACCGCTCGTAGGCTTCGCGCAACGCCGTCACCGGTCCCATCAGAGTTTCGGCAATAAAGACCCCACCGTAAGGCCCGAAGTGGCCGGCTTCGTCGGGAAGACTTCCGATGACTCGGCCCTCAGCCGGTTCGTTGAGCAATCGAGACACGATCCACCTCTTCTATGAAGCTGGTGATTTTGGCGGCGTCCTTGATTCCCGGCGACTGCTCGACACCGCCGCTGACGTCCACACCGTAGGGGTGCAGCCGGAGTATCGCATCTGCCACGTTGGCCGGCGTGAGTCCGCCGGCCACGACCACGGGCAATTCGATATCGGCGGGCACGAGATCCCAGTCGAAGGTTTGCCCGGATCCGCCCCACAACTTGTCATCGTGGGTGTCCAGAATTAAGGCCTTGGCGCTCGCGAAGCGCCGGGACGCCTCGCGGACGTCCGTATCGTCGCTGACGCGAATGGCCTTCATGTACGGCAGTCCGGCTGCCTCGCACTGGGACGGTGTTTCCTCACCGTGAAATTGCAACAGGTCCAGGTGCACACGCTCCGCCATTTCCACCACCGTTGCAGTACTCGCGTTCACGAACAGGCCCACCACGGTAACGAACGGCGGCAGTGCGCGCCGAATGGCGACGGCCTGCTCCATGTCCACGGCTCTGGGACTGGCAGGGTAAAAATTCAGACCAATAGCGTCGGCGCCGGCGGCGCAGGCCGCTGCGCCGTCCTCGAGGCGGGTGATGCCGCAGATTTTGACGCGCGTGCGCACTGCCATTTTTCCAATGAGCCCTGGTGACCTTCTCTAAGGCAAGCCATTAAGATTACCAAAGCAGCCACTCCGGCGAAACCGCAGGCAGGCCGTGCTCGGGCGGATAATCGATGCGGCTCAAATAGAGGCCCTGGGGAGGCGCCGTCGCGGCAGCGCGGGTGCGGTCGCGCGCCTCGATCAATTCTCTCACCCATGCGGGCTCTCGCTTTCCCTTGCCGATTTCAATCAAGACCCCGGCGACGTTGCGTACCATGTGCTGCAAAAACGCGTTGGCGGCAATGTCGATGAACACCAGATCGCCCCGGCGATGCACCTCGAGACTCACAACGGTGCGCACGGGGCTCTTCGCCTGACAACCGGCAGCACGAAAAGACGTAAGGTCCTGCTCGCCGAGTAGATACTCAGCGGCTGCCCGCATGGGCGCCACATCCAACGGACTGCGCTCCCAGGCGGCACGCTGGCGCAATAGCGCCGAGCGCTGGCGTCGATTCTGGATCACGTAACGGTAGTAACGGCATACGGCGGAGTAGCGGGCATGAAAAATCTCGGCCACCGGAGCCGCCCAGCGGACGCTGACATCACCGGGCAGGTTGCTGTTGGCCCCCAGCACCCATTCGTGGGGTGCACGATCGGCGCCCGAGTCGAAATGCACCACCTGTGCCACCGCATGCACGCCGGCGTCGGTACGCCCGGCACAGACGGTCGCCGCGGGACAGTCGGCGACGCACGCGAGCGCCGTTTCCAGGGTCGATTGAATGGTGCGCCGCCGGGGCTGGCTTTCCCAGCCGGAAAAGTCGCTGCCGTCATACTCGACACCGAGCGCGAATCTCATGGGGTCCGAGCCGGGAGACCCGACTAGCGTTGATGAAAGATCAGGAGGATGCCAGCTTGCTCAACAAGCCCATGGCAGCCTGTTTCTGGGCCGCGTTGCCCTCCGCAAGAACCTCGTCGATGATGCCCCTGGCGCCGTCGGTGTCACCCATGTCGATGTAGGCTTGCGCGAGATCCAGCTTGGTCTGCACCTCGTCCACCTCGCCGGTGAGGCCGCCACCGAGCATCAACGTACTGCCTGTATGGGCCTCGCCGGACCCGCCGCTATCCTCAGAGCTCGGCATATCGCGGAGCATGAACTGAGTGGACTCGTACTCGTCCGACGCGGCTGCGTCCTGACTCTTCTCGGCATCGAAATCCGCATCGATTTCCGGAAAGTCCGGGTCGGCGTCCGCCGACGGAGTCGGCGTCGGCGTCGGCGGGATGAGATCCGAGCCGTCCATGCTGAGGGCCATGTCGTCCTCCGAGGCGGCGGCCGTGTCTTCATCGAATATTCCGCCGAAAGAGGTGTCGATACCCGAAGAAGACTCGCCGCCGTCTGGCGCATCCATGTCCAGATTCAGGTCCATGCCGAGATCGGAAATCGCGGAATCCGCCGCGTCGATCTCCGGACTCTGCAGCTTCACCGTGTCCAGCTCTTCCCCCATGTCATCGCCGGGAATGGCCGCGCTCAGGTCCAGCTTGACCGTCTCTTCGGACGCCTCTTCGCCGCCGAGGTCGTCGTCGAGGGACAGGTTCAAGTCGGCGCCGCCAGCGACATCCGCGCCAGCGTCGCCGTCGTCGAGCTCCAGACCGAAGTCGAGCGCATCATCCGGCGACGCGCCGGCGTCGACGCTGTCGCTGCCGATGTCGAAGCCCAGGGCAGAGGAAACGTCGTCATCCAGGGCGGACAGCTGCGAGCCGCTGCTGGCGGCACCTGCGTCGGCGGCGTCCAGATTGAGATCCAGGGCCGTGAACTCGGCGTCCATGCTCATGGCGCTGGAATCAACGCCTTCGGACTCGCCGCCGATACCGTCCAGATCGAAGTCCAGCGCCCCGTCGTCGTCATCGGCCTGGGGCGCGGCGCTTGGGGGCGCTTCGGGCGGCACCTGGCTGTCGATGAGCGTACCTTCGCCCAGACCCGCGAGATCGAAGTCCAGGTCGTCATCGTCTCTGGACACACGTTCCGGCAACGGCGTCTCCGTGGCGGGTCCACGAGGCTCGCCCGCGTCGGAGTCCATGCCGCTCAGATCGAAGTCCATGCTGCTGGAGCCCGAGTCGCCCTCCGCCGCCGCGTCTCCCGCGCCGAGGTCGAAATCCACGCTACTGCCGCCACCCGCATCCCCGCCGCCTTGCCCGGCATCGCCGATGGCGGTGAGGTCCAGGTCGAGCCCCGACTTCGCTTGAGGATCGCCGCCGGCAGCCTGATCGAAGCCCAGATCGAAGTCTAGACTGGACTCCCCGGAGTCGGCCTCGGCCTGGGTGCCATCGGACTGGAAGCCGAGATCGAAATCCACGGAGCTCGACTCGTCGCCGCCCCCGATGCTGCTGCCCGGCACCGTCGCCGGCGCATCCACGTCGCCGCCGGTGACGTCGAATACCACGTCCTGGTCCTCCGGCACGGTGCTTTCCGTCTCCGAGAACAGCTCCCGTCCGGGCGACATGTCCTGCCACATCTTCTGGGCTTCTGCCAGCAGCGGGCCGTCGGCGCCGGCCGCTTCCTGGAGCTCCCGCGCGCTCGATTCGAAGTTGCCCAGGTCCTTGGCGGCGTAGAACACTTCCAGTAGACGCAGCTTGTACTCGTGACGACTGGGATACTGGGCGATGGCGCTGCGCACCAGCTCCTCGGCCTGGTCGTAGCGTTCGTAGGCGAGGTACACGTTGACCTCGGTGAGAGGGTCGTCCTCGGAGTCGCCGGCCGCGGCCGCGTCGTCTTGCTCGGGCTGCGGCGATTCTTCTTCCGCTGCCTGGGCCTGGGGCTCGGCCTGCTCGTCGCTGAGATCCATGCCTTCGAGCTCGGCTATCGCGGTCTCTTCACCGGCGTCGTCGGGCAGATACGGTTCACCGTCCTCGTCGTACAGGAGATCGCTGTCGTCCAGCGTGCCCACATCCAGCTCGCCAATGTCCTCGGCGTCATCGGCATTGCGTCGCCGGCGCCACAGGGCCGCGCCGCCCAGGATCACCAGCAGTCCGCCCACACCGGCGCCCAGCAGCACCGGATCGACCGGCAGGCTCTTCAGCAAGGTTTCCATGAAGGACGGCGGTGGCGGCACTGGTGGCGGCAGTACCTTGGAAGGCTCAGGCGTTGCTTCGGCCACGGGCTCCGGTGCCGCTTCGGCCACGGGCTCCGGTGCCACTTCGACCACGGGCTCCGGTGCCACTTCGACCACAGGCTCCGGTGCCGCTTCGACCACAGGCTCCGGTGCCGCCTCGACCACAGGCTCCGGTGCCGTCTCCACCATCGGCTCGGTGGTCACCCCTATCGCCGCAGCGTCCGCCCGGGCCTGCTCGGCAGCGGCGCGGAGCGCATCGGCCTCCTGCTCGGTCCTCGCCAGCATCGCCTGAAGGGCGGCGATGTTGTCGTCCCGCAACTCGATCGCCCGCTGCAGATCATCGACGATGCCCTGCAGCTCCGTGACCCGGCTGCTCAGCTCGTCGGCCTCGCGGGTCTTGGCGTCCGCCTCTTCCTGGGCCAGCGCCAGCTTCTGCCGGGCTCCGGCGGCATCGGAAGATGCGCTGCCGACACCTTCGGTGCCCTGGCCACCGGACACCAGCGCCAGTCGGCTGTCGTCGTCGCCAGCGGGCTGGGTTTCGGCGGCCGCCTGCTCAGGCTGGGTGGTGGTCTCGGCCGCGGTAGCGGTGGGTTCCGGCTCCACCGCCGCGACGCTGGTGCCCTCCGGAACGCTTGGCGCAGCCGCTGCTAGGCCTTGACGGTATTCCTGCCAGATGTCGTGCTGACGATTGATCTCCGTCAGCACGACCTGACGATCGGCAGCGCCAAACTGCGAGACATCCGGGATGTGGAGCACGGTCCCGGCACGTAAAGCGTTGATATTCGGGATGTTAAACGCGTCGGGGTTGGCGCTGAGCATGGCCAGCATCATGCGCTGGATGCTCACCGAGCCATCCGGCCGGTAGCGATTCGCCAGCGACCACAGCGTATCGCCATATTTTACGTCGTAGGGATCCGCCAGATCCCCGCCCCCGGCAGATGGCATCGGCATCGGCATCGGTGCTGGAGCCGTCATCGCCGGCTCCGGGCTGGCGGCGGGCGGCGGGGCCGGCTCAGGCTCAGGCTCAGGCTCAGACTCAGGCTCAGGCACGGGTGCGGCGGCCACGGTGGGTTCCGCCGGGGCTGGGGCCGGGGCAGGAACCACGCTCGTGGAGGTGCTCGGCTGCATCGCCGGAACGGGCGCCGGAACGGGCGCCGCCGGGGGTGTCACGGGCATCGGCTGGGCACGCTTCGGCGCCGGGGCCGCCTCCGGGGCAGTTTGCTCCTCCAGCGCTCTGGCCTGGATCTCGGCCAGGTCCTTCTTTGCCTTGCTGGAAATGGCGGCGCCATAGACCGGCGGGTCGAGAAGAACCGTGTATTCGCGGACGATGCGCCCGCGGGGCCAGGTCACCTCGATGAGGAAGTTCAGGAACGGCTCGACCACGGGATCCCGGGTCGTGACGTTGATGTGGCCGAAACCGGACCCGTCTTCCACGGCGGTGAATTTGAGCTTGGAGAGCTGAAACGGGCGTTGGATTCCGGCGCGCTTGAACTGCCGGGCGCTGGCCAGCTGGACCTGCATGCCGTCCAGATCGCCGTCCTGAAGGGAACTGAGAACGATGCGCGCCTGCAACGGCTCGTTGAGCGTCGATTTGACCTCGATATTACCCAGTCCCAACGCCCAGGCACCGGCGGGAATGAGCAACAGGAGAGCCAACAGGGCGGCAGCCCGGATCCGGGTCGTCACGTGTTCCATGCGCTGTCTAAGAGTTGCCGAACTCAGCTCCGGGGCCTGCAAATGAGCCCGATTGAATACGTAAACCGCCGGGGCTCGCCCTGACGACGTGCCGTGGAGACTGTCACAAGACTGTCGCGATCCGGCCCGAAAACCAAGTAATAGCGGGTCGAAATCCGTCTCGTATAACTAGAATATGCTTTATGATTAGTCAGTAACTATAGCTTACAAAAAGTCTTTCACCAAAATTTCCGCAATCTGGATGCTGTTGAGCGCGGCCCCCTTGCGAACGTTGTCAGAGACCACCCAGAGGTCCAAGCCGCGAGGGTGGGACAGGTCCTCGCGGATGCGCCCGACGAAGACCGGATCCTGACCGGCCGACTCGCTGACGCAAGTCGGATATCTCTCCTCGCCGGGCTCGTCCATTACCACCACTCCGGGAGCGTCGGCGAGAAGCCTTCGTGCCTCGTCGACGCTCAACTTCTCGCGGGTCTCCAGATGCACCGCCTCCGAATGACCGAAAAACACCGGGACACGCACGCAGGTCGCGTTTACCTTGATGGAATCGTCACCCATGATCTTGTGGGTCTCCCACACCATTTTCATTTCTTCCCTGGTGTAGCCGTTGTCCATGAATACGTCGATGTGGGGCAGCACGTTGAAGGCGATCTGCTTCGGATACACGTTGCAGTCGATGTCCTTGCCGCTCAAAAGCGCGGCGGTCTGTCCTGCCAGTTCCTCCATCGCGTCGCGTCCCGTTCCCGACACCGCCTGATAGGTAGCAACATTGATGCGCTCGATTCCGACCGCATCGTGAATGGGCTTCAAAGCCACGACCATTTGTATCGTCGAACAGTTTGGATTGGCGATGATATTGCGCGCGGAATAGTCCGCCACCGCGCGAGGATTGACTTCCGGGACTACCAGCGGAACATCGTCGTCGTAGCGAAACTGTGAGCTGTTGTCAATGACTACGCAGCCGGTGGCCGCAGCCCGCGGTGCATACTCGGCCGATACACCGGCACCTGCCGAGAACAGGCCCAGCCGTACTTTGGTAAAATCGAAATCCTCGAGAACACCGACCCGCTCCTGTCTTCCCTTGAACGCGATGCGCGAACCCGCGGAACGCTCACTGGCAAGGGGAAAGAGGTTGCCGACCGGAAAGTTTCGCTCTTCCAGAATAGCGATCATCGCCTCGCCGACGGCACCGGTTGCACCGACCACGGCGACATCGATCATGTTGTTCATTGCCGTCCTTTTGGTCATCCTTTTGGTAATCGAATCGGTCAAAGGGCCGCGACGACTGCGTCGCCAATCTCACCGGTACCCGCCGCCTTTGTGCCCGGGGACTGGATGTCGGGGGTACGCAACCCCTGGTCGAGGACCCGGGCGACGGCGGTCTCGATGCGCTCGGCCAGATCCGGTGCACCCAGAGTGTAACGCAGCATCATCGCCACCGAGAGGATGGTGGCAAGCGGGTTGGCAATCGCCTGACCGGCGATATCCGGCGCCGAGCCGTGGACGGGCTCGTACAAGCCCTTGCCGTCGGCATCCATGGACGCCGACGGCAACATGCCGATGGAGCCGGTCAACATCGAAGCGAGATCGGAGAGAATGTCGCCGAACATATTGTCGGTGACCAGGACATCGAATTGCCGGGGTTCGCGCACCAGCTGCATGGCCGCGTTATCCACAAGCATGTGGGAGAGCGCGACCTCGGGGTAGTCACCGCCTACGCGCTCGGCCACTTCGCGCCACAGCTCGCTGACTTCGAGCACGTTGCTCTTGTCCACCGAACACAGCTTGCGCCCGCGCTTCATGGCCAGATCGAAGGCCACCCGGCAGATGCGCTCGATCTCGGACTCCGAATAGACCATCGTATTGAAGCCCTGGCGCTGACCGTCGTCCAGG
>CAXMNG010000326.1:0-9815 GCA_964194585.1 Salibacteraceae bacterium | reverse complement strand
CGGAAGCGCGCCCGCCTGCTGGCTTTCCAGCGCGATGGCGACGCCCAGGGCCTGGAAGCTCGCCAGGGCGACCGTGCCGTAGCGTGTATAGCGCGTGATCTTGCGCCGCCCGGCCTCGCCTTCCTTGCGCAGCTCCTTCAGCCGCGGGTCCACGTGGGTGAGAAGCTGCATGATGATGGCCGCGGAGATGTAAGGCATGATGCCGATGGCAAACACCGAAAAGCGCCCCAGCGCGCCGCCGGAGAACATGTTGAACATGTCGAGAATGGTGCCGCGCTGCTGGTCGAACAGGACGCCGAGAGCGACCGGGTCGATGCCCGGCACCGGTATGTAGGACCCCATGCGGTAGACGATCAACGCGCCGACCACGAACAGCAACCGGTGCTTGAGCTCGGCAGTTGGTCCGCCGCCAGTGGCGGCTTTTGGTGCCCGTGCCATCGAATTCAGCTCGGCTCCACCTTACCGCCGGCCGCTTCGATGGCCGCCCGGGCGCCCGGGGTCACGGCAATGCCCTTGACCACGACGGCCTTGTCGAGCTTGCCTGCGGCGATGATCTTGGCGCGCTTGACACGCTTGCCAACGATCTTCGCCACCTTCAAAGCCTCCAAATCGATGCTGTCGGCATTCAACGAGCCCAGATCGCCAACCCGCACCTCAGCGTTGAATCGTGCCTTGCGGGACACGAATCCGAATTTCGGCAGGCGCCGCTGCAGCGGCATCTGGCCGCCCTCGAAACCCACCACGGAATGGCCGCCGGAGCGCGAGCGCTGGCCCTTGTGCCCCCGGCCCGCGGTCTTGCCCACTCCTGAGCCGGCGCCACGGCCGACACGCTTGCCTGCCTTGCGCGCGCCCGCGCGGGGACGCAATTGATTCAATTGCATGGCTGTCACGCCTCCTCGACCCGTACCATGTACGACACCTTGTTGATCATGCCGCGGGTGCAGGGAGTATCCTCCACCTCCACCGTGTGGTGGATGCGGCGCAGCCCCAAGCCCCTCACGCAGGCCTTGTGGCTCTTGAGGCGGCCGTTGATGCTGCGCACCAGAGTCACCTTGACGGTCTTCTTGTCCGAATTCCCGGTAGCCATGGCTTAACCCACTATCTCCTCGACCGGCAGGCCGCGCTTCGCCGCAATCTGCGCCGGAGACGACATCCCGGCGAGACCCTTGACGGTCGCCCGGATGACGTTGATAGGGTTCGGCGAACCGATACATTTCGCCAGCACATCGCGCACCCCCAGGACCTCGAACACCGCCCGCATCGGACCGCCGGCGATGATTCCGGTGCCCTCCGATGCCGGTTGCATGTAAACCTTGGCCGCGCCGTGCCGGGCCATCATCGCGTACTGCAGGGTACCGCCCTTGAGCGCCACCGAAATCATGTTCTTGCGGGCATTTTCCATCGCCTTCTGGATGGCGGCGGGCACTTCGCGGGCCTTTCCGCGTCCCATACCCACACGGCCTTTGCCATCACCGACCACGGTCAGGGCCGTGAAGCCGAACTGACGGCCGCCTTTGACCACCTTGGCGACACGATTGATGCCGACCAGCTTCTCGACGAGATCGTCGCTGCTCGATGGACCTTGAAAATTAGCCATTTTTCGACCCTTTCATCGTTGTCTCCTAAAACTTCAGCCCGTGCTCACGCGCGCTCTCCGCCAGCGCCTTGATGCGGCCGTGATACCTGAACCCGGCGCGGTCGAAAGCGACCTTCTCGACGCCCTTGGCAACGGCACGCTCGGCGATCAGCCGTCCGATGACGACGGCGGCTTTGATGTTGCCGCCAAAGCCGAGGTCCTTCTTGACGTCTTTTTCCACCGTCGATGCACTGACCTGCGTCACGGCGCCGCCGGAAACGATGATCTGGGCATAGATATGCGACGGCGTGCGGTGTACGCAAAGCCTTGGAACGTCCAGCTCTCTGATCTTCGCGCGCGCCCGCCCGCTGCGGCGCATTCTCATTCGTTTCTTGTCCATATGCGTACCTACTTCTTTTTCGCTTCCTTGCGCCGAACCAATTCATCGCTGTACTTGACACCCTTGCCCTTGTAGGG
Organism: Salibacteraceae bacterium; assembly: GCA_964194585.1. GTDB lineage: Bacteria > Pseudomonadota > Gammaproteobacteria > HK1 > HK1 > JAABYT01. The sequence goes on along the minus strand of CAXMNG010000326.1, from coordinate 7,762 downwards.
TTCCGGCGGCCGGAAGGCACGGATCTCCGCCGCCGCCTGACCGACCTTCTGCTTGTCGAAACCGCGCACCACGATCTCCGTCTGAGAAGGTGTCTCCAGTGTCACGCCTTCCGGCGCCTGGAACTTGACCGGATGGGAATATCCCAGGGCCAGGTTCAGCGCGTTACCCTGCATCTGCGCGCGATAGCCGACGCCGACGAGTTGCAGGCGCCGCTCGAATCCCTCGCTGACTCCCACGACCATGTTGTTGATCACGGAGCGCGTCGTCCCAGCGAACGCCAAGCTGTTGTCCGCGCCCTCGCGGACGCTGCAATGCAGGGCACCGTCGCCGCGCGAGACCTCAACCGTTTCGTGGAGCCGATGCTCCAACGTCCCCTTGGGGCCCTTGACAGTGACAGTCCGGCCCTCGATCGTGACGTCCACGCCGGACGGCACGCTGATGGGTTTACTCGCAACTCTGGACATGCCCTCGCTCTCCTAGGTGACGATGCCGACGACTTCGCCGCCGTGCCCGGCTTCGCGCGCCGCTTTGTCGGTCATCATGCCCCGAGAGGTGGAAATAATCGCGATACCGAGGCCGTTCATGACCCTCGGCAACTTGTCCTTGTTCTTGAAAACCCGCAGCCCCGGGCGGCTGACCCGCTGAATTTTATCGATTACGGGGTTGCCCTCATGGTACTTGAGAACGATGGACAGCTGGGGCTTGCCCTTCTGATCCTCGGTAGCCAGATCGCGAATATACCCCTGGTCCTTGAGAAGATTGGCGATCGCCATCTTCTGCTTGGACATGGGCATGATCACGCGCATCTTCCCTGCAGACAGTCCGTTGCGAATGCGGGTGAACATATCCGCGATTGGATCTTGCATGCTCATTTTTCGGTGGCCTCGACTGAATCTCTCAGCAATTCGTTAAAATCCGTAACTGATGCCGTCACCAGCTCGCCTTGACGAGCCCTGGCACGTCACCGTGCATGGCGGCCTCGCGCAACTTGTTTCGACCCAGGCCGAACTTTCTGTAGAAACCATGGGGGCGGCCGGTAATTCGGCACCGGTTTCGCAACCTCACCGGGCTCGCGTTCCGCGGCAGGCGCTGAAGCTCGCGAATCGCTTCGCGGCGCTCGTCGCCAGTCAAACTCTGATCGCTCACCCTCGCTTTCAACGCCGCCCTCTTGGAAGCGTACTTCTGCACCATCGCCAAGCGCTTGGCTTCGCGGTTAATCAGTGAAAGCTTCGCCATATCGGTTCCCGCCGTTTAATTCTGTCGGAATGGAAAACTGAACCCTTCGAGCAGCGCTCGACCTTCCTCGTCCGTTCTCGCACTGGTGGTAATCGCCACATCCAATCCCCGGATCGTGTCGATCTGGTCGTAATCGACCTCTGGAAATATTATCTGCTCGGTCACGCCCAGGCTGTAGTTGCCGCGTCCGTCGAAAGCACGCGGACTGAATCCGCGGAAATCCCGGGTACGCGGGATTGCGATGTTGATCAGACGGTCGAGAAACTCGTACATGCGATTGCCGCGGACGGTCACCTTGCACCCGATGGGCCAACCTTCGCGCACTTTGAAAGCGGCAACCGATTTCCGCGCCTTGGTGATGATCGGGTGCTGTCCGGAAATCTTGGTAAGATCCGCAACAGCATGGTCCAGCACTTTCTTGTCGGCCAGCGCCTCTCCGACTCCCATGTTGATCGTGATCTTCTCGAGCCGGGGAATCTGCATGACGGATTGATAGCCGAAGCGCTCCATGAGTGCCGGCTCAACCGTGCTCTTATAATGTTCACGCAGTCTTGTCATAGCTTTATCGCTCAACTGGCTCACGCAGCTCAAACATCCACGACCTCACCGGTCGACTTGTAAATTCGCACCTTTTTGCCGTCCTCGAGGCGCTTGTAGCCGATTCGGTCGGCTTTGCCTTCCATGGCGTTGTAGATGCCGATATTGGAAATATGAAGCGGCATTTCCTTCTCCACGATTCCACCGCCCGTACCGCGCTGAGGATTCGGCTTCATGTGGCGCTTGGCCAGGTTGATTCCCTCTACGACGACATGGTCGTCGGGAGTAACGCTGAGCACCGTGCCACGCTTGCCTTTGTCCTTGCCGGCGCGTACCAGCACTTCGTCACCTTTTCTGATCTTGGCCATTTCCCGTGTCCTCCCGGTTCAAAGAACCTCAGGGGCCAGCGAAACAATTTTCATGAACCGTTCGCTCCTGAGCTCCCTGGTTACCGGGCCGAAAATTCGCGTGCCGATGGGCTGCAGCTGGGCATTGAGCAGAACGGCTGCGTTGCTGTCGAATCGAATCAGCGAGCCGTCAGGTCGGCGCACGCCCTTGCGCGTCCTGACAACGACCGCGTTGTACATTTCACCCTTCTTGACCTTGCCGCGTGGAATGGCCTCTTTCACGGTCACCTTGATGACATCGCCGATTCCCGCGTAACGACGCCGCGACCCACCGAGGACCTTGATACACATCAAGCGGCGGGCACCACTATTGTCTGCCGCGACCAGCTCTGATTGCATCTGAATCATGTCAATACTCCGTCTGAACCTGGACTATCAACGAGCACGCTCGAGAATTTCGTGCAACCGCCAGGACTTGCTCTTGGACACCGGACGGCATGGCTCGATGCTCACCAGATCACCGACGCGACACGTGTTTTCTTCGTCGTGCGCGTGCAATTTCGTCGAGCGACGTATGTACTTCTTGTAAAGCGGATGCTTGACGCGCCGCTCGACGAGAACCGTCATGGTCTTGTCCATCTTGTCGCTGACGACCTGTCCAACCAGTGTCCGGGTCGTGGTCGGGCCTTGCGCCTGCTTTTCGGCATCCGCACCCTCGTCGGTCGTGGTTTGCTCGCTCATTTGCTCTCCGCTCGGCGGCGCTCGTTCAATATGGTCTTCACCCGGGCGATACTTCGCCGGACGTCTTTCACCTGGTTCGGCCGGGACAGTTGACCCGTACCTTTTTGCATGCGCAGATTGAACGCCTCCCGGGAAAGCTCCAGGAGCTCACTCTCCAGATCATCTGCGCTCTTGGCACGAAGCTCTTTGGCATCCATCAGAGTATCGTCCTCACCGTAAACGCGGTCTGGACCGGCAGCTTCGCCGCCGCCAGCCGGAATGCTGCCCGGGCAAGCTCCTCGTCGACACCCTGGATTTCATAGAGCATGCGGCCGGGTTGTACCTGGGCCACCCAGTACTCGACATTTCCCTTACCCTTGCCCTGGCGGACTTCCAGCGGTTTCTTGGTAATGGGCTTGTCCGGGAAAACGCGAATCCAGATGTTTGCACCGCGCTTCACGTGACGGGTAATGGCACGCCGGGCCGCCTCGATCTGCCGGGCCGTGAGACGACCGCGCGTGGTCGCCTTGAGGCCGAAGTCACCGAAGCTGACCTTGTTACCGACGTTCGCCTTACCGCGATTCCGGCCCTTTTGCTGCTTTCTGAATTTGGTGCGTTTTGGTTGCAGCATGACTACTTCTCCACTCTACCTGGCTCCGACTACCTGACTACAGTCAGCTGGCGGCGGCGGCTTCTGCCTCCGCTACCTCGCTTTCCTCTGCGCTGTCGAATATTTCGCCTTTGAAGATCCAGACCTTCACGCCGATCACGCCGTAAGTTGTGCGTGCTTCGGCCAGCCCGTAGTCAATGTCCGCACGCAGCGTGTGCAACGGCACCCGGCCCTCGCGATACCACTCGGACCGCGCGATTTCCGCGCCGTTCAAGCGGCCACTTACCTTCACCTTGATGCCCTCGGCGCCGAGGCGCATGGAATTCGTGACGGCCCGCTTCATGGCGCGCCGGAACATGATACGTCGAACGAGCTGCCCGGCGATGTTCTCCGCCACCAGATAGGCATCCAGCTCGGGCTTGCGGATCTCTTCCACGCCGATGTGCACAGGCACGCCCATCATGTTGGCCACTTCTTTGCGAAGCGCATCGATGTCCTCGCCTTTCTTACCGATGACGATGCCGGGACGCGCCGTGTGAATGACGATTCGCGCATTCTTGGCCGGACGTTGAATTTCGATACGGCTGATGGAAGCGTGAGCGAGTTTTTTGCGAATAAACTCGCGTACCGCGATATCCGAATTCAAATTGTCCGCATAGTCGCGACCGTCGGCGTACCAGATGGAATTCCAGTCCTTGACTATGCCAAGGCGAAATCCGATTGGATTGACTTTCTGACCCATCGTGCCCTCGCTCAGATATCCGATACCGTCAGCGTAATGTGGCTGGTACGCTTCATTATGTGATTCACGCGGCCACGGGCCCGCGCCCTAAATCGTTTCTGCGTCGGGCCCTGGTCGACGACCACGGTCTGCACATGCAGCTCGTCGATGTCCGCGCCCTCGTTGTGCTCGGCGTTGGCGATTGCCGACTCGAGCACCTTCTTCAAGATTCCTGCGGCCTTCTTGTCACTGAAGGTGAGTAACTCCACGGCCCGCTCAACCGGCAGCCCGCGGATCTGGTCTGCGACCAGACGAGCCTTTTGCGGTGACAGGCGCACGAATTTCAATTTGGCCGATACTTCCATAGTTTCAATATCCCACGCCGGGTCGGGCTACTTCTTGACCTTGCGGTCGCCCGAATGCCCCCTGAAGGTGCGCGTCGGAGCGAACTCGCCCAGCTTGTGGCCCACCATGTTTTCAGTCACCAGCACCGGCACGTGCAGCCGGCCGTTGTGCACGGCGATGGTCAGCCCGACCATGTCGGGCACGATCATGGAGCGCCGGGACCAGGTCTTGATAGGCCGTTTGTTGTTCGTCGCCCGTGCCTGATCCACTTTCTGCACCAGGTGGTGGTCCACGAAGGGGCCCTTCTTGATCGAGCGTGGCATCCCTTATCCTCCCTTGCCGCGTTTGCGCCGGCGGACAATCATGCCGTCGGTGCGCTTGTTGCGCCGCGTCTTGTGGCCCTTGGTGGGTTGACCCCAGGGCGTCACCGGATGACGTCCACCGGAGGATCGACCCTCGCCGCCGCCGTGGGGATGATCCACAGGGTTCATGGCGACACCACGAACGGTGGGACGCACGCCGCGCCAGCGGGTCGCGCCGGCCTTGCCCAGGGACTGAAGCCCGTGCTGGGAGTTACTCACCTCTCCCACCGTCGCGCGGCAGTCGATGGGTACCCGTCTGAGCTCCCCGGAACGTAATCGCAGGGTCGCGAACTGACCCTCACGGGCAACGAGCTGCACGCTCGTGCCGGCACTGCGCGCCAGCTGCGCGCCCTTGCCCGGTTTCAGCTCCACGCAGTGCACGGTGGTGCCCACGGGAATGTTCCGGATCGGCAGACAACTCCCGGCCTTGATAGGCGCATCGGCGCCGGAGCTCACTTCATCTCCCGCGGCCACGCCTTTCGGCGCGATGATGTAACGCCGCTCACCGTCGGGGTAGAGAATGAGCGCGATATGGGCAGTCCGGTTGGGGTCGTATTCCAGGCGTTCCACGCGCCCGACGATACCGTCCTTGGTGCGCTTGAAATCGATGATCCGATAACGCTGCTTGTGTCCACCGCCGCGATGCCGGCTGGTAATACGACCCTTGTTGTTCCGACCTCCCGACTTGCTCTTGTGAGCGACGAGCGGGCCGTAGGGTTCGCCTTTGTGCAAGTCCGGCTGACTGGACTTGACGACGAATCGCCGGCCGGGGGATGTGGGCTTTGTCTTGATCAATGGCATGGTTCAGGTCTCATTCCCCGCCAAGAAAATCGATATCGTGGCCGGGTTTCAGACGCACATAGGCTTTCTTCCAGTCGGAACGCTTGCCCGGCGTGCGCTGGAAGCGCTTCTGCTTACCCTTGTACGAGGCAGTGCGGACGCTCATCACCTCGACATTGAACATCTTCTCGACCGCGCGCTTGATCTCCGGCTTGCAGGCGTCCGGAAGCACTCGAAAGACCACCTGGTTCGAGGAATCCGCGATGCGCGTGCTCTTCTCCGACACATGGGGCGCGAGCAGCACTTTCATCAGGCGCTCGTCGTTCATCCCAATCTCTCCTCGACGCGCTTCAACGCCGGCACCGTGATCAAGACCTTGTCGAAGGCGATGAGACTCACGGGATTAATCTGGCTGGCTTCGATAACTGTCATCCAGTGAAGATTGCGCGCCGCGAGCGCCAGGTTCTCCTCGAACTCCGCGGTCACGATGAGCACGTCCTGCAATCCCAGGTCGCTGAGCTTGGTGGTCAGCTGCTTGGTTTTCGGCGCGTCCACGCCGAACTCCTCGAGCACCACGAGACGTTCCTGGCGCACGAGTTCGGAGAAGATCGATCGCATGGCGCCACGATACATCTTGCGGTTGACCTTCTGGGAATAGTCCTTGGGCGCGGCCGCGAAGGTGACGCCGCCGCTGCGCCAGATAGGGCTGCGGATGCTTCCCGCGCGGGCGCGTCCGGTGCCCTTCTGGTTCCACGGCTTGGCGCCGCCGCCGCTCACCTGGGCGCGCGACTTCTGCGCACGGGTACCCCGTCGGGCGCCGGCCATGAAGGCGGTCACGACTTGATGCACCAGTGGCTCGTTATAGGTCGCGCCGAATGCCGCCTCCGACACCTCGACGTTCTTCGACGCTTTCGCGCCTTTCGCAGTGACTAAGCCAAGTTTCATCACGCCTTCCTGAATCCCTGGCTCAAGCCGGCGGAGAGGCCTCGGCTTTCGCCGCCGGGCTCAAAACCACGTCGCCACCCTTGGGGCCGGGAACGGCGCCCTTGAGCAGAATGAGATTGCGTTCCTCGTCGATGCGCACCACTTCCAGATTCTGGACTGTGCGCATCACGTTCCCCATGTGGCCGGACATCTTCTTGCCTTTGAAGACGCGACCCGGCGTTTGATTCTGACCGATGGACCCCGGCGCCCGATGGGAAAGCGAGTTGCCGTGGGTGGCGTCCTGCATGTGGAAATTGTACCGTTTCACCACTCCGGCAAAACCCTTGCCGATGGTGCAGCCCCGAGCATCCAGCTTCTGACCGGCGGCGAAGCGATCGACCTTCAACTCTGAGCCGACCTCGAGATCCGCGCCCTCGTCGGCATCCAGGCGAAACTCCCACAGACCACGGCCCGCATCCACATGCGCTTTCGCGAAGTGCCCGGCCTGCGGCTTGTTCAAGAGCTTCGCGCGGCGGCTCCCGGTGGTCACCTGCAGGGCACGGTATCCGTCGTTGTCGATGTTTTTTATCTGAGTGACGCGATTCGGCGTCACCTCGATGACCGTCACCGGCAACGATCCGCCGTCTTCGGTGAAGACCCGCGTCATTCCGCATTTTCGTCCGACTAATCCGATGGTCATGATCTTCGACTCAGTTGAGCTTGATTTGAACGTCCACGCCCGCCGCAAGATCGAGCTTCATCAACGCGTCGACGGTCTTATCCGTCGGATTGATGATATCCAGAATGCGTTTGTGGGTACGGATTTCGTATTGATCCCTGGCATCCTTGTTCACGTGGGGCGAAATGAGCACGGTGAAGCGTTCCTTGCGGGTCGGCAAGGGAATCGGCCCCCTCACCTGAGCGCCCGTGCGTCTCGCGGTCTCGACGATCTCGAATGCCGACTGATCGATTAATCGATGATCGAATGCCTTGAGTCGAATGCGAATACGTTGGTTGGCCATTCAGAAATCCCCTACTTCGTCATCATCACTCGATGATCTTCGCGACGACGCCTGCACCCACGGTGCGTCCACCCTCGCGGATCGCAAACCGCAAGCCCTCTTCCATCGCAATCGGCGCGATCAGGTTCACCTTTACCTGGATGTTGTCCCCGGGCAT
>CAXMNG010000325.1:0-12733 GCA_964194585.1 Salibacteraceae bacterium | reverse complement strand
TAGAGATAGTTACTCTCCACGACGACGTCGTACATCCCTCGCTTACACTCCTCCGCGGACATGATCTCGGGGCTCACCCATGAGCCCCACGCATAGGCGCTCATCATCCCGCCCTGGTACTCCGCCTCCAGAGGTTTGCCATCGGCCACGCGGGTCTGGTAGTTCGCACATCCCTGCAAGAGTACTACGGCGATGACAGCCAAGCCGGCAAAGCACCTTCGCCTGCGGGTCGCTGATGTCGTCGATGCATTCATCGCACGCTCCTCCCTGAGTGGACCCAGGTCACTGTGGAATGTTGAACAGGATCTCGATGGCATCCGAGACTGCAGTGTAGAGTGGCCCGCGTCCATGGGATGGGGTGATTCCCACAATGGTCATGTCCCTTGCCGGTCGAGCTTATAGAACTCGGGGTCCGGGTGCACATCTCTACTCGTGGAATGTATCTGAAATGTAATCGTTGCCCGTGACCGTAAAACCGTGCGCATGCTATGTCGCTACTGCAGCCCCTGCTCGCGCACGCATGCTCGATGCTTTTTCATGTACGCCATGAATTCCGGGTTCACTTTTGTTCCCAGGACGGGGGCGAACTCCGGTGCCGGTCCGAGTTGCTCCGTGCATGCGTCGTCCACCTGCTTCTTGCGCAGAACCGCCGCGGCCTCAGCCTCGCTCATGCGCCGTGGGGTTTGCTGCTGCTCGAGCCTTTCGATGCGCTCCTGCAGATGGTCGAGAGCCGCCTCGAGCTCATCGATACGCGCTTCGAGACCCGTGTTTTGCGCCATCGGGGAGGCGGGAAACAGCACCAGGACCATGGTGACTATCGTGGGTGTGATTTTCATGCCGGATTTTCGCCAGGTAGAATCCTGGTGGCGAGTGTATCGAACTCTGCGATCGGTTACGCTGATCGCCAGTGTTCAGGTCCCCGGCCGCCATGGTGGTCGGCTATCGGAGTGATGCAGTGCAGGCTGAAGAGCAGGTTCTCACTTTGTGCTTTCCGACGCCCATCTGGCGCCTGAAATTTTCCGACTATGAGCCGGTCAACCAAGCCATCCGAAAGGAGATGGCGCAGCTCGACTGGGACAAGCTCGATGAGGAGAATCAATCAACATTCGATTCGCTCCATAGCTTCAGGGAGGACCGGTTCATTGCCATCGAAGATCTACCGTCAATTCGGATAGTGCTCGAGTATTTTATCTGCGGTTGCAACGATATCGCCAGGGAGCGCAAGTGGGATTTGACGGGACACCAACTCACGCTCGGTAATTACTGGCTGCACGTGACGGCTCCAGGCGAGCTCACACAGTCCCATTCCCACAAGCCTACCCTGCTGAGCGGCGTCTACTATATCGACAAGCCCGAAAACAGTGGCGATCTGGTATTCGTGGATCTCAATCAATTCCACGATTACAACCCGAAGTCGTTGCCCGGAGAGGTCGATCCGATCACCAGCCCCCAGGTCATTTTCAAGGGCGATGAAGGCACGATGTTCATTTTCCCAGCGTGGCTGCCCCACAAGGTGCCCAGGAACAACAGTGATCGGGATCGTGTGTCGGCCAGCTTCAACGCCATACTGACAACCCGGTAACCCGAGATAGGCAGAAAAACGCCCCGCTGGACCCGCGTGACGCGCAATCTCACTTCCTAGCTGATGTGCAGCTCCCAGCCACACTCACCAGGAAATAGTGCCGGGGCCGATTAGTGGCATTTCGGCATTGCCTCAGTATTGTGGATGGTTTCGTTAAGCGAGTATCGGAATATTGGACCGCCGCTTTATGGTGACATAGCATTCGAAGGAATTGCTTTTGGTGATTCCGATGATCGAACTGCAACCCCCTTACAGATCGGCCACTCCGGAAGATGCTCCCGCTATGGCAGAACTGGTCAACATGGCCGGAGAAGGACTGCCCCTCTACCTCTGGAGTGAGATGGCTGCTCCTGATGAGATCGCATGGGAGATTGGGCAAAGCAGAGCCAAAAGGGAGAGTGGTGCGCTTTCTTACCGCAACGCGGTGATCCAGGAAGAAGACGGCGAGGTGGTCGCATGCCTGATTGGGTATCCGCTCGAAGAGGACCGCCTGCACCGTTCGCTCGCCATACTTGTGCCCCTGCAGGAGTTGGAAGACCTGGCTCCTGGCACCTGGTATGTCAGTGTGCTCGCTACGTACCCAGGACATCGAGGAAGGGGTTACGGATCGCAGCTATTGTCAATCGCTGAAAGGATCGCTGTGGACTGCGATAAGAGTGGCCTGAGCATGATTGTTTCAGACGCCAACACTGGAGCGCGACGTCTTTATGAAAGGCTTGGATACAGGGAGCACGCGACAAGGCCAATGGTGAAGGAGCGGTGGGAGAATCCCGGAAGCAACTGGATATTGCTCCTAAAGGACGTTTGATGGGCCCGGCCCCGTTTGCACGGGCGCGCGACGTGGTCGATTAAGCTGCCGAGAGCGCTTTGTCCAAACGAGGGAGTGCGGCCATGAGGCCCGCGCGGTTTGCATCGTCGCGCAGACGTTGAAGCTCCCGCATCGTAACATCGTTACGATCGCCTCTGCCGAAAGCCGCGAGCGCACGTGCACGGGCGATGAAGAAATCACTCCAGGCCAAGGGCTCAGCATGCGTGAAGGTTTCGAGCAACCTGGCGGCGCGCTCGACCGTGCTCCAATCAGCATTTTCCAGGGAGGCTTCCATCAAGTCTCGGTAAAAGCGAAGATGCACGTGCGACAGACACCATCCTTCCAACACTTTCTCACCTTGCCGTAACACCCTCTCCCGCGCCTCTGCGTCCTCGGATGCAACCAGCATCGTGCCGTAGACATCCCCTGCGGTGAACGCGGCACTCCCGACTTCCTCCTGAAGCGATTCCGCTTCGCGCAAAACGTCCATCGCGTCGCTGCGTCGACCGTTCGCCACGAGGGTCGATGCTCGATGAGCTAAGGACATTGGCTCCCAGGCGCGAGCACCAAGTTGCTTCGAGAGATCAAAACATCGCTCGGTAGCTTTCTCGACCTCCTTCCAATCCCCCATATCTATGAGTGCGAGCGAGAGACAGGCATGCGCATTCATCTCTGCCCGACGGTGACCCACCCTTTGGGCCGCTTCGATGGCAACGCTAAGTTCGTCCCTCGCACCTCGCCAGTCGCCGCAGAACATCATCGTGGCGCCCATCTGAGCCCGATTGGCGACCTCGATGCGGCCGAATCCATATTTGTGGCACTGCTCCAGGCATTGGCGAAAGTAGTCGCGCGACGACCTCATGCGGCCCCGTGCGTACTCCGCGTCCCCGAGACCGCCTAACGCCTGAGCCTCATCCTCCACGGAGCCAGACTCGCGCGCATACTTCAGTGCCAGACCGTGCTCCTCTCGGCAGTCGTCCACCCTGCCGAGAGGAAAGTACAGATTGCCCCTCATGTGATGGAGCCGCGAAAGCTGAAGAGTAAGCCCGTGCTTCGTCGCGATGGGCTCGGCCTTGTTCAGTAATTCGAGTGCTGCACTATAGTCTGTGGAAATCCGCATACCGGCTGCCAATCCCATCCATGCATCGCAGCGCTGCACATCGTTGTCAGCATTATCGAGCGCCTCATGAAACGAGCGCATCGAGGACTTGATGTCGCCCAAATCGTGTAAGAACTGTCCTTTGAGGCAGAGAAGCTGGTGTCCAATCGATTGCGCGGGATCGAAACTCAATCCTCGTTCAATCAGGCTCAGAGCGCGTTCATAGCGGTACTGCTGGCCTTGGTCGCGGGCCGCGTCAAGAAAAGCCTCGGCAGCACCCGCATCACCCGCATGCCCGAGATGTTCGGCGTACAACATCGGATCACTGCCTGCAAACCATTCCGCGGCCTTTCTGTGTAGTTTCTGGCGTTGTCGCTTGAGGAGTGAGCCGCGCACACCTTCTTGAATCAGCGCATGGGCAAACAGGTAGCCATACCCCTCTGGACGTACCAGGTTGTGCGCGACCAACTCTCGGCAATCGTATTCTGGAGTCCCGAGTAGATGTCTGAGCGGATTCAGGTCGAAACGCTGACCAATGACTGAGGCCGCTTGCAGCGCCCGCTTGTCCTCAGGCTCCAGCCGATCAATCCGGGCAAGCACCAGGCTCTGTATTGAGTCGGGAAGGCTCTCCGAAGCGCCTTCCCTTGCATTACTCAAAAGCTGTTCGAGAAAGAGGGGGTTGCCCGCTGCGCGATTAAGGCAATTCTCGGCCAAACGATTCGCGGGATCGATGAACGTGGAGATGAGCGCAATCGAATCTTGCTTTCTCAGAGGGCCCAGATCAATCGTGAAGAAAGGACTGCCCCCGGTGGAGCTGCGCCAGGTCTGGTCGAGCTGGTCGCCTTCCATACGTGAAGTCATCACAAGCAGTGTAGGACACTCCGCCACCGTCTTCGTGAGCGTCACCAGGTATGTGAGCGTAAGAGCATCGGCCCCGTGAACGTCTTCGACGACCATAAGGATGGGCTGGTTGTCGCTCACTCTCGTAACCAGACTCGCTACGAGTGCCTGCTTGCCTTCAATGCGCGTGGCATTGTTCATGGCGTCGTATAGGGCGCGCTGTTCTGTCGGCTGAGGGAGATCTAACAGGTCGTTGAGAAAAACCGCCTGGTCAGTGAGGAGCCGGCCATCGGTGAGCGCCGTGCCCGCTGCTCGTTGTCGCTCGGCCTTGCCGCTTCCCAGCGGGATGCCGAGCAGGCTCCTCACGAGCGACCGAATTGCGTCCTGGCCCTTACCGGCTCCGAAAGGCAGCACGAGACTGCGCCGACATGAAACGCCTTTCTCAGCAGCGATGTTCGCGAACTCCTCGACCAGTCGTGTTTTGCCAATCCCGGGGTCACCGCGAACGTAAACCGTCTGACCGTGGCTCTCTTCGAGGCAGCCCGCCAGCATGCCTCTGAACTGATTGAGTTCCGCGCGCCGGCCCACGAAGGGCGTGCGTGCGCTACCGGGCCGCACCTCCTCAGGCGACGTCACTCGACGAAGGGCAAACACGGATACAGGCTCGGAGATCCCCTTGACCGACACCGGTTCGAGCGCTGCAGTCTCGATCCTGTGTGCGGCGAGCGAGTGGGTAGCGGTGGTTAGATAGACTTCACCCGGCTCGGCGATTTGCTCCATGCGTGCCGCAATCGGCACCGTCGGTCCCGAGGCGTCGTACTCAACCTTGTCCCCCTCACCCACTGTCAGCACGACAACTTCACCGGAATGCAGCCCTACGCGTATCTGTAACCCACTTCCGTGACGGACCTCGATGTCGTTCGCGTAATCACGGATCGCGTGCTGCATGTTGAGCGACGCCTCGCAGGCATCCACCGCATGATGCTCGCTCGCCACAGGTGCCCCGAACATCGCCATCACCCCATCGCCCATGAAGCGGCATACCGTCCCCCGATTGTTCTCTACCGCTTCACACATTCTCTGTGTCGCACCGTAGAGCAGATCATGAGTCTCTTCCGGATCAAGCTTCTCGGTGAGCGTAGTCGAACCCATGATGTCCGCAAACAGCATCGTCACCGGCTTGCGCTCACCAGGGCGTCGCTCCCACGCCGCCAGGTTCTCGTCCAGCGCGCGGGCTTGTGGGGTCGGTACCCCGGAAGACAGTACGGGAACCTGCGGTTTCTCATCCGCTAGCGCCGCTATCGCTTTGAGGAGCTTCTTTCGATGACCGAGCTTGACACCAACTTTCTCCAGGTCAGCCTCGGTGAGATCGGACAATACATCCCAATCGATCGCATTGTCCGCGAACGCGGCCGCGTATTCGCCGAGACCAAGCTCTTCCAACCACTTTGCAACGTTATCGGTCATCGGTGTGGCCTCAATCTCCACGGCGACAATTTCAGGTTACGCTTCGCCCACCTTCCCATAGCCACCCCCACCCGGGGTCTCTATCACGAACACATCCCCGGCGCCCATCTCGACCTGTGCGCCGCCGGCGAGCTCTTCCGTCGTCCCGTCGGCGCGCTCGATGGCGTTGCGCCCGATGCCACCCGGTTCGCCCCCTGCCATACCGTAGGTGGGCACCTTGCGGTGGCTGGAGATGATGCTCGCGGTCATCGGCTCCAGGAAGCGCACCCGCCGGATGGCGCCGTCGCCTCCAGGGTGCGCGCCGGCGCCACCGCTGCCATGACGGATGGAAAAACGCTCGACCAGTACCGGGAAGCGCCATTCCAGCACCTCCGGATCCGTGAGCCGCGTATTGGTCATGTGCACGTGGGTCGCGCTTGCGCCGTCGTAGCCGCGGCCGCCGCCGGAGCCACCCGCGATGGTCTCGTAGTACTGGTAGCGTGCGTTACCGAAGGTGAAGTTGTTGGCCGACCCTTGAGAAGCGCCCGCAACACCGAGCGCCCCGAGCAACACGTCGGTCACGAGTTGCGAGGTCTCGACATTGCCTGCGACCACCGCCGCCGGGTAACGGGGATTCAGCATGCTGCCCTCGGGAACGATAATTTCCAGCGGTGCGAGGCAGCCCTCGTTCAGCGGGATGTCGGCGTCGACCAGGCAACGGAACACATACAGCACCGCCGCTATCGTGACTGCGCGGGGCGCATTGTAGTTCGACGCGAGCTGCGCGGAGGTACCGGTGAAATCGAGGCGCGCACTGCGCCGCTCACGGTCCACCGTTATTGCGACCCGAACAACCGCGCCGTCGTCCGTGGCGTAGCTGAACTCACCGGGCGCGAGGGTGTGCAGCAGTCTACGCACGCTCTCCTCCGCGTTGTCGCGCACGTGGCGCATGTACGCGTGCACTACGTCGAGACCGAAATCCTCGACCATCCCTCGCAGCCCGGCGATGCCCATCCGGTTCGCCGCCACCTGGGCCTTGAAGTCGGCGATGTTCATGCGCGGGTTGCGCGCCGGGTAATCGTTGCCGGTGAGCAGCGCGTAGGTCTCGGCTTCGCGAAGACTCCCAGCTTCGACCAGGAGGAAATCATCGATGAGCACGCCCTCTTCCTCGACGGTGTGGCTGTGGGGCGGCATCGAACCGGGGGTGATGCCGCCGATGTCCGCGTGGTGCCCGCGCGACGCGACGTAGAACAGGATCCCGTCACCTTCGCCGTCACCGAACACGGGCGTGATCACCGTGACGTCGGGCAGGTGGGTGCCACCGTTGTACGGTGCGTTCAGCATGTACGCATCACCGCGGCGCATGCTGCCGGTCCGGCTCGCGATGATGCTCTTCACGCTCTCGCCCATGGAGCCGAGATGCACCGGAATGTGGGGCGCATTGGCGACCAGATTCCCGGCACCGTCGAACACCGCGCAGGAGAAGTCGAGCCGCTCCTTGATGTTGACCGATGACGCGGTGTTCTGGAGCGCCGCACCCATCTGTTCGGCGATGGACATGAACAGGCTGTTGAAGATCTCGAGCATCACCGGATCGACATCGGTGCCGATGGCGCGTGCGCCCGCGCGCGGTACCGTGCGCTCGAGGGTCAAATGCCCCCGTTCGCTCATGCGCGCGGACCACCCCGGTTCCAGCACCGTGGTGGAGGTGGATTCGACGATCACCGCGGGCCCGGCGATACAGCTTCCGGGCGCGAGCCCGGCACGCGCGAAGAAGCCGGTCTCGTGGGCCGTGCCGCCGAATACGACGCGATGGTGTGCGAGCGGGCAAGGTTCGACGCCGTCACCCGGATCAACGATCTGCGGATCCTCGGCGCTGTCGGTGGCACCGATCACCTCGACCGCGAGGGCCTCGACGATGTGACTCTTGTCCTCGGAGATGAAACCGAAGCGCCCGCGATGGACCGCCTCGAACGCCGCGACGACGGCATCGACGCCGCCGAAGTCCACCTCGAGCGGCGTGTCGGTTCCCTCGTAACGCACCCGGACCTTGCGCACGCACCGTATCAGCGCATCCTCCACCCCCTGCTCGCGCATCTCGCGCCGACCATCGGCCTCGAGCCCATCGAGTGTGTCCTCGAGGGCGGCCACGTCGTCGGTGCTGAGCAGCGCCTCCACCGCCGCCTCCCGGATCACCCGCAGATCGGCGAGCCCCATACCGTAGGCCGATAGCACACCCGCGTACGGGTGGACCAGGACACTCTTGATCGCGAGCGCATCGGCCACCAGGCATGCGTGCTGCCCGGCCGCGGCGCCGAAGCAGTTCAGCGTGTAGCGTGTGACGTCGTAGCCACGCTGAATGGATATCTTCTTTATCGCGTTCGCCATGTTCTCGATGGCGATCTGCAGGAAGCCCTCGGCGACTTGTTCGGGTGTTCGGTCGTCTCCGGTGGTGGTCGCGATCCGGGCTGCGAGGGCCGTGAACCGGTCACGCACGCATCCGGCATCGAGGGCCTGGTCGCCGGCTTCCCCGAACACGTTGGGGAAAAACGCAGGGGCCAGCTTGCCGAGCATCACATTGCAGTCGGTCACCGTGAGCGGACCGCCGCGCCGATAACACGCCGGCCCCGGGTCCGCGCCCGCGGAGTCCGGTCCCACCCGGTAACGGCTGCCATCGAAGTGCAGGATGGATCCGCCGCCGGCGGCGACGGTGTGAATACGCATCATCGGCGCGCGCATGCGAACGCCGGCGACCTCAGTCTCGAAGGCGCGCTCGTACTCGCCCGCGTAGTGGGACACGTCGGTGGATGTGCCGCCCATGTCGAAACCGATGATGCGGTCGATGCCGAGACTGGCAGCGGTGCGCACCGCGCCCACCACCCCGCCGGCGGGTCCCGAGAGGATGCTGTCCTTGCCCTGGAACATGCGCGCATCCACCAGTCCGCCGTTGGATTGCATGAACATCAACCGCGCGCCCTCGAGATCCGTCGCCACCCGGTCCACGTAGCGGCGCAGGATGGGCGACAGATACGCATCCACGACGGTGGTATCGCCGCGTCCGACGAGCTTCATCAGGGGGCTGACCAGGTGAGAGACCGAGATCTGAGTGAATCCGATCTCTCGCGCCATGTCGGCGACCGCCGTCTCGTGATCGTGGTAGCGGTAGCCGTGGATGAACGCGATGGCGCACGCGCGGATGCCTTCCGCGTGAGCATGCACCAGTGCGTCGTGCGCGCCCTCCGCATCCAGTGGCTCGAGCTCGCGCCCGTCGGCCCGGTACCGGCCGCCAATCTCGACGACACGCTCGTAGAGCAATTCCGGCAGCTCGATGTCCAGCTCGAACAGATGGGGCCGGGTCTGGTTGCCGATGCGCAGCGCATCGACGAATCCCCGGGTCACCAGCAGAATTACGCGCTCGCCCTTGCGCTCGAGCAGCGCGTTGGTTGCAACCGTGGTGCCCATCTTCACGCACAGTACCTGCGCGGCCGGGATGGCAGCGTCCGGCGCAACCCCCATCAGATCCCGGATCCCCTGCAGGGCCGCGTCCGCGTAGCGCTCCGGCGCCTCCGACAGCAGCTTATGGGTGTGATAGCCGCCCTCGGGATCCCGTGCGACCACGTCCGTGAACGTGCCGCCGCGGTCGATCCAGAACTGCCATTGAGACATAGGGGCACCTTTGCCGGAAATTGTCGCGAGCTACACCCCACCGGCGAGGCCATTCCCCGGCAGTGGCGACGGTCATCGCATGATCAACGAGTGGCAGCGAGTATACTCGACGGTGTCGTTACCATCCTCGAGCAACCAACGATGACCCACAATGTTTTCCGTTACGGCGGCGACTTTGCCGACCTCATCATCCAGCGTGCCGAGGGCGCGTACATGTACGGCCCCGACGGGCGCCAGGTGCTTGACTTCACGTCGGGCCAGATGAGCGGCATCCTCGGACACTCCCATCCCGAGATCGTAGCGACCGTGCGCGACGCCATCGCAGAGCTCGATCACGTGCACAGCAGCCTCCTGTCCAAGCCCGTCCTGCGGCTCACCGAGGCGCTCACCGGCATCCTGCCCGACTCGCTTTCGAAGGTGCTTCCACTGAGCACCGGCGGCGAATCCAACGAGGCGGCGCTACGGATGGCGAAGATGACCACTGGCGGCTTCGAGGTGGTGGGCTTCGACCGTTCCTGGCACGGGGTTACCGGCGGCGCCGGGTCCAGCACCTTCAACGGTGCGCGGCAGGGCTACGGCCCGACGTTGCCTGGTGCACTGGCGCTGCCGACGCCCGATGCCTACCGGTCCCCGTTCGCGGTCAACGGTCGTTACGACTGGAAGGAAGAGCTGGATTTCGGGTTCCAGATGCTGGACCGACAATCGGTGGGGTGCTACGCGGCGTTCATCGCCGAGCCGATTCTGAGCTCGGCCGGGATCATCGAGCTGCCGCCCGGATACCTCCAGGCGCTGAAGAGCAAGTGCAGCGAGCGCGGCATGCTGCTGATCCTCGACGAGGCGCAGACCGGCCTTGGCCGCACCGGGGATCTCTTCGCATTCGAGCATGAAGGTGTCGTGCCCGACATCCTGACTCTGTCGAAGACCCTCGGCGCGGGTCTGCCACTGTCGGCGACAATCACGTCGGCCGAGATCGAGCAGCAGTGTTACGACCGGGGCTATATTTTCTACACCACCCACGCGGCCGATCCACTACCTGCGTCCGTCGGTGCCAAAGTCATCGAGATCATCGTCCGGGACGCCCTCTCGGAGCGCGCACGGGAACTCGGTACCTATATGAAGGAGCAGCTGCTCGCGCTCCAGCAGCGTCACGAGCCCATCGGTGACGTCCGCGGGCGGGGACTGCTTCTCGGCGTCGAGCTGGTGAAGGATCGCCAGTCCAAGGCCCCCGCCCGCGAGCTCGGTTTCCAAGTGAGCAGGCGTTGCCTGGAACTCGGGGCAAGCCTGAACGTCGGACGGCGTTCCGTAGCCAACATCATTCGCATCGCGCCGCCAATGACTGTAACCCGCGAGCAGATCGACACCGCCGTCTCGATCCTCGATCAAGCCTTGACCGAGTGTGATGTAGACGAGTCCGAGGCCGAGGCGATGTGACCGAGTCGCGGTCTCGCGCACGCCGACATGGACATCGCTCCCCATTTCGACCACTTTGAATTGAGGCGCCGGACGATCCTCTTATTCGCCCACCCTCGGCCGGCAGCTCGAGACACGCTTGTCCATGTCCAGAATGCCATCACTGACCGGGGTCGCCCTGCTCGCCATGCTGCTCTCGCTGTCCGCCTGCACCCGGGTGGTGACGATTCGTGCGCCGGCCAACGACCTGCCCCCGGTGCCCATGACCGCCGCCGGGAACGAGGACGCCTGGTGGCGTATCGCCATCATAATGCGTTGGGATCCGGAGCAGACCCCCGACTGGCATCTGGATGCGCTGCTGGCGGATCAGGTTTACGCTCCGGCCCTGTCCGACGCCGGCTCGGCCATCAGCTTGTGGCGCTTTCATCGACGCGCTGCGGATGACGAGACGGGGCATCGATTCAGCTTGCTCGCGTATACGAACGCGGTCAGCGCCGACATTCTCTACAGGCAGATCCGCGAAGCGTCGGTGCTCCAGTGGCTGGAGTCGGACGGCCGAATCACTTCAGTTAGCATGAGCAAGGTGGAGCGCCCCGAGCTACCGTCTGTCGCACGCTCCAGCGATCCGGCCTGGCCAGCCGAGATCCAGGCCAGCTGGCCATGGTTCATCATGGGTGTCAGCCAGACCTGGCTGAGTCTCATCAAAGAGGTGGCAGCGGAGCAACCGCTGGCGGAGCCGTCGCCCACCATGCTGGTGGACTACTATCGCGGCGTCGACGAGCGGGTCACGGCCCTGTGGCGCGACTATGGACAACATGTCTACCTGCACCACTTGAACGCACTGTTTGGCTACCAACTGCTGATCATCCAGGAAACCAACCTCAAACGCTTCTGATCGGATGGCGCAGCCATCTGAAAATGGTTGTTTCTATTCCATGCGCGGCGTTGCCGTTGACATACCCCGCCCGGCCCTATAGCATCCCGCGCCTTCAACGTTCGAGCTTCTACTTACGGACAAACGGTCATGCGCACACTTATTGAAAATCGCTTCTCGGTCGCGCCGATCGCATTGCCCGTGCCTCATTCCTGACACTGGCGCGCCCGCGCCACCGAGCACACACAGTTTCGTATCGTGAAACGCGGCGTCGCGCCGCGCACGGTGACGTTTTGCCGCGTGATCCTCAGGGTCACACTGTCAGGAGATGGTCCAATGTCAACGCTGGTTATGGTCGAGAAGGCCGGGGTAGCGTGCATGGCGGCCGATACTCTTATGAGCTTCGGCTCGCGTAAGCTGTCGGCGCGCTACGTTGCGAGGCCCGAAAAGATCCTCGAGGTCGACGGCTCCTACGTCGGGCTGGTGGGCTGGTGTGCGCACCAATCCGTGCTCGAGAGCGTTTTCGCACACGGGCTGAAGCTGCCCACGATCGCGAGCGAACAGGATCTGTTCGAGTTCTCTCGAGTACTGCACTGCAAACTCAAGGAGGAGTACTTCTTGAACCACCAAGCGCACGCATTGCACGTATCGCTTTAACTCTCAATAGCTTGCGCCCGATCTGAGCCCTCAGAATTGGCTGCTTTTGGGCAAATGCTACCATTCTGCTACCACTTTCCTTTTTGCTACCGCGCCAGCATGGCGGCGGCGACCTTCTCACCGACCTCGGCAGTGTCGTCGGGAAGCAGGTGCGAGTACGTGTCGAGCGTTATCGAAACGGAAGCGTGACCCATGAGAACCGAGGCCACTTTCACGTTGACGTTGTTGCGCAGCATCGCGCTCGCGTAGGTGTGCCGCAAGCTGTGGAAGGGACGTTCTGAGAGCTTCGCCTTGCGCAAGGCATCCTTCCAGGCACCCACGAGATACCTGAGCCCACAGGGCGTGCCCTTG
>CAXMNG010000324.1:0-2407 GCA_964194585.1 Salibacteraceae bacterium | reverse complement strand
CCGCGTGTTCCGGATGCCCGACGACAACCCCCATACGCGGCTGAAGCTCACGCGCCGAATCACACTCAAACCCGACGGCGACAACGCCCTCTACGTGCGCGTCACCCAGGAAGACGGTCACCTGATCTGGTCGAGCCCCATCTACATCTTTCGGTAAGAGCGAGCAAGCTCGCTGACCGGCCCCCTTTCAGTACGGCCGATCGCCGGCGGCTGTGGTGCGATGCAAGAGTCGGGGGGTGCGCTCGTCGTAGTCCTTGATGGCGTAGTGCATGGCACAACGGTTGTCCCACATGAGCACGTCGCCGCTTGTCCAGCGGTGCCGGTAAACATTTTCCGGGCGCGTGGACAGCTCGTAGATGTATTTCAAGATAGGCGCGCTCTCGGCTTCGTCCATGTCGGTAAATCGCTGGGTGAAGAACGGATTGACGTACAGCGCCTTGCGGCCCGTTTCCGGGTGTGTGCGCACCACGGGATGCGCCATCGGCGGGGGTACCTCGGCTATCGGCAGCGCATCGGTGGCCGCTTCGCGATTGCGCTTCGCGGTGGCCTCGCCGCTGTGCTGCGCCTGGAGATTTTCGAGGAGATGCTGCATGCCGGGAGAAAGCTGCTCATAGGCCGCATACATATTGCAGAACATCGTATCTCCACGCCCTTCCGGCACCTCGAGCGCGTGGAGCAGGGACACCGCTGGCGGGCATTCGGCGTGGGAGATATCGGAATGCCAGAAGTCGTTGCGGGCTCCAGGCTTGCCGGGGCGATTCTCCAGCACCAGGAGCTCGGGGAAGTCGGGAAATCCCCGACGGCTATTGAGTGGATGGGGTTCCACGGCGCCGAAGTGCCCGGTGAAGGCGATCTGCGCGGCCGGCGCCAGGGACTGACCGCGAATGACCAGCACGATGTGCTCGAGGAACGCGTTGCGGACGAAATCCACCGCTGTGGCGTCCAGAGGTTGCGACAGATCCACGCCGCGGATCTCCGCGCCCAGCGCAACGCCCAGTTGCCGTACTTCCAACACGCGGCTCACACCTTTCGTTGCCGGTCTGCAACAGTGTACAGTAGCGATCGATGCCCCGTCCCGGGCGCGCAGCGGAGCTTTCGCAACAGTACCACCGGCATGACTGCTTCCATCCATCCCTTCGACGCGGTTCTGGGCGCCGAGGTGCGCGGGATCGACCTCTCCCGGCCTGTGGGCAGTGACAGCGTCGCCGTCGTGCGCGCAGCCTATGAAGAGCATTCCGTTCTACTGTTTCGCGATCAGGAGCTGACAGCGGAGCAACAAATCGACTTCAGTCGGCGTTTCGGCAAGCTGGAGATCCACGTGCTCGGCCAGTGGCGACACCCGGAGCATCCTGAAATTCTCATCGTCTCCAACGTCAAGGACAAAGACCGTCACGTCGGCGTACCCCATGCCGGGCGTTACTGGCACACCGATCTCTCCTACATGGTGGCCCCCAGCCGTGGATCGTTGTTGTACGCCATCGAAATCCCCGAGCAGAATGGACGAGCTCTGGGCGATACGCGCTTCACGAGCACGGTGGCGGCCTACGAAGCTCTCCCGGAAGAAAGCAAGGATCGCATTGCGGATCTCAGTGCCACCTTCAGCCTCGCCCACCACCGTTCGAAGCTCATGGCCGACGGCGCATCCGAAGATCGGCTGACGGCGGACCAGGAGGCCAAGGTTCCTGTGGCAGTGCACAGGATCGTGCAGGAGCATCCCGTGACCGGGCGGAAGTGTCTGTTCGTGAACGAGGGTCACACCGTCGAAATACTGGGTCTGCCGGAAAAGGAGGGTCGTGAGCTCCTGGAAATGCTGTGCCGGCATGCGACCAGCCCGGAGTTCCTCTATCTCCATCGTTGGCGAGTGGGCGACCTGCTCATGTGGGACAACGTGGCGACCCAGCACATCGCCGAGTTCAACTATGCGCTGCCCGAGCGCCGTTATCTGCACAGGACGACCCTAGAAGGGGTGGCGCTCGCCTGATCCGTGGAGTTCAAGGATTACTACGAGATCATGGGCGTATCCCGGGATGCGGCCCAGGATGAGATCAAGCGAAGCTATCGTAAGCTCGCGCGGAAGTTCCATCCGGACGTCAGCCATGACCCGCAGGCCGAGGATCGATTCAAGGAAGTCGGCGAGGCCTACGAGGTACTGAAGGATCCCGAAAAACGGGCCGCCTACGATCAGCTTGGCGCCCGGTGGCAGTCGGGCCAGGACTTCAAGCCCCCGCCTGACTGGGATCAGGGTTTCGAGTTTCGCGACGGTGGCTACACTGAATCCGATGCCGCCCAGTTCAGCGACTTTTTCGATTCACTGTTCGGTGGCAGAGGCCGTGGTGGCGGGCGCAGCCATCATCGGTTTCGTGCCCGTGGCGAGGACCACCATGCCAAGGTGTCCGTGGATCTCGAA
>CAXMNG010000323.1:0-6886 GCA_964194585.1 Salibacteraceae bacterium | reverse complement strand
GCGCCCTTGGCCTTGGACTTGGCGCCACGGAAGGCGAAGGAGACGCCGATGACGACTTCGCCGCGGGCCGCCTGCTTGCAGGGCTTGGATCCGGAGTGGGTGTAGTGGTCGATGTTATCGTGCAGTTTGTCCATGAACCTCCAACCTTCGACCTCACCGACCATCTGCAGCCAGCTGGAGACGTCCAGGAAGCCGGTGCCCGAGGAGTTCGGGTTGGGCATGGCCACGTGGCCCTTGTACTGCACTTGAGTCAGATCCTGCCAGGATCGCGGCGCGCTCAGGCCGTGCTTCTTGGCCTCGACGGTGTTGAAGCAGATAGCCGCCACCCAGGCGTCCATCCCCGTCCAGTGCGGCGCGTCACCCTTGTCCTTGAACTTGGCATCCAGCTTCTCCAGGCCGACAGGAGCGTAGGGCAGCAGCATACCTTCCTTCTTCATCAGCAGCAGGCTGGTGGCGGCCAGGCCCCAGATGATATCGGCCTTGGGGTTGTTCTTCTCGGCCAGCAGCTTGGCCGTCACGATACCGGTGGAATCCCGCACCCACTTGATCTGGATGTCGGGATAGTCCTCGTTGAAGCGGGCAGCGTACTTTTTCAGATCCTCGGCTTCGACTGCCGTGTAGACCGTCAGGGTTTCCGCCCAGGCCGTAGAAACCGCGAACAGCGCGCCAAGCGCGCCGCCGACGGCCCACCTGGCCAGGCGGCTTGTCAGTAAAGAGCTTTCCATTGTAGTTATCCTCCCTTCGAGGGTGTTGTTTTTGCCTAATTCGGCCTTCCGGGCAGGGTACCCGGGGTCGGTGGCTACTATATGACAAATGCGGCCTATTTGCTGCCGTACTTGATGAACAGTTCCCTGGCCAGATTCCGCCCCGCCTGCAACTCCCTGCTGGTGAGATACTGGGCAACGGTATCCCGAAACTGCGGGGCGCCCTGGTAGCCACCGGCGGCGGCCACCCCGTACCAGGCGTAGGCCATGAGATAGTCCCGGCCGACCCCGTCGCCGGTGCGGAACATGTGCCCCACGTTGGCCTGCCCCGCGGAATTTCCCTGCTTGGCGGAACGCTGGAACCAGTCCATGGCCTTGGCGTAGTCCTTTTCGACGCCGAGTCCCGAAGAATAGATGAGCCCGAGGTTTTTCTGGGCGTCGCTATCGCCCTGGGCCGCGGCCTCGCGGAACCACTTGTCCGCAGCGGCATAGTCCTGCTCGACGCCGCGCCCCGACAGGTACAGCTCACCGAGATTGTTCTGCGCCGCCTTGTGCCCCTTGCCGGCCGCTTTGTGGAACCATTGCGCCGCCAGCTTCTCGTCCTTGCGCACGCCCAGGCCGCGGGCATGCAGGACGCCGAGGCCGTTCTCGCCGCGGGCATCACCGGCGTCGGCGAGGCGCTGGAATTCCTGGGCGGCGGCCACGTAGTCGCGCTTGTTGGCTGCGTTCACGGCCGCGTCGTAGTCGGCGCCACGCACCGCGGCGGTGGCGACGACGCTCATGACAATCAGCAGCGCGAGAATCAGGGCTTCGTCGAATTTCATGAACTAGACGTCCGAGGCATAGTGATTGGCCCATTCCAGCACGATATTGAAGCTGATGCTGATGCGCGTCTGTTCGGATTCATTGGGATGCACCAGGTGGTTGAGTGACGAATGCCAGAGCAAAAGAGTACCAGGGTCGGGCCGCAGCGTGTACTCGGGGCGGCTGGCGGCGGCGCCGGCCGGGGCCAGCATATTCACCGTCGAGCGCGGATCATAGAAGCTGATGGCGCCGCTTCCGTCAGCGGGTAGTTTCACATAGTACGTTCCGCTCAGGTAGCACCAAGCGTGATTGTGGGGCGGATGGTAATCGCCCCGCCGATTGATATTCGGCCAGGACTGGATCGTCCAGCGGATCGGATAGTCCATGCGGGACTCGCGGAAATAGGCGTCGACGGTCGCTTCGATGGCGGCGCGCAGCCATTGCACGGCGCTATCGTCGATGGCGAGAAAATCGACTCCCTGGAAACGGGCGGTAAGCTGCTCGCGGGCGTCGTCCATCTCCTCGATGAGTGCGACCAGCTGCGTGTTCGGCGTCTCGTAGCCATCGAGCCTGTGGCGGACCAGAACCGTCGGCCACAAATCCAGGAACTTGGGCTGCCAGTCGGGCGCTTGGCCGACGTCCATCAGGCCCTCGCCGCCCGCGCGTGCAGCTGCACGTCGAAAGCCACGCGCATGGCGGCCTCCCGGGACTGATTGGGATGCATGAAGTAGCTCACATACGCGGGCCACATGAGCAACAGGCCCGCTCTGGGCCTCACGTGTCGGTGATAGCCGAAATAGGGATCGCGCTTGATGGCGTTCATGTTCATCGCCACCCGGGGGTCGTAAAAGCTCACGAATCCGGGCAGCCCGTCGTCGCGCCCACCTGCGACGCTCGGCTGCGACGGCCACCGCAGCACGTACATGCCAGCCAGATCGGCGCCGGGTCGGTTCGCAAGCGCACGGTAGTCGCCGAAGCTCTGGATTTCGAATCGTGCGCTTGCCCGCCATTGCAGTGCACTCACGTTTCCCGTCTCACGGAGATAGGCCTCGACCCCATGGGCGACGTGGCTCTTCAGCCAGTGAACGCCCGGGTCGTCGATGGCGAATACGCCGTCCTCCGGGTGACTCTCGGCGAGCGTGATCAACCGTTGCGTGGGCGCCTCATGGCCCGGCAGATCACCCTCGAGAAATTTGCTGGGCCACAGCGTGATGATCTCGAGCGCGGGGGCGTTCATCGCCATTCAGACGGCCGTTCAGACTACCGAAATTTCGAGCTCAGCCACCCCCGCCACGCCACCGTGCAATGTGTCACCGCGCACGGTGGCGCCAACCCCAGCGGGCGTGCCAGTATAGATGAGATCGCCGGGAGCGAGACTGAACAGACCCGACAGGTAGGCGATGATCTCCGGCACCTTCCAGATCATCTGGTTGAGATCCCCGTTCTGGCGATTTCCACCATTGACCTTCAGCCAGACGGCGCCGGCGTCGGGATGACCAATCGTATGGGCCGGCACTACTATCGAGCACGGGGCCGAATGATCGAAGGCCTTGCCCACGTCCCACGGGCGACCCATCTTCTTCGCCTGCCCCTGCAGATCGCGGCGGGTCATGTCCAGACCGACCGCATAGCCGAAGACGCAGTCGAGGGCGCGCTCCACCGCAATGTTCCTGCCGCCGGATGCGAGCGCCACCACCAGCTCGATCTCGTAGTGCAGATCCTCGGTCTTGTCGGGGTAGGGAAAATCGCCGCCACCGGGAAGCAGGTTGTCCGGGTTTTTCTGGAAAAAGAACGGCGGCTCGCGATGGGGATCGTGGCCCATCTCGACGGCGTGGGCCGCATAGTTGCGGCCCACGCAATAAATGCGATGGACCGGAAAGCGCCCATCGCCGCCACCAACGGCCAGACTCGGCACCGGCGATATCGGAATGACGTATTTGCTACTCAAAGCGCTGCTCATGCCCGATGGTATTGACGGCTCGGTGGAAGTGTCAATTTAATACCCCAACATGAACTATCTGGCCCACTTGTATCTGGCGGAGCAGAGCCGGGAAGGCCTGCTCGGCAGCCTGCTCGGCGATTTCGTGAAGGGCCGATTGGACGATCGCTTCCCTGAAACCGTGCGCCGCGGCATCGCGCTGCACCGGGCCATCGACAGTTTCACCGACGCGCACCCCCTGCATCTCGCAAGCCGCAATCGCATCGGCAGGCGGCGGCGCCGGTACGCAGGCATCATTGTCGACGTTTGTTACGACCACTTCCTGTGCAGGCACTGGACGGACTACTCGAGCGAAAGCCTCGCCGGCTTCGCCGCGCGCGTATACGACATCCTGGGGGAACACCGGGACGATCTCCCGGGTCGACTGCGGCGCATCGCGCCGCACATGATCGCCGACGACTGGCTGGGCTCCTACTCGGATCTAGCCAACGTGGGCCGCGCACTCGACGGCATCGCGCACCGCATCGTGCGCAGCAATCCCCTGGCAGGCGCTTTGACGGAGATCGAGGCCAACTACACGGCGCTGGATGACGACTTTCGGCGTTTCTTTCCCGAACTCCAGGCACAGGCGGGGCGGATCCTGTCGGCGCTTGTTGGCCCGCCGAAGAGCAATTAGATTGCCCCAATGAGTCTGTTACGCCCCGAAATCGAAAGCCTGGAGTTCGCCGAGGGACTGTTGCGGGAGTGCGACGTCGGCGGGGCCCCGGGCTATGCCTTCGGGCCGGGAAACGAGGAGCACTTCCGACTGTGCTTCGCCCAGTCCCACCAGCGACTGACGGAGGCGTTACGGCGTATGGTCACGTATATTGATCGCCAAGAATAATGCTATGAGCGTAACGACGGACCCGCCGGTGGACAGCGCCCGGGTCGAGGAATTTCAAGAACACGGCGTCACCGTATTGCGCGACGTGTTCGGCAGTTGGATCGACACCCTGCGCCGCGGCGTCGAGCGCAACCTGGCCGATCCGGGCCCATACACGAAGGGATACACGAAGGACGGTGGTCCGGGGAAATTCTTCGGCGACTATTGCAACTGGCAGCGTTTCATCGAGTACGAGGATTTCGTCCGCAATTCAACTGCCGGTGCCATCGCCGGCCAGCTGATGCAATCTCGTCAGGCGCGCTTCTTTCACGAGCACGTGCTGGTCAAGGAACCCTGCACGCAAGACCGCACGCCCTGGCACCACGACCAGCCTTACTACGGTATCGACGGCACCAGGACCTGCAGCCTGTGGATCCCCCTGGATCCGATTCCCGAAAGCATCTGCCCGGAGTTCGTGGTCGGATCCCATCGCTGGGGCCGCCAGTTTCTGCCGCGCATGTTCAGCGGCGAGGATTACATCCGCGCCGACGACGATCACGAGTCGATTCCGGATTTCGACGATCATCGCGAGGACTACGACATTCGCGCCTGGGCCATGGAGCCCGGCGATGCCATCGCCTTTCATTTTTTGACCGTGCACGGCGCACCACCGAACCGTTCGGCGACCGGCAGGCGTCGCGCCTTCGCCGTTCGCTGGGTGGGCGACGACGCGACCTACGCGGTGCGCGCAGGCCGCACCTCACCACCGTTTCCGGAGCTGGAGGGGCGCCTGAAACATGGGGACGCGCTGGACGTGCCGGAGTTTCCGGTGATTTGGCGAGCCTCGTAGGTAGGGCTGAGCCTGCGAAGCCCAACATTCGGCCGCCTGTTGGGCTTCGCAAGCTCAGCCCAACCTACAACGCCCCGCCGCGACTCAGGTCGCGCTGCTCCAGATGTCGGCGACCTTGAAGCCGTCGGGATAGGGATCCTCGGCATCCACTACGTATTGGCTGAAGCCGGTGATCCACGCGCGTCCGGTGAGAGTAGGTACCACCGCGGCATAGTCGCCCACCCGGGTTTCCCGTAGCAGGCGACCGGTGAACAACGTGCCGAGAATGCCTTCGTGCACGAAGTCCTGTTCCAACCCCAACTCTCCCTTGGCGTGCATCACGGCCATCCTGGCGCAGGTGCCGGTGCCGCAGGGGGATCGATCCAACACACCGCCCCACGTCGATCGGCGTTGCCAGTCCAGCGCACCGGTGGAGACGACCACCGCATTCTTGCGCGCCGCTTGCGGGTGCGAGGGGGCTGCCGAGAGCTGGGAGATCGAGACATTGCGGATATCCGGGTTGTCAGGGTGTGACACGGGCAGTTGCTCGGCGGCCGCTGCGCGCAGCATCCCTCCCACCCGGGCAATCTCACCGGCGTTGTCCGGTTCGATGGCGATACCGAGGGCGTCGGCGTCCGCGATCACGTAAAACATTCCGCCCCATGCCACGTCCACGGTGACGCGGCCGAGCTCCGGCACCTCCAGTACCGCGTCCAGATGGGTGGCGAAAGCCGGCACGTTTTCGAAAGTGACGTTCCTGACCTTGCCGTTGGCGACCTCGGCGCGCACTTCGATGAGACCCGCCGGCGTTTCCAGCTTCAACTCCGTGACCGGCTCCACCACCGCCACCATGCCGGTCTCGATGAGCACCGTGACCACACAGATGGTGTTGCTGCCGGACATGGGCGGGTACTCGGTCTGCTCCATGATGACGAAGCCTGCATCCGCTTCTGCAAGCGTGGGTGGCAGAATCAGATTGCAGCAGGTGGCGGGATAACCACGGGGCTCGCGCAGCATGCGTTGGCGGAGCCCATCCTGGTGTTGCGCCAGATAGCGCATTTTTTCGAACATGCTGCCGCCGGGGACATCCAGAACGCCGCCGACGATGACCCGTCCGGGCTCCCCACAGGCGTGGGCATCGACGGCGGAAATCATACTGGCGATACGCATCTCTTGGCTGTCACAATGTGGGTGCCACAATGACGGCACGGGCGCCCGCAGTATAACGAAGGAGTTGTTGCATGAGTGATCTGGTGACCATGAGCCTCGAGGAGGTTCACGGACTGACGACACGCATACTGCTCGGCCACGGCGTGTCGGAAGACCAGACCCGCGCCATCGCCAACACCGTCACCAACGCCGAGCGCGACGCGTGCAAATCCCACGGACTGTTCCGGGTGCCCGGCTATGTGAAGTCCGTGGTCAGCGGCAAGGTCGACGCGAAAGCGGTACCGGAGCTCAGGGATCTGGCCCCCGCGGTGATCCAGGTGGACGGCAAGCACGGTTTTTCTCCCCTGGCCCTGGAGGTGGGACGCGCACCCCTCATCGAACGTGCGCGCAGCGAGGGTATCGCGGCGCTTGCCGTTATCGACGCCCACCACTTCGCCGCCTTGTGGCCGGAGGTGGAACCGCTGGCCGAGCAGGGTCTGGCCGCTTTCGCCTTCGTGGATTCCTTCAGCTACGTGGCGCCGGCCGGGGGCACCAAGCCCCTTTACGGCACCAATCCCATGGCCTTCGCCTGGCCGCGG
>CAXMNG010000322.1:0-13532 GCA_964194585.1 Salibacteraceae bacterium | reverse complement strand
TGGTGCGGCCGTGGACGTGGTCGAAGAAGGCTTTCTGCAGCTTCTCGGTAACCGGGCCGCGGGTGCCGGTGCCGATGCGGCGATCGTCCAGCTCACGGATGGGCGTCACCTCGGCGGCGGTGCCGGTAAAGAATGCCTCGTCCGCCACATACACTTCGTCGCGGGTGATGCGCTTCTCGATGAGCGGGATGCCGAACTCGCTCGCCAGTACGACGATGGTATCCCGGGTCACGCCCTCGAGCGCCGAGGTCAGGTCCGGCGTGTATAAGGTGCCGCCGCGAGCGATGAAGATGAAGACGGATAGTTTTTCCATCGGCGTGCTTTCCGTGTTGCGGGTACGCGAGTGCCGACTAGGTACCAAGAAGCTCTGCCAAGGTGGAGCCCAGGCTCGCCGGTGAGTCTGCCACCGCGATACCGCAGGAACGCATCGCTTCGATCTTATCACCGGCTCCGCCCTTGCCGCCCGAGATGATGGCGCCCGCATGACCCATGCGCCGGCCCGGCGGTGCGGTCACGCCTGCGATGAATCCAACGGTGGGTTTCTTCACCGGGTTCGACGCCAGGAACTCGGCCGCTTCTTCCTCGGCCGTACCGCCGATCTCGCCAATCATGATCAGGGAAGTGGTTTCGGGGTCGGCGAGGAAAAGCTCCAGCACGTCGATGAAGTCGGTCCCTTTGACTGGATCGCCGCCTATGCCGACACAGGTGGACTGGCCGAAACCCGCTGCCGTCGTCTGCGCCACCGCCTCATAAGTCAATGTCCCCGAGCGAGAGATGATGCCAACGGACCCACGCTTGTGGATGTGGCCCGGCATGATGCCGATCTTGCAAGACTCGGGGGTGATCACGCCCGGGCAGTTCGGTCCTACGAGCCGTGAGCGCGACCCGTCCAGCGCGCGTTTGACCTTCACCATGTCGAGGACCGGAATGCCCTCGGTGATACAGACGATGAGCGGCACGTTCGCGTCGATCGCCTCGAGTATCGCATCGGCTGCGAAAGGCGGTGGGACATAGATCGCGCTCGCATTGGCATCCGTTTGCTCCAGTGCCTCGTGCACGGTGTTGAATACCGGAAGGCCCAGATGCTCGCTGCCACCTTTTCCCGGTGTTACACCTCCAACCATTTTCGTGCCATAAGCGATAGCCTGCTCGGAGTGAAAGGTCCCCTGGCTGCCGGTGAAACCCTGGCAGATAACCTTCGTGTTGCTGTCAACGAGGATGGACATCAGGCCTCTCCTTTCACCTGTGCGACAATTTTTTCAGCCGCGTCGGCCAGATTGTCGGCAGGAATGATTGCGAGCCCCGATTCACTCAGCATTTTTTTGCCGAGCTCGACATTCGTGCCCTCCAGACGGACCACGAGAGGCGCTTCGATAGACATTTCCCTGGCTGCCGCGACGATGCCTTCCGCAATGACGTCGCAGCGCATGATGCCGCCGAATATATTGACCAGTATGCCTTCCACCTTTGGATCGGCGAGCAGAATTTTGAAGGCGTTCATCACCTGCTCCTTGCTCGCGCCGCCGCCGA
Source organism: Salibacteraceae bacterium (assembly GCA_964194585.1). GTDB lineage: Bacteria > Pseudomonadota > Gammaproteobacteria > HK1 > HK1 > JAABYT01. Next base: position 12,002 of record CAXMNG010000322.1, on the reverse strand, counting down.
CGTCGAGAAAGTTCGCGGGCTCGGAGCCGTAGAGCTTGATGATGTCCATGGTCGCCATGGCCAGGCCCGCCCCGTTTACCATGCAGCCGATGACACCGTCGAGCTTGATGTAGTTCAGATCGTGCTCGGAAGCTTCCACCTCGGCCGGATCTTCCTCATCGAGATCCCGCAGCTCCTGAACATCCGGGTGACGGTAGAGCGCGTTGGAATCGAAATTCACCTTGGCATCGAGGACCAGCAGATCGCCTTCGTCGGTCACGACCAGCGGATTTATTTCCAGCAGACTCATGTCCTTGGTCAGGACCGCGCGGTACAAGTTTCCGATCAGTGTGACGCACTGTTTGATTTGCTTGCCCGAAAGCCCAAGTGCGAAAGCGATGTTGCGTCCGTGATAAGGCATATATCCGGAAGCCGGGTCGATGGTCAGAGTCAAGATCTTTTCCGGCGTCTCGGCGGCAACCGCTTCGATGTCCATGCCGCCTTCGGTGGAGCAGATGAACGCAACCCGCGAGCTGGACCGATCGACCAAGCAGGAAAGATACAGCTCCCGGTCGATACTCGAGCCTTCCTCCACATAAATGCGCTTGACTTTTTTGCCCTCCGGCCCGGTCTGGTGGGTCACGAGGGTCTTACCCAGCATCTGCTCGGCGCTCTCGCGCACCTCGTCGATGGACTTGACGAGCCGGACGCCGCCCTTGTCGCCCGCGTCGGCCTCTTTGAAGCGTCCCTTGCCGCGGCCGCCCGCATGTATCTGCGACTTGACGACCCAGACCGGGCCCCCCAGTGATTCGGCCGCGGTGACGGCTTCCTGAGGGGAAAATGCCACCGCGCCTCTCGCCACCGGCACCTGAAATTCGCCCAGCAGCAGCTTCGCCTGGTATTCGTGAATGTTCATTGCTGTGTCCCGGTCTGGCCCTGCTACGTGGCCGTATTATGTCAGCGCAAGCGTCGGGCACAACCGTCGCATGCAGTGGTGTGCGGAGTCGACGGTCAGGAAGTACTGGTGGCGGTCGTCCCCCCGGAGACCGGCGCGTCCCAACGGCCGCCGGTGGGCGGCTCGTGTTGGGCAAAATACCAAAGCTCTGGTATATTGTCGACCAGATGCGAAATTGCATTTGAGAGACTCACCGCTCTGCGGCAGAATCTCCATCAATAAGAGCCGGGATAACGGCACGATTTGAAGCGCTCCCAAGCGCTCCAACGAGGAGGAATACAATGAATATCTTAAGACGAAGACTACTTGTGCAAGGCCTCGCGCTCGGCGCCGGCCTCGCCGTTTTTTTGGGGATGACATCGGCGGCTTTGGCTGAGTTTCAGCCGCAGAAGCCGATCACGTTCGTGGTCATGGCCGGTAAAGGCGGCGGCGCCGACAAGGCCGTGCGATTGATGCAGACCATTATCGCGAAAAACAAGATGGCGCCGGTTCCGGTGACGCCCATCAACAAGCCGGGTGGCACGGGTGCCGAAGCGCTCGTCTACATGAATGGCAAGAAGGGTGATAACCACACGATCATGTTCACCCTGAACAGCTTCTATACCACTCCGTTGCGCCAGCCCGCGCTCGGCATCGACATCACGACTTTCACGCCCGTCGCGCGCATGGCCGAAGACACCTTCCTGCTCTGGGTCAATTCCGATCGCAAGGACATCAACAACGTCGCCGATTTCGTCAAGGCTGCGAAAGCGAAAGGAAGTGACTGGATCATGGCCGGCACCGGCAAGGCTTCGGAGGACAATCTGCTCACGGACTTCCTGAACACTGCCTACGGCCTCAAGATGAAGTACGTGCCCTACAAGGGTGGCGGCAAGGTGGCCAAGGAACTCGCCGGTAACAATGCCGATTCCACTGTGAACAATCCGTCCGAGCAGCTCGGCTTCTTCGAGGCCGGCGCGACCAAGCCCCTGGCGGCGTTCACACCGAAGCGTCTGCCAATGTTCAAGGATACGCCGACATTCAGCGAGCTCGGCAAGGACATGGTCTACTTCATGCAGCGTACCGTAGTCGGCGCGCCGGGCATGAGCGCTGATGCGGAGGCCTACTACGTCGACCTGTTCACGAGAGTGTTCAATTCAGCCGAATGGCAGAAATATCGCACGAAAAAGAGCTTGCAAGGCGATCTTCTCACCGGGCCGAAGCTGATGGATTACTGGAAGGAGGAGCGGGAAATCCACAAGAACATGCTGATAAAGATGGGGGCCATTCCCGGCTAATCCCGGAGTTACGGCAAAAGACCGGAAGCAACAAGAAAAGCAAGGTAACAGGGGAAGGACTCCATTCATGTCGGTACGCGTCGCCGAACTCGCGATGGCGATTCTGATGGGAGTCTTTTCCCTTTACCTTATGGTCAAGAGCGCGGAGTTGCCCATCGGCTGGATCCCGGAGGAAGGGCCCGGCGGCGGGGCATGGCCATTCTGGCTATCCGTCATGATGCTTCTCTCCTGCGTCGGCATCATCGTCAATTGGGTGCGGCGCAAGGGTCCGATTGCGGTTTCCGAGGAGCCCTATATCGAGCGGGGCGTCCTGATCGAAGTGGGATTGGTTGCGCTCGCGTTGATTGTGACGGTCGGGTTATTCAGTCTCGTCGGCGTTTACGGCGCGTTGCCATTGTTCCTGTTATTTTACTTGCGGTTTCTCGGGAATCATTCCTGGCGCTTGTCAGTTTCGTTCTCCCTGCTGATTCCGATCATCACGTTTTTCTTTTTTGAGATCACGCTGAAGATTACGCTACCGAAAGGGGTCACGGAGCCTCTCTTTTATCCACTTTACAGGATATTTCTTTAGCCAGTTCGTTGCCGAGACGGGCCGACTTGCTCGTTGGGGGAGCACCAGTTTCGATGATTCCGAGTTCGTCCGGAGAAACAGATAATGGTTGAAATTCTTCAACTACTGGCGACCGGATTTACCATCGCGTTTCAACCGCAGAATCTGATGTTGATTCTTGCGGGCTGTACGCTCGGTTTGTTCATCGGGGCGATGCCGGGACTGGGTTCGGTCAACGGTGTCGCAATACTGCTTCCTCTTACATTTCTCGTGCCACCAACGGGCGCGGTTATGTTTCTTGCAGCCCTCTATTACGGGGCGATGTATGGGGGCGCTATTTCGTCGGTGATGCTGGGAATTCCGGGCGCGTCCACCGCGGTGGCGACGACCTTCGATGGACGGCCGCTGGCCAAGCAGGGATTTGCCGACAAAGCGTTGACCGCGGCTGCGGTCGCTTCGTTCGTGGGCGGCACCATTTCCGTCGTTCTGTTCACATTCTTCGCACCCCCCCTTGCCCACGTGGCGCTGGTTTTCGGTGCGCCGGAAGAGTTCGCTCTGATGATGCTGGCGTTTGCCACTTTCATCGGGCTGGGGGGCGACGATATTTACAAGACAATCTTCTCCATCTGCATCGGCCTGGTTTTGAGCGCCGTGGGTCTCGACATCATCAGCGGCGAGCCGCGGCTGGTTTTCGGCGACATCATCGGATTTATGCATGGCATCAACTTCCTCGTGCTCGCCATCGGTATCTATGGAATCGGTGAAATGCTGTGGACCATAGAGGAGAACCGCAAGGCTGGTGGGCAGAGCATGATGTCCGAAGCGACAATTACGGTCGAACGCACCATCAAGAATCTCAAAGAGCTGCTGGGCACTTGGAAAACCATGCTGATGGGCTCGTTCCTGGGTTACTTCGTCGGCATTCTTCCCGCCGCCGGCGCGACGCCCGGATCGCTAATGGCGTACGGCATCGCCAAGCAGATTTCGAAGCAGCCGGAAAAATTTGGAAAGGGCGCCCTGGATGGGGTTGTTGCGCCCGAATCGGCGAACAATTCCGCCAGCACCGGGTCAATGCTGCCCATGCTGACGCTGGGAATTCCCGGTTCACCGACGACGGCCATTCTTCTCGGTGGCATGGTGATCTGGGGCCTCGAGCCCGGTCCGCGTTTGTTTGTCGATCATCCGGAGTTCGTCTGGGGTCTGATCGCCAGCCTCTACGCGGCGAACCTGTTCGCCGTGATCATCAATATCGGGTTCATCCCGATGATCATCTGGGTCTTGAAGCTACCGTTTACGATACTTGCGCCACTGATATTCGTGCTGTGCCTCATCGGAGGGTACGCGCCGACCCAGGATCTGCACGATGTATGGCTGATGTTGATCTTCGGGATTTTCGGCTATCTGTTGCGCAAGCTCGATTACCCCCTCGCACCCGTGGTGCTGGCAATCGTGCTCGGACCTCTGGCGGAGCCTGCCCTTCGGCAATCTCTGCTGATCAGCAGCGGGTCCCTTACCATCTTTTTCACTCGCCCCTTTGCGGGGCCGATCATGGTAGCCGCCATCATCCTGCTGCTGTTGCCCGCAGTGAAACCCATCATGCGGCGCATCAGACGGAAGGGGTAGTCGAGATTCGCGCTCCCCGGCGGTGATATGATTTTCGCAACGATTAAAGTGCGTTCCTGCTTTCCGCGCTTACTGGCATTCGCGTTTTTCTTCGGTTGCTACGCGGTAACCGGAACGGCGGTGGGCCATGACGATGCGAGAAACTGTGACGCTTCGCGCGCCCTCCCGCCATTGGCCACCGAGATCGCCTCGGCGGGCTTTCTTTCCAATCTCGGCAATCGCGCCGATTCGATCCGTGCGACTTCAAAGCGGATGTTAGACAATGCCATCGGGACTGCCGGGTCCGACGCATCGCCGCAGCGAATAGTCTTCAAGTCGATTCCCGAGCTGTCGACGAAGGCGGATGCCGACGACCAGATGTGCCAACGCCTTGAAAAGGCGACCATGAAGGCGCCGCTCGAGTTCAACGGCAAGCGATTCGCGTCGGTAGACGAGTTGACGGACTGGATCATGGGCTTCACCCAGGGCAAGGGGGAGGATGGCAAGTCGCTCTATGAGCAATGTCCAGGTAAATGCAGTCCCCAGTACACATGGTGGATCGTTCCGGACAAAACCGACCTGCTGGTAGAAGCGCGCGTCGTCTGCGGTGCGCCGCGGGACCGCGATGGCAACAAGTATCATCTGTCCATCGCGCTCGCCGCGTCATGCCCGGCCGCGGAATCGAAATAGACCAGAGACGATCAGTACCGATGAAAGTGTCGTTGCAGCTCTGATTCGACGTCCCAGTCCCTGGAATCCTCCCAATCCGCCAATTTGATGAGCAGATACTCCCGGGACAGCACTTCTCCCATCGCTTCCATCAATACCTCATCCCGGCCGAGCGCGTCGATGGCCTCTTTCAGATTCGTCGGCAGCCGCTCGATGCCTCTCTTGTCGCGCTCGCTCTCCTCCATGTCGCCGGGGTCGACGAGCACCGGCTCCGGAGGCGTCATCTCTTTCTCGATGCCGTCGAGTCCTGCGGCGATCAGCCCGCCCAGCGCAATGTAGGGATTGTGGCTGGAGTCCGACGGCTTGAGCTCCAGATTGACCGTTTTCATCTCGTCGCCCCAGAAACCGGATGCGATGCGCACAGATGCTTCACGGTTATCGGGGCCGTAGCAGGTGTAGGCGGAACTCCAGAAGTGCGGCTGCAAGCGGCGATAGGAGTTCACGCTGGGTGCAGTCAGCCCGACCAGGCCCGGGAGATGGCGAAGCACCCCGGCGATGAACTGATAGCCTGTCTGGCTGAGCTTGTAGCGATCGTCGCCATCGAAGAACAGATTCCTTTCCCCGTCCCGGTCCCAGGCGCTGAAATGGATGTGACACCCGTTGCCCGCCTCATCGGCAAAGGGTTTCGGCGCGAATGAGGCGATGAGTCCCTGCTTCATGGCGACGCCCCGCGCGGTGTCTCGAAGGGTAATCTGATTGTCGGCCGCGCGCAGGGCGTCGGCGTAAGTCACGGACAATTCCTGCTGGCCCGCGCCCAGCTCGGCGTAGTACTGCTCGACGCTGATACCCTGTTGACCCAACGCCTCGACGAGATCTCCGATGTACTCGTCGGCAGAATCCATGCCGATGGTGCTGAAGCAGAGACTGCGATCGAACGGCTCGTAACCATCTTCTGTCTCGATGGCCAGTGAAAACTCGCTCTCGAATGCGGCTTTCATCCGCAGTCCGAGGCCGGCGGCGCGTTCATTCATGCGCTTGAGAAAGAATCGCGGGCAGTTTTCCCAGGGCTCCCGATTCAGTGTGACCATGTCCGCGATCATGCGGGCATTGCCCGGGGAATAGGGCAGGATAGTGAAAGTCTCGGGATCCGGCACGAGGCGAATTTCCCCGACGGGCCCGAAGCCAGCTCCCGGCGCTATTGCTTCCGATGATGTGAAAGACTGCATCGCAACCGTGAGCCCGATGCCGCAGTCAATCCTGGCGCCCAAGTGATCCAGGTGGGTCGCTTTTCCTCGAATGACACCCGAGCTGTCGCAGTAGATGAAGCGAACCAGCTGAACATCGGCGTCCCTGGCCTGTTGCACAATGTCCTCGATATTCAAGATCACCCTCCTTCTGAATTCGATACTGTCGTGCTACGCCGACGCCAGCTCAGTGATCAACTCGTCGGTAATGCGCCGCCGGCAGTAACCGTCGATTCCGATGAGCGACTCCTCGTGGCGCTGCTCGGAGTTCGCAGCACAGGCGTCTTCGACCACCGTCATCAGGAACCCCCGATCACAGCCATCACGGACCGTGGTTTCGACGCACTGATCGGTGATCATTCCCATTACCATGAGATACTCCACCCCGAGATTGCGAAGCACGTATTCGAAGTTGGTCGAGTTGAACAGGCTGGAAGAGGTTTTGGGAATGACTATTTCGTTGCCGAGCGGCGCCAGCTCGTCGATGACCTCCGCCTCCCGGGAGCCTTTGGCGGCGAACAGGCCGGAGATCTTGTAGTCGAGACTTCGATCGCGGCCGTCGAGGGTCAAGCACTCGATGACCGTGTAAATTACCTCCGTCCCCGCGGCTCGGCACGCCGCGATCAGGCGCTGGCCGTTGGGGATGACGGAGTTTTCGATCTGATCATGCAGGTACGAGTGCTCCGGGTCGGCCCCGATCCTTGCTGCGTTGTAGTGACCTTTCTGCAGGTCGACAACGAGCAGCGCAGCCCGATCGGGCTCTATCGCCCGCTGCCGGAAGGTGACATCGCCTTCCCGCGGGATGGTGTCGATTTCGTTGCGCTGCATGGCCTCCCCCCGTCGTCATTCGCCCTTCAGATTTCGGATCTCGCTCTGTGTAGCGGCCACCGATAGCACGGCCAGCATGACAATGGAAGCACCGACGGCGACCGCTATCGGTGGTGTGAATGCGGAGGCGACAGAGCCGCCGAACAATGCCCCGAGAGGAATGAGGGAGAAGGTAATGCCGTGGATTCCCATGACCCGGCCCCGCAACGCATCCGGCACGCGCATCTGCAACACTGTCATGGACGAGACGAGGTACATGGAATTGAACATGCTGACGAGAAATACGAAGCAGATGGCCATCGCATACGCGTTCTGAACAGCTTCGGCGTACCCGGTCACGATGCCGAACCCGAACAGCGCGAGGGTGGCGCAGAGAATGCCGCCAAGGATGAGCCAACCGAGGTGGCGCTTGTTCAGTACGAATACGATCAGCATCGTCCCTGAGACCGACCCTATGCCGGATGCGGAAAGCAGAAAACCGAATCCCCGCTCGCCGACATCGAGAATCTCCGCGAAGGCCGGCATCAATTGGATGTAGGAGACACCGAAGAAGGTCACGACCCAGGTCAACGGAATCAGGACCGCAAAGAGCTTCGAAGATCCGATGAATTGCAGGCCCTCGACAAACTGATTCAGCGAGTTACCCCGCGGCACAACACGGTGGACGACATCGAGAGATGCCAGTACGAGGAACATCGTGAAAAAGCCCACAGCCGCGGCCAGGAACACAACCGCCGTCCCCGATACCGCTATGACAATGCCCCCGATTGCGGGAACGATCATGCGAGTGCCCTGCCAGAGCACCGAGTTGAGCGCCACCGCGCTCATCATGTGCTTGCGATCGATGAGGCTTGGGAAAAGCGCCTGACGCGCCGGCCAGTCGAATCCTGATGTCAGCCCGATCATGGCGGCGATGGTGATCACGTGCCAGACCTTCACGACCCCGGTGAAATCCAGAACCGCAAGAATCAGCAGAAGCGACGAGATGACCAGCGACGTGATCATCAGCACCTTACGCTTGTCCAGCCGGTCCGCCAGAACACCGCCGAACAGAGTCACGAGGATTTGAGGAATTGCCCCGGCCGCACCGAGCAGTCCCAGCTTGAGCGCTGAGCCGCTGAGCTCGAATACCAGCCAGCCCTTTCCGAGCACGAGTAGCTGAGTGGCACCGATGGATGCCAGAGAGCCCAGCCAGTATCGACGGTAAAGGGGAGAGTGAAGAGCCCCGAGCTGGACCTGCATATCCCGCTATCGAGTGACCTGAAACGGTAGTCGAAAGATACTACCACGGGTCCGCCGGGACGGACTCACGCAGGACGGGCGCGAACGATACCGGACGGGAACAACCCGGTGCACCTGCACCCTTGACCGGCGGCGCCGCATGCTTGATCGTTGACGCGGTGGACCGAACGGAGGGGGGCTCGGATGTCCGGCAACACGAACGAGCGCATGGCATGGTTCAACGGCGAGCTGATGCCGGAGAGCGAGGTGCGAATATCATTTCGCGATCGCGGCTGGTTGTTCGGGGACACGGCCTTTGATGTCGCCCGAACCTTCGGCGGCAAGACGTTCAAGCTGCGTGAGCACGTGGATCGCCTGTATCGTACCCTGTCTTATCTTCAGATCGATCCGGGAATGAAGGCGGAGGAGATGTGCCACGTCAGCGAGCGTGTCGTTGAGGCGAACGCACCGCTGCTGGAGCCCGATAGAGACTATTGGGTGGGGCAACGGATCTCACGGGGTCTCATGCCGGTTGACGGCGAGGAGGCGGAATATCCGGCGCCGACCATCGTCGTTGACTGTACACCGTTACCGTTTTCCTCCCGCGCTTCGGATTTTCGCGATGGAATCGAAATCGTTGTGCCTTCCGTGCGCAGAACGCCACCTGAAGCCGTTAGTCCGCGCGCCAAGATGTGCAATTACATTAACCTTGTCCTCGGTGATCTGGAGGCCAAGGCGCGCAATCCGCGGGCGTGGGCGGTCCTGCTGGACACCTCCGGAAACATCGCCGAGGGTCTCGGCAGCAACATTTTCCTCGTCCGCGGCGGCGCGTTGTTTACGCCGAGAGCGGACTTCGTGCTTCCCGGTATCAGTCGCGAGGTGGTGATGCAGCTCGCCGCCGAGATCGGGATTGAATGCCATGAGGGCGATTTGTCGATGTTCGACGCATACAATGCCGACGAAGCCTTTCTCACTTCCACCAGCCTGTGCCTGTGTCCGGTGCGCTCGATAAACGGAACCGCCATGAAGGACCCGGCCATCCCCGGCTCCCTGACCGCGGAGCTTTCGGCGGCCTATTGCGACCTGGTCGGATTCGACTTCGTCGCGCAGTATCGCCGACATCTCCACGACTAGCGCGAGGGTGGAGGAGGGCGCATGAATCCCTCAGAAGAGACTCTTTGCGTCGTGAATCCCCTGAATGAGCATCTGCGTGCCTACGACCGCCAGAATGAGGCCCATCAGGCGGGTCACGACGTCCATTCCGCTCCTGCCCAGAATCCGAATGAGCCGGTCACCTGACAGGAATGCCACGAAGGTGATCACGCAGAGCACGGAGAATGCCGCGATGGTAATCGCACTCTCGACGTAGCTGCCTGTCGCCGAGTAATTCATCGCCGTGGCGATCGTTCCCGGACCGGCAAGGATCGGTATGGCGAGTGGAGAAATCGCCACATTCCTTTCATCCGTGGGATCGCCTTCAGCTGGATCCTCCTGGGGACGGTGCATTTTCGACGGCTGTCCCTGCAACATGTGAAAGCCGACGAGGAAAATCAGCACTCCGCCGGTAATACGAAGTGCTGGAAGGGTAATGCCGAACAGCTCGAATATTGTTTTTCCAAGTACGCAGAAAAACAGAATGATGCAAAACGCCGTCACGATGGATTTGAGCGCAGTCTGTTTTCGGGACGCGTTATCCTGGCCGCTCGTCAGTCCGACAAATGCTGCCGCATTTGCGATGGGGTTCATGACGGCGAAGAAGGCGAGGAATACGGTAATCGAATGTCCCATCAGATTGTCCATGTTTTGCGCTCGAGCACACCGGAAAGACCACTATAGGCAATCCCTCATTTCCCTTCCAGAGTGCCCATTCGCGCCCCGGTTGTTCTCATTCCCTCCGTCCCGGGATATGCTGTGGCCGAACTGACAATGGAGCATCCGGTGTACCGTTCGGAAACAGTCGACGTTCTGGGAAGTCCCATGACCGTGCTCGTCTTCGAGCCCGACAGCCCCGGCGGCAATGGTCGCCACCCCGGCCTGGTCATCGCCCAGCATCTGCCCATCGCCCACGCCGGGTTGGAGAAAGACCCGTTCCAGGTCGATGTCGGCGAGCGCTATGCTGCCGCCGGCTACGTATGCGTCATACCATTTCTGTTTCACTGGTGGCCGCTGGACGCGGACATAGACGTCAAACGCGCGGAGTTCCGTGACGACTGGACGGTGGCTGACTTGAGCGCGGCATTTTCGCTGCTCGGCCATATGGTGAACGTCGATGAGAGTCGCATCGGAATTCTGGGACATTGCTGGGGCGGGCGGGTCGCGTGGCTGGGTGCCTGTCACGAGCCTCGCTTTCGCGCATGCGCCGTGTTTTATGGCGGACGCATCAAGCTACCCTTCGCAGACGCTGCGCCGGCTCCTGTAACGCTGGCGGGCAATATCCGTTGCCCGGTGCTGGGGATTTTCGGAAACGAGGACCAGGGCCCATCCCCGCAGGATGTGGACGACTATCAGGCGGCCCTGGACGCCAACGGCGTGCGCCATGATTTCCATCGTTATGACGGCGCCGGACACGGATTCCAGGACTTCAACAATCCGGAACGATATCGAGAAGCACAGTCGCGAGACGCCTGGCAGAAAGCTCTCGCCTTCTTCAGCGATCATCTAAGCGGATGAAGGTCGTCCAGTTCGATGCGTTCGGCGCCGCCCATGAGGTGGCGCGTAATGTGGACGTCTCGGAGCCGGATCCACCCGGTACGGGCGAAGTGCTCGTGGAGGTGGAGGTCTTTCCCATCAATCCCGTGGATCTCCTGACAATTTCCGGCGGCTACGCCGTGCGGCCCCCGCTGCCCGCGCTGCCGGGTTCCGAGGCGCTGGGCAGGGTGATCTCCGTGGGGGAAGGTGTCACGCACGTTTCCGCCGGTGATCGGCTGGTGATGATGAGCCGGGAGAACTGGGCCCAGCGAAAGACAATAAAGGCCGGAGAGGCTATCCCCATCCGCGTGGATGCCGACCCGCTGCAGCTTGCCATGTTGAAAATCAATCCCGCCACCGCGTATCTCATGCTGACACGCTACCGGGAGCTCGCGGCCGGTGACTGGCTCATTCAAAATGCCGCGAACTCGGGCGTCGGCACCTACCTCATCAGCCTTGCCAAAGCACGCGGCGTGCGCACCGTAAATGTGGTTCGGCGGGATGACCTGGCGGCGCCGCTGAAAGAGAGAGGTGCCGATATCGTGCTGGTGGACGGTCCGGATCTGGCGGAACGTGTGGCTGAGGCCATCGGCGATGGCAACATGCCTGTCGCCATCGATGCCGTCGCGGGTGAGGCGACCGGCCGGCTGGCACGATGCTTGTCCGAAGGCGGCGTGGTGGTCAATTATGGGCTCTTGAGCGGCATGCCTTGTGCGATCGATCCGCACATGGTGGTGTTTCGTGGGATCACGCTGACTGGTTTCTGGCTGGTCAATTTTCTCGGCGCCATGTCCGGCGGGGATAGAGCATCTCTTTACGCGGAGTTGGCGGAGCGCGTCGCCAGTGGTGAGCTGCACGTGGATGTCGAGGCCGTTTACCCTATCGAGGAAATCAAAACCGCCCTCGAGCACGCCGCGCGTGCGGGACGAGATGGCAAGATCCTGGTTACCGCCAACGGGCCGCTGTCGAGCTGACGTTTACGATTGTTA
>CAXMNG010000321.1:0-3637 GCA_964194585.1 Salibacteraceae bacterium | reverse complement strand
ACCTACGCACGCACCGAGGCCTTTCTCACCGCCTTCATCGGCGCGCTGTTCTTCGGTGAATGGATAAGCTTTCAGGGTTGGATCGCTATCGTGATCAGCGTCGCCGGCGTCGTCGTCCTCACCATTGCCCGGAGTCACGTGGACAGCGATTCGATCCTCGGGCGGCTGTGGAACCGAGCCGCCGCCATCGGCCTCGCGTCGGGATTGGGCTTCGCGCTCGCGTCGTTGTCGATACGCAAAGCGAGCCTGTCATTCGGCATCGACGACTTTCTGCTGAGCGCCGGGATGACGCTGGTCCTCATGATCATCCTGCAGACATTCATTATGGTCGCCTACGTCTCCGTCAGGTCCCCGGCGCAGTTTACGGTCATGGCGCGTCACTGGCGGGTGTCGTTGTTCGTAGGACTCACCTCGGCGCTCGGGTCAATCGGCTGGTTCACCGCCATGACCGTGGAACGCGCCGCCTACGTCAAGGCTCTGGGCCAGGTGGAGTTCTTGTTCGCCCTGCTGATATCGACGCTGTTCTTTCGTGAGCGCACCACCGGGGTCGAGCTCATGGGAATGATGCTGGTGGGCAGCGGGGTCGTGATCCTGCTGCTGGCGGCGTGAGCGACACTGACGCTCTTGGACTGCCGGCAGTAATCTGATAAACCGGCCCCCGGGCTCACACTCAGGGAGAATCGCAACCCACATGTTCTATGAGACCAAAGATCACCACGGCCTCAAGCACAACCCCTTCAAATCGTTGGTGGTTCCCAGGCCCATCGGCTGGATAAGCAGCCAGGACGGAAACGGTGTGGTCAATCTGGCGCCCTACTCCTTTTTCAACGGTGTTGCCACTGAGCCGCCCACGGTCATGTTCTCGAGCAACGGCGTCCACAGGGAAGGCAGCTACAAGGACTCCGTGAAAAACGTCCGGGACACAGGCGAATTCGTCTGTAACCTCGCCACCTGGGAGACCCGCGAGGCCATGAATACGACCTCCGCCATGGTTGCCCGGTCCGTGGACGAGTTCGAGCTCTCTGGCCTTACGCCGGTGCCCTCCGAGCTGGTCAAACCGCCTCGGGTCAAGGAAAGCCCGGTACATCTCGAATGCACCTATCTCCAGACCGTGGAACTGCCGTGCGACAAGCCGGGGCAGTCCAATCTGGTGGTATTCGGGCAGGTCATCGGGATACATATAGATGACAGCATCATCAGCGACGGCATGATCGATATGAATGTCTTCAAGCCCATCGCCCGGCTGGGGTATTTCGACTACTCGGTGGTGGACAACGTATTCACCATGCGGCGGCCCTGACCGGACCCCGCGTCACCGCCAGCCTGAATGATGCAGTCACTGCAAAGCGCATTCGGATTGCTGGTATTCGTGAGCTTCGCCTGGGCTATCAGCGAGAATCGCCGCGCTGCCAGCTTGCGCGTCGCCGTTGCCGGCATTGCTACACAAATAGTTCTTGCCGCGTTGCTGCTGAAGCTGCCGCCGCTGGAGGCCGCCCTTGCAGGCCTGAATGACCTGGTGCTGGTGCTCCAGGACGCCACCGCGGCGGGCACATCGTTCGTGTTCGGCTTCCTGGGTGGCGGACCGCTGCCCTTCGAAGAAGCCCAGCCCGGCGCAAGCTTCGTGCTCGCCTTCCGCGCCCTGCCGCTGATCATCGTGATCAGCGCCTTGACGGCGGTGCTCACCTACTGGCGCATTCTGCCGTGGATAGTCCGGGGTTTCGCCGTCGCGCTGGAGAAGTCCCTGAGCGTCGGTGGCGCCGTCGGCCTCGGGACGGCGGCCAACGTGTTCGTCGGTATGGTGGAAGCACCGCTGTTCATCCGCCCCTACCTGGCTGCCTTGAGCCGCAGCGAACTGTTCGTGATCATGGTGACCGGAATGGCGACCATCGCCGGCACCGTGCTGGTGCTCTACGCCACCATCATCGCGCCCGTGATACCCAACGCGGTGGGCAATCTGCTGACGGCGTCCCTCATCAGCGCGCCGGCCGCGATAACCATCGCACTGCTGATGATCCCCCAAACCACCGCGTCCACCGCCGGCGAGCTGGTGCCCGATCGCGGCGCCAACAGCACCATGGACGCCATCACCCGTGGCACCCGCAGCGGACTCGAGCTGTTCCTGATCGTCGTCGCCATGCTCCTGGTGCTGGTGGCGCTGGTGTTCCTGGTCAACGCCGCGCTTGCCTTGCTGCCCGATGTGGGCGACCAACCCATTTCCCTCGAACGCCTGCTCGGCTACCTGATGGCGCCCGTGTGCTGGCTCATGGGCGTGCCCTGGAGCGAAGCTCTGACCGCCGGGTCACTCATGGGCATCAAGACAATCCTCAACGAGTTCCTCGCCTATCTGCGGCTCGCCGCCCTCCCCGAAGGGGCCCTTTCCGATCGCAGCGAGCTCATCATGACCTACGCCATGTGCGGCTTCGCCAACTTCGGCAGCCTAGGCATTCTCATCGGCGGTCTGTCGACCATGGCTCCGGAACGCCGCGACGAGGTGGTGGCGCTGGGCTTGCGATCCATCCTTGCGGGAACTCTTGCCACCTGTTCCACCGGCGCCGTCGTCGGTATCCTGTCGCCGTGACCGTCGAGGTCGAAGAGGAGAAAGCCCCGTGTCCTCGAATCCCGCGCAGCCGGCCGATGCCGCCTATCCCTTCCCGCTGCTGATCCGGCAGCTTCTGTACACGCCGCTCGCCACGGCCCCCCGCCAGGAGATCATCTACGCGGACCAACGCCGCTACGACTACACGGCTTTCGTGGAGCGCATTGCGCGCCTCGCGAGTGCGCTGACGGGATTGGGAGTAAAACCCGGCGACACGGTGGCAGTCATGGACTGGGACAGCCACCGCTATCTCGAATGCTTCTTCACCGTACCCATGATGGGCGCGGTACTGCACACCATCAACGTGCGCCTGTCGCCGGAGCAGATTCTCTACACCGTCAATCATGCCGGGGACGACGTCATCCTGGTGCACGAGGACTTTCTGCCCATCGTCGAGCAATTCCGGGATCGCCTGGAGCGGCCGTGCAAGTTTCTGTTGATCCAGGAAAGCGATAAGACACCCGCGACATCGCTCGTCTTCGAAGGCGAGTACGAGCAGCTCGTCGAGAAGGGTCAGCCCGACCACGAGTTCCGAGATTTCGACGAGAACACCCGCGCCACCACCTTCTACACCACCGGAACCACCGGCGATCCGAAGGGCGTTTACTACAGTCACCGCCAGATCGTTCTGCACACTCTCTCGGTCTCAGCCGGAATGGCCATGGCCGGCGAGCATGGACGATTTTGCAGGGACGATGTCTACATGCCGATTACGCCCATGTTTCACGTCCACGCCTGGGGCATGCCCTACGTGGCGACACTCGCTGGTGTGAAGCAAGTGTATCCGGGCCGCTACGTGCCGGAGAAGTTGCTGGAGCTGATCGCCAGGGAGAAAGTCACCTTTTCCCACTGCGTTCCCACCATCCTGCACATGCTGCTCTCGTGTCCGACCATCGAGAACGTGGACTTGAGCAATTGGAAGGTCATCATTGGCGGCTCGGCCTTGCCCAGAGGACTCGCCCGGGCGGCGCTAGCTCGGGGAATCGACATATTCTCCGGCTATGGCATGTCGGAAACCGGTCCGGTGCTCACCATCGCTCA
>CAXMNG010000320.1:0-2673 GCA_964194585.1 Salibacteraceae bacterium | reverse complement strand
TGGCCGCCGACTCGAAACGCGGACTGACTGGATTCTTCCGCCCCCAACGCCCGCGATAATCGGTGCCATCCTCCTACACATCGACACACGGGCGGCTCGCGCCCCACCGCCCGTTGACCGAGCTGAAGCCTATCCGACATGAGGGATCTGGGGCGCGCATGAGAGGCGTGTCAGCGCGCCCGCTCGGGCGCTCGATCCGCGGCTGAGGTCGATTCCCAGGGCCCCGTCAGACCAGGGGCCGCACCCTGTCAGGCGCCGACGATGCCCGGTGCCTGTCGGTCGTCCTCGCAGCGCCGCACTGCCATCTCACCGTATTCCAACGACACTCCAATTACACCTACCGGCAGGTGATTTGGGCGTTTGGGTTTACTATCCGCTGCCCTCCGGAGATCAGGAAAAACTGTTCTGCGGCAATGCACGACGAATCTACCGCATCAGCTGAGATCCCGTGCTCAGCGCTGCCTGGCGTCAGCCGTTCGAGGAAACTACTCCCGGTTACGACTAGCGGTTAGAGTGCCTTGCCAATCCTCGTCCGAGTGACCTCTTGATGACCGACAGCCAACGCCACCCCACTGCTATTATCGCCAGCGGTGCCGAGCTTGCCGACGACGTGGTGGTGGGTCCCTATGCCGTGATCGAGGATCAGGTCAGCATCGGAGCCGGTACGGTCATCGGTCCCCACGTCGTCATCTACAGCCATGCGCGCATCGGCGCCCGCAACCGCATCCATGCTCACGCGGTAATCGCCGACACCCCACAGGATTTCTCCTTTTCCGGCGAGGGGACCTGGGTCGAGATCGGCGATGACAACGTTATCCGCGAGAGCTTCACCATCCATCGCGCGACCAACACGGAGCAGCCAACGCGCATTGGCTCGAAGTGCTTTCTGATGGCTTACACCCACGTCGCCCACGACTGCCAGTTGGGCGACGGTGTCATTCTTACCACCTACGCCGGGCTCGCCGGGTGCGTGGAAGTCGGCGCCGGGGCGATCATCGGCGGAGGTGCGGCGATTCATCAGTTCTGTCGGATCGGTTCCTGCGCCATGGTGGCGGGTCACGCCGGCATTTTGAAAGACGTTCTTCCCTACTCCATGGTGTGGGGATTGCCAGCGCTTCACTACCGGCTGAACTCCGTCGGCCTCAAGCGCGCCGGCGTAACAGGGGAGCGCTATCGGGCGCTGGAGCGCGCCTTCCGCGTCCTGCGCGCCGGCTCGGAGCCGGATCTCGACGAGACAACATCGGAACTGCAGTTGCTGAAATCATGACTGGCCGCCGACTCGAAACGCGGACTGACTGGATTCTTCCGCCCCCAACGCCCGCGATAATCGGTGCCATCCTCCTACACATCGACACACGGGCGGCTCGCGCCCCACCGCCGTTGACCGAGCTGAAGCCTATCCGACATGAGGGATCTGGGGTGCGCATGAGAGGCGTGTCAGCGCGCCCACTCGGGCGCTCGATCCGCGGCTGAGGTCGATTCCCAGGGCGCCGTCAGACCAGGGCCGCACCCTGTCAGGCGCCGACGATGCCCGGTGCCTGTCGGTCGTCCTCGCAGCGCCGCACCGCCATCTCACCGTGTTTCAACGACACTCCAATTTCACCTACCGGCAGGTGATTTGGGCGTTTGGATTTACTATCCGCGGGCCAGAGTCTCGTTTTGCTGGACGAGTCTCGTCGAGCCGACCACATCAGCGTGGAGAACGACGGCGAGCTTTCGCGACGGGTGCTTTGCCACGAGAAAGCCTTTTTCTTTGAGTTCGGGGCCAGTGCTTCGAGATACTATCGCGGGAGCGCGGGGGTAGCGATCGAACGTCTGCAGTTGCATCAAGCCCGGACGTTCAAATGTCGGTTTCCACGTACGCCGAATGGCCGATTGTGGCCGTTTGCGTCGGCCGCCCCGGCTTCCGCGGAGGCGTTTATTGAATGAGAATCATTGTCGCTTGGATGGCGCGGATATTTGTGCCTCGATTCCAGCGAGGGCGGCCACCGGGTCGGCGGCTTGCGTGATGGGCCGCCCGATGACCAGATAGTGCGCGCCGCCGGCGATGGCCCGCGCCGGCGTCGCCACGCGCTTCTGATCGCCGTCATCTTTCCCCGCGGGACGCACGCCGGGTGTCACCCTGAGGAACTCATGGGGCAGCGCACCGGCGAGGGCCTCGAGATCGGTAGGCGAGCAAATCACGCCGTCCAGTCCACATCCGTGGGCGAGCCTGGCGAGCCGCGTCACCTGCTCCACCGGTTCGCCGCCGACGCCGGTGTCGCGGAGATCCCCGGCATCGAGACTCGTGAGCAGGGTCACAGCTATCAGCAGCGGCGGTGTCGCGGCCGCGTCCACGGATTCCCGCGCTGCTTCCAGCATCCGCCGCCCTCCGCTGGCGTGTACGTTGACCATCCACACCCCCAGCTCGGCGGCGGCGCGGCAGGCGCCGGCAACGGTATTTGGAATATCGTGGAACTTGAGGTCGAGAAAGATCTCGAAACCCAGCTCCTGCAACCGGCCGATGACGTGCGGGCCTTCGCGGGTGAACAACTGCTTGCCGACTTTCAGCCGGCAGTGCGCTGGATCGAGGCGCCGCGCCAACGCGAGCGCCGGCTCGGCTTGCACGTAGTCCAGTGCCACGATGATGGGCACGCGGACGTCACTCACCCTCTACTCCCTGAATGGGTTTGA
>CAXMNG010000319.1:0-8028 GCA_964194585.1 Salibacteraceae bacterium | reverse complement strand
GCAACACTTTACTCAGAAGTCATTACGTAGCGAAAAAGCCTTTGAAACAAAGGGATAACTAAAGAATCGACGGGACGCCAAGTGCATTTCGATGGCAATAACGGCAACCTCGTCCAACTGACAGCCCAAACGCCTGTTCAGACAGGGGTTCCGGAGCGAACCGACCATATGATTTTTTCGCTCGATCAACGGTAGAGTTCGCTACGCAAGCCCTGCAGGCACGCTTGCAAGATCCTCTAACCTGAAAACCAGGCGGTGCCGTTTCACGTGGGTGTTGCGTCGACCCATTGAGGTCGCAGTCGTTTCTGGTCATTCGTGATCTTGGACAAATGAAATATGCTGGGGATGCATTCGGGCCAGAAGCGTGAACCGACACGCCCCGCTGGTATCCTACATCGTCCGAAAAAACGACACCCGCTGACCAGCGGGTGTCGCTATCGATTCTCCCCGTACGTTACGCGGTCGAGGCTCAGGCAGTGCTCGCCTCTCGCCTCGTATCCACTCGTTTGCCGCCGCGCGGAGTCTTGGCGCTGCGACGCAGATCTGTTTTCACATGCGTCTCGTCGTAACCGTTAAACAGATGCCCGAGCACACCCCGGTTGAGATCGGAAGTCCCAAGCAACGGGTCCGCGAAGGGGAAGGTGAGGTTCATGTTGCGTTCCATCATGATGCTCGGATTGTGGTGAGCGCGATGATGGCGACGGATGGTGTTCACGAACGGCATGTTGCGCAAGAGCCAGTTGTCACCCACGTGACAGCAGAAGTGCATGAACTCGTAGATGAGGTAGACAGCGGTGGTGGTACTGATAAGCAGCCATCCGACGTTGGGCGTGATCAGCAATCCTGCTATCAGCGCGGCCGGAGCGGACATCATGATGAACGTCACGAGCGCAAATGGCGGAAACACCGTCACGCGCCAATCGCCGTGATCGGCAAAGCGCATCTCGTTGGTCGTGAAGAATTGGTGGTGCATGAGGGTGTGGCGCGTATATATCGCTCGGGACCCTGGGTCCTTTCGCGGCCGATGCATCACATAGCGATGGACCCACCACTCGAAGAAATTGCACGAAATGAAGACCACCGGGATGGTCAGCCACTCCCACCAGCGCACGTTCTCAAGATGCGAGAGGTACACGTAGAAGGCGGCCGCGCCGAGCGCGTAGATGACCGCCACGTGAAAGTAGCCGTTGTACCACCCCACGATTCGATTTCGGTACTCGCGGCGGTAGTTCCGCTGCTTGTCGGTCATTGGGCTGTCGGCCAGTTCGGACATGGTGCTACTCCTCCAAGCGTGTCCCGCACCGTTTGGCCGTGCTCACGCTCCACGCTCGCGCGGGCGCTCTCAGGTGGGAATCGTGGCGCCGGCCATCAGACCTGTAATATATCAAAGATATTTCAGGAATATAACACCTCTCCTGGGGCCGCGGTATCCGCCCACGGGAGCACGACCCGCGCCTTGCTCACGGCTCCACGTCCCCCAGGATGTTCGCCAGCGCTCTGTCGATATCCTCGCTGGTCATCAACCACTCGTTGTCGAAGTTCGCGACGATTTCCCGCATGAATCGCTCGTGGTGCGCGAGCGCCTTGTCGTCGTCCTGATAATGGTCGGCGAGAATTGCCAGCGCCAACTGGGTGGGTGCGTCCCCTTCGTAGGTCCACTCGAACCCGGTCTTCGAGAATCGCTTCAGGTCGAAGCGCGGATCCAGAGGCCGATCGTCCACCAGAACCCTGATGCCATCGATCGTGCGATCGCCGGTATAGGTCTTCATTTCGCGCGACTCCTGCCCCGATTCGCCACTCCACGCTGCAGCACTTCCTCGTTCGCCCGTCAGCGAAATGGCATGCTGGATCGAGCCGAGTTCATGGCGTCGAGTGACGCCCGCGTGAAGTCCTCGATGTAATCCATCAGGTGTTCAGAGGCCGCCGCGGCTGCCTCCGAATCGCGTTGCGATATGGCGCGGGCGAGATCCGCGTGGAGCTTCGCGCACAAGGGCAGATCGGCCACCTCTTTGTAATGGAAGTACCAGAAGCGTCGAGACAGACCGTGCATGAGCCCCATTGTCCTGCTCGCGAATTCGTTTCGGGTCGCTTTCGCCACCAGCAGGTTCAGCTCCCGATCCAGGCGCATGAATGCAATGTCGTCGTTGTCCACGGAGGCTTGTTCCATGCCTTCGGCGATGGCGACGAATTGCTCCCGTTCCCCATCGCTCGCCCTCTGTGTCGCCTTGGTCGCCATAAGGCGCTCCAGCTCGCGACGCACTTCCAGCAGCGCGAGCTGTCGCTTGACGTCGATCTCCGAGACCAGGATCCCCCGGCGTGGAAAGATCACTACCAGTCCTTCACGGGCCAGACGCTGCAATGCCTCGCGAACGGGTGTGCGCCCGAATCCGAGCTGTTGCGCAAGGGTGGTTTCGGAGAGCACGGCGCCGGGTTCGAGCTGCAAGGTGACGATACGTTCCTCAAGCTCGCCGTAGGCTCGATCCGTCAAGCTGCTGGTTTCAAACTCGTTAATGTTCGACTGCACCATGAGCGTCTCGATGATCCGGTTCGGCTCCGTGAAATCTTCAAAGCTGCGCGCGTTTCTCGACCATCGCGACGAATTTCTCGTACTCCTCGGTATCCTTCATGCCGTAGCTGTGCTCGTCGTCCGGGAATTCCCCCGCCTTGACTTCCTCCACGTACTTGGTGAGCCCCGCCACGGCAACCTCGGTGAGGTTCGTGTAGCGCTTGGTGAACTTGGGCTTGAAGTCGGTGAACACGCCGAGCAGATCGTAGCTGAGCAGAATCTGCCCATCGGTTCCGGCTCCCGCGCCGATGCCGATCGTCGGGATCTCGAGTTGCTCGGAGATCACCTTGGCGATGGGCGCCGGCACCGCCTCGAACTCGAGCATGAAGCAGCCGGCGTCCTGGATGGCGAACGCGTCTTCCAGAATCTTCATGGCGGACTCGGCGGTGCGGCCCTGGACTCGAAAGCCGCCGAATACGGCAACGGTGTGCGGCGTCAGTCCGATGTGCGAGGCGGTGGGGATGCCAGCATCCACCAGCGCCTTGAGGATGTGAGCCTGGGATTTGCCGCCCTGGGGCTTGACCGCATCGCAGGCGGCCTCTTGCATGAATCGCGTCGCGTTTACCAGCGCGCGATCCACCGTGTTGTAGCTCTGATACGGCATGCAACCGAGCACGAATGTATTGGGCGCGCCGCGCCGTACGGCAAGGGAGTGCATGATCATCATGTCCATGGTGGCCGGGATGGTGCTCGGGTGACCGTGGGCCACCATGGCAAGGCTGTCACCGACCACGCAGACGTCGACGCCGGCCATCTCGGCCCAGCGCGCCGACGTGTAGTCGGGAACCGAAGTGTAGACCATTTTCTCCCCGGTCTTTTTCGAATCGCGAATCTCGGTGATGGTACGTTTCTTGCGCTCTGGCGCGGACATGGCTCACGTCCTCCCAAGTTTTCCCCTCAGTTCCGCTAGTCCTTTCGCCTCGCCTCGGGGAACAACCAGACGGCACCGATCATGAACGCCGCCAGCCCGACCATAATCCAGCCCAAGTTTTCGTCGCCGCCGCGCCATTCGAAGTAGAACGCGACCGCCCCGACCAGGGCGACGGCCACCGACAGCATGAACCTCAGATGAGTGGGCATGGAAGCTGCGTGTCCCGTTTACGGGCGTCTCAGCTGCTCGCGGACCGGGTCGTCCCGTGCTGCTCCGACGAGCTCCGGTCCTCTTTCTGTTGCAGCGCGAAGATCGACGTGTAGCCCCCGCTCCAATCCGGCGGAACCAGGCAAGGTCTGGCATCGTGATGCGCCCAGCGGGCTCGCTCGCCACGCACGATGCACTGGTCGTACTTGGAAAAGAGCGGGTTGTGCGTGTAGGGGAGGGCATCCGCCGACGAGTAGACGTTCAACAGCAGTGGACGCGGTATGTCCGACTCGTTCGGTTTCGAGCCGTGGATGGTACGACAGTTGTGAATGGTCAGCGACCCGGCGGGACCTTCCAGATACGCGACCTTGGACATGTCGAGCCGACTGGCGTCTTTGTCGCGCAGGCATCCGACCCAGTCGCCCGTTTCCCTGTCGTATTGATCATAGAGCTCTCCGTTGTGGCTTCCCGCAATCACGCCGAGGGGCCCCTGCTCCGGACCGCAGTCGTAGAGGTAGGTGCCGACCGTGCAGGGGCTGTAGTTGGTGTGCGGCCAGAATCCGATGTCCTGGTGCCACTTGACGACTTCCCCGCCACGCGCCCATTTGAAGTTCAGCTTGGAGTGATGGAACTTGACGTCGGGACCCACGAGGTCGGTGACGATGTCGGGAATTATCGATTGCGACGCGAACTCCCAATACGTAGGGTGGTAATCGTTCGGGCTCGACAAACGGCGAAGCCGTGGCTCGTCGTGCGTGTGCCCCTGTTCCAGATCCCACACTGCATCCGATTCCGTCACCTTCCGGCTCTTCTCGATGGCCTCGTTGGTGACTGCGCGCAAGCGCTCGAGCCAGTCCGACTGGATGATCCCTTCCAGCAACAGATAACCGTTGTCGAAATAGAACTCGCGTTGACGTTGGGTGAGGATCTTCGGCTCGACGGCCAGTACTTGCTCCGGCGTCATTGCTGCCATCTCCAACTGCTGGGTCAACCAGCTAATATGTTACCAGTACATCAGGACAATGATAACCGCCGCGGCGCCGATTCCTCCTGCCTCACTGAAATCCGAGCAGCTTCGCCGGTAACCACAGCACCAACGGCGGGAAGTAGGCGACGATCGCCAGGGTCACCAGCTGCAGCAGGATGAAGGGCACCACGCCCTTGAACATGTGACTGAGCGTGATCTCCGGTGGGCTGATACCGCGCAGGTAGAAGATCGCCGGCGCCATCGGCGGCGTCAGATAACTGGTCTGAATCACGATAAGGACCAGCACGCAGAACCACACCGGGTCGAAGCCCATGGCCCGCACGATGGGGATGAATACCGGGATGAAGATGAGCAGCACCGAGATCCAGTCGAGAAGAAAGCCGGCGATGAAGCAGATGATGAGAAAGGCGATGAGCGTGACCCAGGGGCCGAGGTTACCTGCCGAGATCAGCGCCTCGGTGAGCGTAACCCCACCCGAGGCGATGAAAACGCCCGCGAACATGTTTCCGCACAGCAGGATGACCATGATCATGCAGGTCACTTTGAGCGTCCTCATCACGGCCTCCTGCAATACCCCGAAGCTGAACCGCCCGTAGCCGAGCGTGAGGATGACGGCCCCCAGGGCGCCCAGCGCCGCCGCTTCTGTCGGCGCCGCCCACCCGAACATGATGGAACCGAGCACCGCGAAAATCATGAGCAGCGGTGGCAACATCACCGTTGCGGTGATCCGCAGCTTCACCGCAAGCGGTGGCTCATCCCCGCTCGGAGGCAGGCGCGGGCCGCGCGACGGGTCCACGATGCAGTGGCCGAGAATATAAACGAGATAGAGGCCGGCCATGATCAGTCCCGGAAAGATCATGCCGACGAACAGATCACCCACCGAGACGTCGGCTACCGGCCCCAGCACCACCACCACCACCGACGGCGGGATGATGGTGCCCAGCGAGCCGCCGGCGCAGATCGTGCCCGAGATGAGTGCCTTGCTGTAGGCGTATTTCAGCATCACCGGGATGGCCAGCAGCCCGACGACCGTCTCGGTGGCGCCGATGACGCCGGTGGAAGCGGCGAAGATCACGCACATGATGATGGTGCCGATGGCGAGCCCGCCGGGTAGCCGGCGGGTCCACAGATGCACGGCCTCGAACAAGCGCTCGGCGATGCCAGAGCGCTCCAGCATCGACCCCATGAACACGAACAGCGGCACGGCGGCGAGCACAAAGCTGGAGGCGACCAGATCGACCTTGGAGACAAACTGATAGACGACGGCATCGCCGAAGGTCATGTATCCGAAAACCAGGGCCACTCCCATCATGGCGAATGCGACGTGCACGCCCATGAACAGGGCCACTAGCAGCGCCGGAAACATCAAAAGCGCCAGATAGTCGCTCATATCGGGCTTCCGTCATCGGGTTCCCGCTCGTCGCGACCGAACGCCATAGTGAGCGCTTTCAGCAGACTCACCGTGCCCTGGATGGAAAGCAACAGGAATCCGCTGAAGAACACCATGCGGAAAGGCCAGATCACGGGATTCCACGCGGACTGACCAGAGAGCTCACCGCTTTGGTAGGCGTCCAGGGCGTATTCCCATAACCCCCAAGTCAGCCACCAGGAGGCGGGTAGCATGAGGCACGTAAACCCGAACACGTCGACCCACGCCTGAGCTCGTGGGCTGAAATGGCTGTAGAGAATGTCGATGCGAATGTGGCCTCGTTCGCGCAGTGTGTAGGCCGCGCCGAGCAGAAAATGGGCGCCCATCGCCATGTAGGCGAGCTCGAACGCCCAGATGGTCGGAGCATTCATCACGTAACGGGAGAAAACCTCGTAGCAGGTGGCGATGGTGAGCGGCACCACCAGCCAGGCGGCCACCACGCCGGTGGTCCCCGAGATGCGCTCCAAGAAGTCAATCAGGCGATTCACGGTGATCTATCCAGGCAGCGACGCGCAAAAAAACGGGGGCAGCTTGGCTGCCCCCGGGATCAAACAGACATTTGTCTTCTGGTGTCCAGCTACTCAGTTGCCGGACTGCACGTTGCGGTAGCTGGTGGCGTCCTTCCAGAGCTCTTCGAACTCCTGCTGGCTCTTGAAGGCCTTCGCGAACCACTTGTTCTCCTTGGCCTGTTGGTTTGCCCAGTCGATGGCGATCTTCTTCGCCCGAATTTGCACCGACACGTCCAGCTCGATTATCTCGTTGCCGGCATCGCGATAATACGCGAGCGCCTTGGCATCCTCGTGCCCGATGCGGGTCCAGCTCTCGAAGGTCACTATCTTCGCAGCCAGCTCGAGGAGCTCCTGGTCGCGCGCGGAGAGCTTTGCCCAGGCGTCCTTGTTGAAAAGGATCTCGAACGGAGCCACCGGCTGGTGAACGCCGGGAATGATCACGTACTTGGCGATCTTGTTGAACCCCGGACTGATATTCTCGTACAGCGTGCCCCACTCGGTGGCGTCGATGACACCCCGCTCGAGCGACGTGTACACCTCGCCTCCCGGCATGGTGACGGGCGCCGCGCCCAGAGTCTTGGAAATCTCCAGCCACGCTCCGGCGGTGCGTATCTTCAGGCCCTTGAGATCATCGAGGGTGCGCACGGGCTTTCGCGAGTGCAGGAACGCCTCCGCGGTGCGAATGAAGCACGGAAAGGAAACGACGCCGAACTCCTCGTCACGAAACTGACGCCACATGTCGAGTCCACCGGCCTCGTAGAGCCAATGGATCATGCGCTCGGAGTCCATGCTGCCGGCAAAACCGCCGAACACCACGGTGGTCTTGTCCCTGCCCCAGTCATACCCCATCCAGGTATGACCGACCTCGGCGACCCCGGTCCTCACGGTTTCGGCCACCTTCAACCCCTTGCCGAGCGTTCCGCTCGGAAACACCTGAATCTTCACGCGGCCATCGGTCAGCAGCTCCGCGCGCTCTGCAAAGGCTTTGGCGCCGATCTCCATCAGGGGTCCGCCCCCCCAACTGGTCGCCATTTTCCACTTGACCTCCTGGGCGATGCCCTCGCTCGGCACCGCCACGGCGGCGGCCAGCAGCGTCGCTGCTGCAATCGATGTGACTTTTCTCGCTATTGACATGGTGTGCTCCTCCATTGTTCTGCGTTGACTCGCTCTTTTGACCCTTCGGCGAGGATTCGTTGCTTGTTCGATCAGCACTCGACTCGCGGGTCCGGTGCGATGGCGGTACGGGGCGATCGACTGAGAAGGCAAGGCATGCCTCCCAGCAGATTGCCGGGACGACGACGGACGGATTCGGATCGAGCCTCGCCAAGACCCCGCGCTCGACAGGCGCGTTCCGGTCTCGGGACCCATGGCACGGTAACTCCGGAGCGCGTGAACGACTCCGGGTGCGGGCCTCGGGCAGCGCGGCCGGTGGCTTTCAAAGCTCGCATCCGGCGCGGC
>CAXMNG010000318.1:0-25651 GCA_964194585.1 Salibacteraceae bacterium | reverse complement strand
GGTACAGCTTGGGGGCCAGCTCCTTGAGGGCCCGGCGGTAGACCTCTCGCTTGAAGAAGATCACTTCCCGGGACGGGTGCCAGTAGTTCACCCATTTCCAGCTGTCGAACTCAGGCCGGCGGCAGGCGTCCAGCTTGACCGCGCTTTCCAGGCCCACCAGGCGCAACAGGAACCAGACCTGTTTCTGGCCGATGCAGGTGGGGGAGCAATGCTTGCGGATATAACGTTTCGGCAGCGTGTAACGTAGCCAGCCCCGGGTCGAGCCCATGATCTCCACGTGCTCGGGTCCCAGGCCCAACTCCTCGCAAAGCTCCCGGTAAAGTGCCTGCTCGGGATTCTCGTGGGCCTTGATACCACCCTGGGGAAACTGCCAGGAGTTTTGCCCCACGCGCCGTGCCCACAGCACTTGACCGTGGTCGTTGGACACGATGATGCCGATATTCGGCCGGAATCCATCGGAATCGATCATCTGGCGCCCCGTGGGCTGCTCCCGAAGTGGTTTCAGTTTTCCATAGTTGGCGCAGGCAGCGCAAATTTCGCTACCCGGCGGAGGGGCCGCTTTGCAGTCCACCGGCGGGCGTTTATGCTCTTGGCCGCCACCACTCGGCGTCCCGGAGAAAGCCATGAGCATGGCCCTGTTCGATCTCGACAATACCCTGCTGGGTGGCGACAGCGACTACCTGTGGGGGGAATTCCTGGTCAGTATCGGCGCGGTGGACGAACAGGCGCATCAACGGGAGAACGCGCGTTACTTCGCCCAATACCAGGCCGGAGTGCTCGACGTCCACGAGTTTCTGTCATTTCAGCTCGAGCCCCTGGCGGACAACCCGCTCGAGAGCCTGCTCGCGTGGCGGGAGCGCTTCGTGCGCGACTGGATCGCGCCGCTGGTTCTCGCAAAGGGACACGAGCTCGTCGAGGACCATCGGCGCCGCGAGCATTGCCTCGCCATCGTGACCTCGACCAACGCGTTCATCACGCGCCCCATCGCCGATCTCGTCGGTATCGCGGACCTGCTCGCCACGGAGCCCGAATTCGACGGTCAGCGCTACACCGGCAGGTACGTCGGCGAACCCTGCGCCGGTGCCGGTAAAGTGCATTGGGTAAAGGAATGGGCGGCCCGAAACGGATTGAGCCTGGCCGACAGCTGGTTCTACAGCGACTCGTACCAGGACCTGCCGCTGCTCTCGCTGGTCGAGCACCCGGTAGCGGTGGATCCAGACGACGAGCTGCGTGGGCATGCGAGCCTCCACGGTTGGCCCATCTTGAGTCTTCGCTGAGGGCAGAAAGTAGAAAGCCCCCACCTTTTCAGGCAGGGGCCTTTTCAGCTATCTCGAAGAGCGCGCACCCACGGAGCCGAAAACCGAGGCCTTCGACGCCGGGAGCTGGCGCTAATCCACTGGTACCGGCTACTTCCTGGTACGCCGGCGAGCAACCTTCCTTCGAGCCGGCCGCCGCGTGGCAGCCTTCTTCCTGGAAGCCTTGCGCTTGGTGGATCTCCGCTTGGCCTTGCGCTTGACCTTGCGTTTGGCCTTCTTCTTGACCTTACGCTTGGCCTTCTTCTTGACCTTGCGTTTGGCCTTCTTCTTGACCTTACGCTTGGCCTTCTTCTTGGCCTTGCGCTTGGCCTTCTTCTTGACCTTGCGTTTGGCCTTCTTCTTGACCTTGCGTTTGGCCTTCTTTTTGACCTTACGCTTGGCCTTCCTCTTTACCTTGCGTTTGGCCTTCTTCTTGACCTTACGCTTGGCTTTGCGCTTGGTGGCCTTCTTTTTCACCTTACGCTTGGCCTTCTTCTTGGCTGCGCGCTTCTTCGCAGGCCGCCTCTTCGCAGCCTTTTTGCGCGTAGCCTTCTTGCGGGTGGACGTCTTTTTGGCGGCCGCCCGCTTTGCCGTTGACTTTCTCGACGTAGTCCTGCGTTTCGAGGACCCCGCCTTACGTTTCGTCGACTTACGTCGCGCTGTTACCTTTCTCGCAGTAGCCATACTTCCGCTTCCCCGTGTGTCTTGACGCAACATCACAAAAAACGTCGCAACCATGGCCTGGTTACGTGCTACTGCAAACGTAGACCATTTTCCTTAGCTGTCAAGGGTTTTGCAAAAGAAAGTTAGAGTAACAAAACAAACACGCGCGCTAAGTTACTTCGCGCGGGTTGCACAGGTCACATTTTATTAACTGTTATTCGCCGCTGGATGTGCGCGCTCACATCGCACATTCAGATCGCCAGCGCGGCAATAATATCCGCGCGCACACGTTCGACACCGCCGATTCCGTCGATTCGAATGAACGTCGGTGCGGTCTCACCGCCCGCTTCCTGCCAGGCGCGAAAGTACGCGATGAGTGGCTCGGTCTGCTCGTGGTAAACCGACAGGCGCTTCTTCACGACTGCTTCCTGGTCATCGTCGCGCTGGATCAAGTCCTCGCCCGTGAGATCGTCTTTGCCGGCGATTTCGGGCGGATTGAACACGATGTGGTAGGTGCGCCCGGATGCAAGATGGACCCGCCGGCCGCTCATTCGCCGTATGATTTCGTCGTCGTCGACGGCGATTTCAACCACGTAATCGATGCCAACGCCCTGCTCTTTCAGGGCTTCCGCCTGGGCAATCGTTCTCGGAAAACCGTCAAACAGAAAGCCATCGGCGCAATCGGGTTCGGCGATGCGTTCTTTGACGAGGCCGAGGATCAGGTCGTCTGAGACGAGTCCACCGGTGTCCATGACGGCCTTGGCCTGGCGACCGAGAGCGGTGCCGGCCTTGACGGCCGCCCGCAACATATCCCCGGTCGAAATCTGCGGAACCGAAAAATGCTCCGTGATGAATGCTGCCTGAGTCCCCTTCCCGGCCCCCGGCCCGCCCAACAGGATCAAACGCATAACGACCTCCCTGGCAACGCCAACGGTTTCGCGGGCGGGGCATGGCGCCCACCACGGGAATGCTACTACCGTCGGGCACCGGAGACACCCCGGCTTGCGTGAACAACCCTTTCGGCTGCAGGATGGACAGCAGCCCGGGAGTCCTCGAGGGGATCTTGCCGCATGAAAATGCATCTGGACGATTCGGCCGGAGCGCACCGCATAACCGGGTACGGCGCGGGCTATGTCGCGGTGAACGGGGAGTCGCTCACGCGCAGCTTCATCGTCACGCCCAGGGCGCTTATAACCGACTGGAACCCACAACACGTGGACGAGCTGGACGCGGCGGCATTGGAAGCCATGGCGCGACTCTCACCAAGCGTTGTGCTGCTCGGCACCGGAGCCGAACAGCACTTCCCACCATCTTCGTTGCTCGCGCCCCTGCTGGGTCAGGGCATCGGCATCGAAGTAATGACGACAGCGGCGGCCTGCCGCACTTACAACATTCTCGTCGCCGAGGGCCGCTCGGTGGCGGCCGGTCTGTTCGTACCTTGAGCAAGGCGACGGCCGCCGGAACTCTCCGGCGGCGCGCTCGAACACTTACTCGAAGACCGTGTCGACGGAGAATCCTTCCCGTTCGAGGATCTCCCGCAGCCGCCGTAATGCCTCGATCTGAATCTGCCGCACACGCTCCCGCGTAACGCCCAGCTCGTTGCCCACCTCTTCCAGAGTGGCGATCTCGCGGCCATGCAGACCGAACCGGCGTTCCACCACGGCCCGCTGCTTGTCGTTGAGCTTGGACAGCCACAGATCGATGTGCGCCTGCACATCCTTGTCCTGCAGCAAAACGGAAGGGTCGCTGTTCTGCTCGTCGGGAATCGAGTCGAGCAGCGATTTCTCCGTGTCCGGCGTACGCGGCACATCCACCGAGGTGACACGCTCGTTGAGACCGAGCATGCGTTTTACCTCGCCGATGGGCTTGTCCAGCATCTCGGCAACGTCCTCAGGACTCGGCTCACGGTCCAGGGATTGGGCCAGACGCCGGGCTGCCCGCAGATACACATTGATCTCCTTGACCACGTGAATCGGCAGGCGGATTGTGCGGGTCTGATTCATCAGCGCCCGCTCGATGGTCTGTCGAATCCACCAGGTAGCGTAAGTCGAGAAGCGAAACCCGCGTTCCGGATCGAACTTCTCCACTGCCCGGATGAGGCCGAGATTGCCCTCTTCGATGAGATCCAGGAGCGCCAGCCCCCGGTTCATGTAGCGGCGCGCGATTTTCACCACCAGACGCAGATTGCTCTCAATCATGCGCTGGCGCGCTTTTACCTCGCCCTTTTGGGATAACCGCGAAAAGTAAACCTCTTCCTCGGCGGTCAACAGCGGAGAGAACCCGATTTCACTCAAATATAATCGGGTAGCGTCCATATCACGGTCGGCCGCCCCGCGGCCACTGGCCCGGTTTCCCGCGCGCCCCCGTGCTCGCCCTTTGGCCTTTTTCTTTTCTGCTTCCAGCGCCGCTTTGTCGTCCGGCGCGCCATCCTCGGTTTCGGGGTCATCGCTTACAAGCACGTCGTCGGTGTCCTCCGTCCGGTCATCCGCTCGTGCATCGATTGCACTTGCGGAATCCACCTCTGGCGGATTTTCAATCACCTCGCGATTGCTGCCCATACAATCTCCTTTGACGATCTACTTTGGTAGATAGCGTATTGGATCAATTGGCTTGCCGTCCTTCCGGATTTCGAAGTGCAACATGGCCCGATTTGATCCACTACGCCCCATCTCCGCGATGCGCTGGCCACCTCTTACGGTGTCACCTTCCTTAACGAGAATTTTATTGTTGTGAGCATACGCACTTAGGTAACGTTTGTTATGTTTCACGATAATAAGCTGGCCATACCCGATTAGTCCACTTCCGCTGTACACCACTTGGCCGTTCGAAGCTGCCACAACCGACTGGCCGAACTTACCCGCGATGTCGATCCCCTTTCCCCCCGATCGGGAAAAAGGCGTGACGACTTTCCCCTTCGCCGGCCAATACCAGCGTTTCACGGGCGCGTTCCCTTCTTTTGCGGCCTCTTTGTCGTGTTTCTTTAGGCTGCCGGCGGAAACGGTTTTCTTGCTCTTGGATGCTTTCGAGGTCGATCTTGCAGGCGTTCCGGATGCCTGGGTACTGTTAGTCTTGCCGCGGACGGGCGGCGGCAAGGGCTTTCTTGCGCCACTTCCCGAGGTACCGGACGAGGGTTGCGTGGTCCGCGTGGCAGCCGTTCTCGGCGGTTGCGAAAGCCGCAGCTTCTGACCCGGGTAGATGGTATAAGGCTCGCGTATCGCATTCCATGCCGCGAGCGTCCGATAGTCGAATCGGTAGCGCCAGGCGATGGAATAAAGCGTGTCACCGCGTTTCACGACGTAAGCGGCAGGTCTTGCACTCGACCTTGGCGCGGGCGTGGCCGAGGCGCTTTCCACCGGGGCAATGCCGCCATAGCTGCAGCCCGTCAGCAAGGCCAGCGCAAGCGCCAGACTCGAGCCGACTCGCAGCGTCCGGCGCACCCAGGCTACCCGGTTCCCGGGATCAGCGGGACGAAGCTGACGCGTGCGAGCATCTCCTCTTCCACGCCAGTCTCGGTGCGCGCGAGCAGCAGCAAACGCTGGCCGCCCGGGGCGCCCACCGGAATCACCAAGCGGCCACCCACGTCCAGCTGCTCCACCAGTGTCTGCGGCACGTAGCCCGGCGCTGCCGCCACCAGAATACCGTCATAGGGCGCGTGAGCGGGCCAACCGCCGAGTCCGTCCCCATGACGCATGCGAACGTTGTTCACCCCCAGGGCGTGCAAACGCTCGCGTGCCGGCGCGACCAGCGATGCGATGCGCTCGACGCTGTACACGCGCTCGACCAGCTGCGCGAGCACCGCAGTCTGGTACCCGCACCCCGACCCGATTTCCAGCACCTTCGACAAACGCTTTCCGTGCACCAACGCCTGGGTCATCCGCGCGACAATGTAGGGCTGCGAGATGGTTTGTCCCGCGCCGATGGGCAACGCAGTGTCCTCGTATGCGCGACTGGCGAGAGCCTCGTCGATGAAGATATGCCGCGGAACGGCGCCCATGGCGGCAAGCACCTGCTCGTCGCCTATGCCTTCCTCACGCAACCGTTCAATGAGCCGGTCACGGGTGCGCGCCGAGGTCATGCCGATACCCGGGAATCGCTGGTTCATTACAATCTGATTCCCTCTACCCATTGCGTGGTCTGGGTGAGCGAGTGGTGGCGGGTGAGATCCACCTGCATGGGCGTGATCGAGGCAAAGCCTGCGCGCACGGCGTGGAAATCGGTACCCGGCCCGGCATCCTGCTCGGCGCCCGGTGGGCCAACCCAGTAGATGGATTCGCCACGGGGATCGACGCTTCGTATGACCGGTTCGGCCTTGTGGCGCTGACCGAGGCGCGTGACCTCCAGGCCTTCGAGGCGCGACAGGGGAACGTCCGGTACGTTGATGTTGAGAATCGTATCGGCCGGCATCGGACTCGACACCATTTGCTCCAGTAACGCCGTCACCACCCGCGCCGCGGTCTCGTAGTGGTTCGAGCCATCGCACACCAGTGATACGGCGATAGCAGGTAGACCGAGAAACCGGCCTTCCATCGCCGCCGCGACGGTTCCCGAGTATATGACGTCATCACCGAGATTGGCCCCCGCGTTGATGCCGGAAACGACGATGTCGGGTTCCTCTTCGAGCAATCCGGTAATTGCCAGGTGCACGCAGTCCGTCGGTGTGCCGTCTACGTATACAAACCCATTCTCAGCGATTCTCGGCCGCAATGGTTGATTCAGGGTCAATGAGTTGCTCGCGCCGCTACGGTCGCGCTCAGGGGCAATCACGTCGACTTCTCCGTACGCCGCGAGTGCAGCTGCCAGGCAACGAATGCCGCGCGCCTGGTAACCATCGTCGTTGCTCAACAGTATCCTCATCGGATCACTGAGCAGGAAATGCCACCAGATGATCGGCGGCCACGCGAATACCTACGCGTGCACCTTCCGGATGATCCAGATGACTGGGAAACAGCGACAACACCGTAGCGCCTGTTTCCAGATGCAGGGAGTACAGTATCTCCGCACCTTTGAATGCTCTTGCGACCACGATCCCGCGCAGATCGCTTTCAGGATCCGGGAGTATGTCGTCCGGTCGCAGCAACACGTCGACCTTCGAACCTATGCTCCAGCCGTATGCACGATTACCGCGGATGACACCCAGCTCCGTATCCACCGAGTCGGCGCTACGAAGGGTTCCGCGCAAGAATACGCCCTGCCCGATGAAATCGGCTATGAAGCGATCCGCCGGCTCGTGATACAGGTTGTAAGCCGTGTCCCATTGCAGCAGGTGGCCGTCGTTGATGACCCCGATCTGATCGGCGAGCGCAAAGGCCTGATCCTGATCGTGGGTTACGAGCAAGGTGATCACCTCGCGCGCGCTGAGAATTCTGCATACTTCCTGCCCGATGCGCTCGCGCAAATCCGCATCAAGGCTGGAAAATGGTTCGTCCAGCAACACCACTCGAGGGCTCGGTGCCAATGCCCTGGCAAGCGCGACACGCTGCTGCTGGCCGCCGGAAAGCTCATGCATGAAGCGCGCGCCCACATCGTCGAGGCCGACAACCTCCAGAAGCTCCGCCACCAGGGCCTTGCGCTCGGCGTCGGGCCTGCCGCGCAGACCGAAAGCGATGTTGCCCTCCACGCTGAGGTGCGGGAACAGCGCGTTGTCCTGAAATACCATTCCGATGCCGCGCTGCTCCGGGGGGAGCGTGGCGCCCACACGGGACATGCAGCGCCCGCCCACGGATATGTCACCGGCCAGGACCGGCTCGAAGCCGGCCACCGTGCGCAGCAACGTCGTTTTGCCGCAACCGCTCGGACCCAGCAGGCAGGCGATGGTGCCGGGTCGCACATGAAAGGAGATCGATTCCAGCACGGGCGTGCCGCGGTAGCCCGCCGAGACGTCTTTGACTTCGAGCAATCCGCTCATTCGACCGTGGCTGGACCCATTAAATACAATCAGCGTGGGAGAAGAAACTCCACCAAAGCCATCTGCGCGTGCAGTCGGTTCTCCGCTTCATCCCAGACGACGCTGTTCGGCCCCTCCAGCACCTCGGCGGAAATCTCCTCACCCCGGTGCGCCGGCAGACAGTGCATCACCAGGACATCGGCGCCAGCCGCGGACACCAATCGCGTGTCCACCTGGAAACCCGAGAAATCCACCAGTCGCCGCGCCTGCTCCTGCTCCTGGCCCATGCTCGTCCAGACGTCGGTAACGATCAGATCGACATCCCGGGCGGCGGCCGTCGCATCGTGGAACAACTCGACCCGCGCGCCACTCGCAGCGATCAGCTGCCCGTCGGGCTCGTACCCGGGCGGCCCGGCAACGCGCAGCGTGAAGTCGAAGCGCTCGGCCGCCTCGATGAATGAATTGCACATATTGTTGCCATCACCCACCCACAGCACGGTGCGCCCGGCAATATCGCCGCGATGCTCCGTAAAAGTCTGAATGTCGGCAAGAATCTGGCAGGGGTGCTGGTAATCGGTGAGGGCGTTGATGACCGGGACCAGTGAGTGTGCCGCAAACTTCTCTATGCGCTCGTGCTCGAAGGTACGAACGACGATGGCGTCGGCCATGCGTGAGACGATGCGCGCGGTATCCTCCACCGGTTCGCCGCGACCCAGATGGGTGTCCCTGGGCGACAGGAAAATCGCGTGGCCGCCGAGCTTCGCCATGCCCGACTCGAAGGACACCCGCGTGCGGGTCGACGACTTCTCGAACACCATGGCGAGCACCTGGCCGTGGAACAGCGCGGGCCGATCGCCGGCGCGCAGGAGGCGCTTGATCTCGTCGGCGCGCGTCAAGATATTGCGCAGCTCCTCGCGGCTCAAATCGGAGACCGAAAGGTAGTGTCGCGGTCCATCGGTCGTCATGCCATCAAACTCCAGCGTTCCAATCGGAGATCAGTTCGCGCACGGTCGCGACGATGGTGTCGATCTCCCGCTCGTCGATGATGAGCGGCGGCAACAGCCGGATGACCCGATCCGCCGTCACGTTGATGAGCAAGCGCTTGGCAAGCGCGCGGCCAACCAGCTCGGTGCAGGGACGATCCAGCTCGATGCCGATCATGAGTCCTTTGCCACGCACTTCGCGCACGCAATTGAGCCCGCGTAGCGCGTCCCCGAGCCCGTCGCGAAGTCGTTCGCCCTTGTCACGCGCCTGTTCGACGAGCCCCTCTTCGCGCATCGTGTCCAACACCGCCAGCGCCGCGCTGCAGGCGAGGGGATTGCCGCCGAAGGTGGATCCATGGGAGCCGGGCACGAGCGCCTCGGCTGCCCGGCCCCGCGCGAGACACGCGCCAATGGGCACGCCGTTACCGAGCGCCTTGGCGAGCGTCATGACATCCGGAAGCGCTTCACCGTGCTGATGGGCGAACCAGCGTCCGGTGCGGCCCATGCCGGTCTGGATCTCGTCCAGCATCAGCAGCCAGTCGTGCCGGTCGCAGAGCGCACGCAGTCTGGCGAGATAATCATCCTGCGGGACGATCACGCCGCCTTCGCCAAGCACCGGCTCGACCAGCACCGCGACCACGTTCGGGTCGCTGGCGGCGATTGCCGTCAGGGCTTCCACATCGTCGTAGGGGAAACGCACGAAACCCTGCACCAGCGGCTCGAAACCAGCGTGCACTTTCGGGTTGCCGGTGGCGCTCAGCGTCGCCAGCGTGCGGCCGTGGAAGCTGCCGTCGGCGACGGCGATCCTGGGCGCGTCGACGCCACGGGCGTGACCACAGGCGCGCGCAATCTTGATCGCCGCCTCGTTTGCCTCGGCGCCGGAATTGCCGAAGAACACACTGTCCAATCCTGAGAGCTCCACCAGCACTTCCGCCAGGCGTTGCTGGTTGGCGATTGCGTAGAGGTTCGAGGTGTGCACGAGGCGCCCCGCCTGCTCGGCGATGGCCTTGGTGACGGCGGGATGGGCGTGCCCGAGGCCGCATACGGCAATACCGGACAGCGCGTCCAGATAGCGCTCCCCCTGCTCATCCATCAACCACGCGCCCTCACCGCGGCTGAAGCCCACGGACAGCCGCGCGTAGGTCGGCATGATCGGTGTGGTCACGGTGTCTGCCATGTACGATTAAACCAACTGCGTACGGATCGAATAATAAAGGGCTTCTGACAGAACGCGAAAACCCGGCCACGAGGCCGGGTTCCCGGAACTAGCGTTGGCGACAATACCGCAATTCAGCCCACCGTGCAGATACCCTTGTCACCAGCCTTGCGGCGGAGTTCCCTCCCCCCCTTGAAGAGGGGGGAGGGACACGACTGCAGGGACGCAGGAGGTAGGGCAGCGCCGGGAGCAGTTGCCGAGGGAGGGGGGGTGATAAAAGGAGCGCGCAGGCGAAGCCCCCACCCCTGAAGCGGCTGCCCGCACACCTAAAACGGCAACCCGTGTGCCGACGCCCCCATGAACAACAACATGGGAATCGACAGCGCGGTGTTGCTGCGCGACGCCAGCAACGCGATGCGCCTTGCCTTGTTCTTTTCCTCGTCGCTCGCCTCCACCATGCCGAGGATCTTCTTCTGGTTCGGCCAGATCAGCACCCATACATTGAACAGCATGATGGTGCCCAACCAGGCGCCGACACCGATGATCTGGCTGCTGCCCTGGAGCAGGAATGCGTCGACGAAGCTCAGATGCGGCGCGGCCTCCAGATACGAGGCCCCGGAAAGCCAGGTGACCAGCGCCGACCAGCGGAACCAGAGCAGCGCCCGGGGCGCCACGTACTTGCCGATGGCGGCGGGTCCCGGTCCGTCCTTGTCGGCCGCGGCTGCCGCCATCGCCGGCACCTGCACGAAGTTGAAATAATAGAGTAGCCCGATCCACGTGATGCCCGCCAGAAAGTGAATCCAGCGTTCGATGCCCAAGATAAATTCCATCGTTACCCCCAATCGATAGTGCGACTACCGGTCTTGATTGCCGACCAGGAACAGTCCGCCGCCAGCGGGTCGGCGCTCAAAAAATCAGTGCAAGAATCACCGCCAATACGAAACCGCTGATGATGGTACCCCAAATACTGTCCAACGGATTCATCTTCCCCTCTCCTGTCCCGTTAAAGTCGGAGTATTTTACTCGGTTTTTCAGCAAAATCTACGCGGCCAAGCCTCAGTCGCTTTCCAGCTGCCGCCAGATGCAGCCGCCGTCGCTGGATTCGTCGATGGCACGCAGACGCTCGCGATGGGCATCGAGTTCCTGGTCGCTGGCGCGGATGACGCGTAACGGACCTCGGGGTGTCACCTCACCGCTTGCATCTTGCGCCGGGCTCCTGGCCGCCGGGGTTACCGCCGACAGGTCGAGAGTCGCCTGCCCGCCGGTCATGGCGAGATACACGTCGGCGAGAATCTCGGCGTCGAGTAGCGCCCCGTGCAGCTCGCGGGCGGAATTATCCACCCCATAGCGCTTGCAGAGTGCATCCAGGCTGTTGCGTTGACCAGGGTGGAGCTCCCGCGCCAGCGCCAGGGTGTCCAGCACCCGGCAATAAGAATCGATGGGGCGCTGGTCATCACCCAGCCTGCCAAACTCGTGATCGAGAAAGCCGACATCGAAGGGGGCGTTGTGAATAATGAGCTCGGTCCCGTCGATGAAGGCCAGAAACTCCTGGGCAATCTCGGCGAACGGTGGCTTGTCCGCCAGGATCTCGTCGCTTATGCCGTGTACCGCAAAAGCCGCCGGGTCGCTTCGCCGGTCCGGACGCACGTACTGATGGAAATGCCGACCACTCAATCGCCGATTGATCAGCTCGACGCAACCGATTTCGATAATGCGATGACCCTGCTCTGGCTCGAGTCCGGTGGTCTCGGTGTCGAGAACGATCTGTCGCATGCTCTCAGTTCCTAGCCGAGCAGCTCGTCGATGGCCTCGCGCGCGAGAGCATCGGCGCGCTCGTTCTCGGGGTGGCCGCTGTGGCCCTTCACCCACACCCAGTCGACGTCGTGCTGCGAATCGGCTGCATCGAGACGTTTCCAGAGATCGGCGTTTTTTACCGGCGAGCGGCTGGCGGTGCGCCAGTTGTTGCGTTTCCAATTGGCCATCCATTGGGTGATGCCGTTGCGCACGTACTGGGAGTCGGTCACGAGGCGTACCCTGCAACGACGTTTCAGCGCTTCCAACGCGTGAATTGCAGCCAACAGCTCCATGCGATTGTTGGTGGTCTCCGCCTCGGCGCCGCTGAGACACTTCTCGTGGCCGTCGAAATTCAGAATCGCACCCCAGCCACCGGGGCCCGGGTTTCCACGACATGCCCCGTCGGTGTGGATTTCGACGATCTCACTCACGCTCGGCCAATCCACCTGCTACCCGGGCCGACGGCCCAACCAGTCCCACGGACACGAGCCGCCGCCGGGGCCGCCAACGCGGGCGCACAGGTATCAGCGTAGCGACGCGTTTGCGTGCAAGCAGAAGATAAGCTCCGGAGAAACAGGCGGGTAAGCGACTGCCGAACCGGTCGAGAAAATCCAGCCGCTTGAGCACACGTTCGTTGCTGAAGGGCGGTTTGAAGAAGCAGGCGTCCTGACTGAGCACGTCGAATCCCAGCAGCGCAAGCCAGTCGCGCAGACGCGCAAGCGCCAGGAACCGCCCACCCCATGGCACCGGCTGTTGGCGCCGTTTCACATACCGCCAGCAACCGAGCATGCTCCAGGGATTGAATCCGCAGATCAACAGGTGCCCGTCGCGCACGAGCACGCGTGCGGCCTCGCGCAACGCTTCGTGGGGCTGCGCCTCGAACTCGAGGATGTGTGGCAACACCACGACATCGACACTGTCGGACTCTACCGGCAAAGCCGTCGCGCTGCCCTGCACCACCGGGTAGTGGTGTCCCTGCTCCTGCCCGTCGATCTCGACAATGTTGCGGTAGAGAATGCGGCTTTTGGAAAGCAAGTCCAGATCGGCGAGGCGACCTACCTGCAACAGCTGATATCCGAACAGGTTGGGCAGCGCCCGATCCAGCTGCGCGATCTGCGCTCTCGCGATTTCGCGGCCCGGAACACCGGAGAACCAAGCGTGTAAAGCCTGGCGATCCATGGCTTCGGAAAATTCACGGGTATCCATCGCCCCTAGTATTTCTCAATCCGGGCGGCTTAGACAAGCGTTGCCTGCACCGGCGGAGCCTGCGCACCGCCGAAGGCGGAACCGGGTCTCGAAACGCACACTGCATCCTTGACCGATTCCTCTCCCGCTTCTAGGATTACGCCGGTCGACGCGGCTGGTTCCATTGCGAATACTCTATAAAAATGACAGCGACCGGGGCCCCCGAGGCCGCATCCCTTTCCAGGATTGACACCCGTTTCCCCGCGCTCGCCGCGTTGCTGGCCGGTTGCGCACTGGCGTTGGGGGCCTGCTCTACCACCGGGCCGTTTCCCGGAGACACCGGGCAGGCGCGAGACGCGGGCTCGCTGCTGGCGCCGGGCAACGACTACGACACCCTCTTCAATGATCCCGGGGATGCGGTGGTGGACGCCTCCGTGCCCGTCTATGACGACAAGCCGTCGGCACCTTTCGCGCGCTCCCTCGACGTTGCATCGCCGCAGAAAGCCGATCTGTGGCATCGGGTCCGGACACGCTTCGTTCTCGATCTGGAAGACCGCCCGCGTCTCACCCGCGAGGCAGAGTGGTATCAACGCAACCAGCAATACATGGATCGGGTCTCCGATCGCGCGCGCCTTTATCTGCATCACATCGTCACCGAGGTGGAGCGCCGCGACCTGCCGGGGGAACTCGCCATGCTGCCGGTGGTGGAGAGCGCTTACCAGCCTTTCGCCTATTCCCCGGCACGGGCCTCGGGGATATGGCAGTTCATACCATCGACGGGGCGCCTTTACGGCCTGCGATACAGCTGGTGGTACGATGGCCGCCGCGACGTGGTGGAATCCACCCGAGCCGCCCTCGATTACCTGGAAAAGCTGCACGCCGAGTTCTCCGGTGACTGGCTGCTGGCGCTTGCTGCCTACAATTCCGGTGAAGGCAACGTGCGCAAGGCCATCCGGCGCAACCGCCGCGCCGGCAAACCCATCGATTTCTGGTCCCTGCAGCTGCCGCGGGAAACCCGCAGCTACGTGCCACGCCTGCTCGCCGTCAGCGCCATCGTGGCCAATCCTGATCACTACGGACTGACGCTCAAACCGATCCCCGACGATCCCTACTTCGCGGCGACCCAGCTCGACGGCCAGATCGATCTGGCGCTGGCCGCGGAAATGGCCAAAGTCTCCCTGGAGGAGCTGTATCTGTTGAACCCGGGCTTCAGTCGCTGGGCGACGGACCCGGATGGCCCGCATAGACTTCTGCTGCCGGTGAGCTCGGTCCCGGATTTCGAGCAACGTCTCGCCGAGCTGCCCGCCGATCAGCGCATTCGCTGGCATCGTCACGTTATCAAGAGTGGCGATACGCTCGGCACCATTGCTGGCAAGTACCGTACCAGTGTTTCGGCGCTGAAGCAGGCCAACAATCTGCGTGGAACCACCATCCGCAAGGGGCGCAGCCTCATGGTGCCGATGGCCTCCCGATCCCTCGCCGACTACCGTTTGAGCGCCGATATGCGCCGCAGCATGCGCCGGCGCATCCCCGGCAGTGGCAACAAGATCATCTACCGCGTGCGTCGCGGCGACAGCCTGTGGGTCATCTCGCGGCGTTTCGGCGTGTCGGTGAACAAGCTTGCGCGCTGGAACGGCTTGGCTAAGCGCAGCGTGCTGCGCCCGGGGAAACGCCTGGTGATCTGGCGCGGCACGGCTCCCGTCGAAGCCATCACGCCCAAAGCCACCAAAATTGCCGCGCGAGAAGGCGCGGGCATTCCCGCGGGCGCCTCGGTGCACGTGGTCCGGCGCGGTGACAATCTGTGGACCATCGCCCGGCGCTACCGACTGTCGGCCAGAGACCTGGTGGAGTGGAATCGCCTGGATGGGGACGCCCTCCTTCAGCCTGGCCAGACGTTGACGCTGGCACCCGCGAAGGCGCGCGCCACCGAACCGCCGGCGGCCCCCAACGGCGCCAGCGAGGATCCCGACAGTATTTGAGGGGATTTCTCAGCTTCGCGGACCTTTTGCCGATAATTCAGTCGGTTACGCTGCTTTCTTAATCCCTGACCGAGTACTGGCCTGAGCAGCACCGATGCCTGGCGATGCCTTGGAAGCCCATGACGTTGGGGCCGCGGTCACAGAAACAGGCCCGTTTCGCAACCATACTTCCAATTCCTCCCGGATAACGTGAAACGATGAAAGTTCCTGAAAAGATCGGCAAATACGAGGTCATCAGCTGCGTCGGGCGCGGCAGCATGGGCATCGTCTACGCCGGACATGATCCATTTACCGACCGCAAGGTGGCCATCAAAGTCTGCTCCATCGTGGATGAAAATCAGTCTCAGTCGAGCCGCCTGGCGAAGAAACTGTTTTTCAACGAAGCGCATACCACCGGCTCCCTGGATCACCCGAACATCCTCAGTGTGCTGGACGCGGGCGAAGACGCCGACCAGCCCTACATCGTGCTGGAGTTCGTGGACGGCGGCGACACCCTCAAGAGATACATCGACAGCGAAAACCTGCTGTCCATAAAACGCATCGTCGAGATCCTCTTTCAGTGCGCCAAGGCCCTGGACTACGCGAACCGCCGCGGCGTCATTCACAGAGACATCAAGGCGACCAACATCCTGCTGACCGCCGACGGGCAGGTTAAAATCTGCGACTTCGGCATCGCGCAGTTTTCCGCCAGCGATCAAACCCAGGTGATGGGCCTGTTGGGATCGCCACGTTACATGTCGCCGGAGCAGGCCAGGGAAGAGGATGTCACGGGGCAGACCGATATTTACTCCCTCGGTGTCGTCGCTTACGAGCTACTCACCGGGACAGCACCTTTCGCCGCTAACGGCCTGTCGAAGCTGATCAATCAGATCCTGCACGAAGATCCGACGCCGGTGGGCGATCTGCGCCCGGACGTGCCGGAACAGCTGGCGCGAATCGTCGCGAAAGCAATGGCCAAGCAGCTGGATACGCGCTACCAGTCGGGACAGGAGATGGCTGCCGACCTGGCAAGCGTATTCTCGCATCTGGATGAGCCCGCGAGTCCACCGCCCGCAGAAGACAAGTTCACCACTGTGCGCGAGCTGCCGTTCTTCAACGAGTTCACCGACGACGAGATCGTCGAAGTCATCGAGGCGGCCGACTGGAAGCAGTATCAGTCCCTGGACAGCATCGTCGACGAGGGCAACCTGGAGCACTCGTTTTTCATAATCGTCTCCGGCGACGTCGCC
Source organism: Salibacteraceae bacterium (assembly GCA_964194585.1). Lineage (GTDB taxonomy): Bacteria > Pseudomonadota > Gammaproteobacteria > HK1 > HK1 > JAABYT01. The sequence continues at coordinate 9,483 of CAXMNG010000318.1, read as the reverse complement.
GTCGTGAAGGCCGCCAAGCAGATCAGCACGTTGAGCAAAGGCGATTGTTTTGGTGAGATGAGCTACGTTACGAAGACCCAGCGCAGCGCCTCCATCGTCGCCATCGATGACGTCGAACTCCTGCGCGTCGACGCCGCGCTCATGGAGAAAGCCTCCACCGCAACGCAACTTCGCTTCAATCAGATTTTCCTGCGCACACTCATCGGACGACTGACGACCACCAGCGAAGAGCTTGCCCGCTACGTCGCCTGACCGTGTGCTAGACTGGGTTGAGGTAGCCGGAGAGTCACATGTCAGAAAAGGTTTCTGTTGAGGCGATGGACCACAGCAAGAAGAACTCTCCCGTGGCTGGACCCATCGAGGAAGAGTCCACCGTGATGCTCGATCAGGCCAGCAAGGTTTGCTACTGGAACGATCAGGAGTTCAACGAAGGTCAGTTCGTCGAGAGCGAGGGTATCGAGTACGAGTGCACCTTCGGGCAGTGGATCAAGGAAAGCTAGCCTGCACTATTCGTAGAGATGACAACGCGTCGAATGCCCGTTTCCCAGATCCCTCCTGGCCGGATAGCGCTCCAGGCACACCGGTAAAGCCCGCGGGCACCTCGGGTGAAAGTGGCAGCCGGCCGGCGGCCTGGCCGGCGACGGCAGATCGCCCTCGACACGGAGCACCTTGCGTCCACTTCTGTTACCGCCATCATCCTCGATCCGTGGCACCGCCGACATCAGCGCTTCCGTGTAAGGGTGCGACGGGCGCCGGAGTATGGTCTCGACGTCGCCGTGCTCGACGATACGCCCCAGATACATGACAGCAACCTCGTCCGCGATGTAGGAAACCACCGACACATCGTGGGTGATGAAAAGATAAGATAGCTGCAACTCGTCCTGCAGGCGTTTCAACAGATTCAGAATCTGGGCCTGCACCGACACGTCGAGGGCGCTGGTGGGCTCGTCGCAGACGATGAGCTTGGGCTTCACGGCCAGGGCCCGGGCGATACAGACGCGCTGACGCTGGCCCCCGGAGAATTCGTGGGGATAGCGATGGGCACTCTCCACGGGCATACCGACCTGCTCGAGCAGGGTCGCTACCCGGCGGCCGTGTTCGTGTCGCCCGCCGCCGATGGCGCTGGCCACCAGGCCCTCGGCGATGATGTCGCCCACCAGCATGCGCGGATTCATCGACGAAACCGGATCCTGAAAGATGATCTGCATTTCCGAACGCCGGCGGCGCATCTGTGCGCGCTTGAGGGTGGTGAGTTCCTGGCCCTCGAAGAGAACCTGTCCGCCGGTGACCCGCAGCAGCTGCAGGATGCCTTTGCCAACGGTGGTCTTGCCGCAACCCGACTCCCCCACCAGGGCGAGGGTGCGTCCCCTGGGGATTGAGAGCTCCACGCCGTCCACGGCGCGCACGTAGCCTGCGGTGCGCTTGAACAAGCCCTTGTGGATGGGGAAATGGATCGCCAGAGCGCGCGCCTCCAGCAGTGCACCGCCGGCGCTGGGCGGACCAGCGGCCTCTCGTCTCACGCCCGTGGCTGGTGTCTGCGTACCAGCCGCGTCTTCCCGGCTTCCCTGTGCCGGATCCGCCCACAGATGACACAGCGCACCGTGGCCGCGCGACTCGTGCCACTGTGGTATGTGCTCGTGACACACATCCAAGACTACCTCACAACGGGGCGCGAACCGGCAGCCGGTGAATTCAGCCTGCAATGACGGTACGTAGCCCCGGATCACGTGCAGGGCCTCGCGGCGTTTTTCCATGCTGGGCAGAGAATCGAAGAGCTTGCGGCTGTAAGGATGCCGGGGCGTGGCGAAGAATGCTGCCCGTGTCGCCTGCTCGACGATCTGACCGGCGTACATGACGGCGACCCGGTCCGCGGTCTCTGCCACCACGCCGAGATCGTGGGTGATCAGCAGAACCGACATATTCCGTTCCTGCTGCAGGGTGCGCAAGAGATCCAGCACCTGGGCCTGGATGGTGACGTCCAGCGCCGTGGTCGGCTCATCGGCAATCAGCAGTACCGGGTCGCCCGCCAATGCGATGGCGATCACGACGCGTTGCTTCATGCCCCCGGAGAGCTGATGGGGATACTCGTGCATACGCTGCCCGGCATCCGGTATGCGCACTGCCTCGAGCAATTCCCGGACCCGCTGGCGGACGCTGACGCCCGGGGACTTCGTGTGACGCACCAGCGCCTCGGCGATCTGGTCACCGACACTCATGACCGGGTTCAAGGACGTCATGGGCTCCTGAAAGACCATGGCGAGACCGCCACCGCGCACTTCGCGCATGGCGGCTTCGGGCAGGCGCAGCAGGTCGCGGCCCTGGAACAGCACCTCGCCGCCGACTATGCGCCCGCTGCCAGGCAACAGCCGCATCAGGGATAACGCCGTCATGGTCTTTCCGCAGCCGGATTCGCCGAGCAGCGCGAAGGTTTCGCCCACCTGGATGTCGAAGCTCACGCCGTCCACCGCACGCACGGGATCCTGCTCGTCGCCGAGATGGGCACGCAGATCGCGAACACTGAGCAGGACATCGGTCATCGTGTCTGATCCACCTTTTCGACGTAGCAGCCGTGGCCCGCCCTAGGTTCTGTTACCTACCTCAGACGCGGATCCAGGGCATCGCGCACCGCATCCGAAAACAGGTTCGCGGCCAGCACCAGCGTGAACATGAACAGAAAAGCCGCGCTCAGCGACCACCACACCACCGGCTCGCGGGCCATCTCCAGGCGCGCGGTGTTAATCATGTTGCCCCAGCTGTGCATGGTGGGGTCGACGCCTATCTGAATGTAGGAAAGCACCGCCTCGGCGAGCACCAGCCCACTGAAGTCGAGAACCACCGTGATCAGCACGATATGCATCACGTTGGGCAGGATGTGCCTGCCGAGTATGGCGAAGTGCGTAGCACCCAGCGCGGTCGCCGCCTGCACGTAGTCCACCTCACGCAGCTTCCACGACTCGGCCCTCAGGTAACGGCACAACCCCGTCCAGCTGGTAACGCCGAGTATCAAGCACAGGAACAGCAGGCGCAGATCGGCACGCTCCACCACGCTGGTGAAGTCCTCCGCGTGACCGTCCAGATATACCTGCAGAATCAGGATGGCTGCGGCGATCAGCAGCACGCTGGGAATGGAGTTCAGCGTGGTGTACACATATTGGATCACATCGTCGACGAGGCCACGAAAGTAACCGGCCATGATGCCGAGCACGACCGCGAAGGGCAGCATGACCAGCGTCGTCAAGGTGCCGATGACCAGTCCCGTGCGCACGCTCTTGAGCGTCTGATAGAGGACGTCCTCACCCACTTTGTCGGTGCCCAGAACGTGGTAGCCGAAACTGAGGGCGATGACGACGCATATCAGAATGACGCACACCCCCATCGTCATCAGCATCGCCCGCCAGCGCGTGGCCGTGGCGCCACGGAGAATCTCTGCAGCGGCAGCGCCGAAACGCCGCCCGTGGCGACGGGCCCACAACCCGACAAAAGCCGCCGACAGGCCCAACCACAGGGCGACACCAACCATGGCGGCGCGCAAGCTGGTAGCGAGGATATCGGGGATGCGATCCCGCGTCGGATTGTCCAGATGCCGGCCGCCGTGAACGAGACGCGGGTAGATCCGCTGCGCGCCGCCGTCGGGCGTCTCGACGGTCTCTTTGACGAACAAATGGGTCGCGAAAGGCGCGGAGTAGGTCTTCTCCTCCATATCGCGCAGATGCGCAACCAGCCGGTCGAAGACACTCAGAACTTCCGTCGAATACGACCTGGGCTGCGTCTGCGACGATGAAGGCAGGCTCGGCCGGAAGTGCATGGAATCCATCAAACCAATGGCCACATACACACCCAGCACCACCAGGGACGCCATGGCGATGCCGCTTCGCCCCACCTGGCGCCAGGGTGCGCGCAAGTGCTCCCGGCGGCGGGCGAAGAGTGCGAACGCGACCACCGCTGTCAGCAGGAGAAATACCAGGGCATCGGTCCACAGAATTACCGGCATGGGCTCTTCAGCTCCTCAGCCGCTCAGCCGCACGCGCGGGTCCACGAAGGTATAGGATATATCCGTGAGCACCAGCCCCAGCACGTAGAGGACGGAACCGAGAAACACCATGGAGCGCACGATGGCGAAATCCTGGCGCTGGATGCCGTCGATGGTGTAACTGCCGAGCCCGGGGATCCCGAAAAACGATTCCACCAGCAGGCTGCCCATGAACAGCAGCGGCAGAATCACCACCACGCCGGTCAGAATGGGCACCAGCGCATTCCTGAGCACGTGAGAAAACATCACCGACACTTCACCGAGCCCCTTGGCGCGCGCGGTGCGCACGTAGTCCTTCTCCATTTCCTCGAGAAAGATGGTGCGGTACCAACGGGTGCCGCTGCCGATACCTCCTACGACACCGATCAGCACCGGCAGAATGAGAAACTTGAACGCGGCGGTGCCCGTGTCGTAGCCGGAGATCGGAACCAGATGCAGCAGCTTGCTCACCACGTACTGCCCGCCGATGATGTAGAACAGCGATGATATCGACAACAACGCCACACACACGATGACTGCCCAGAGGTCGAAGCGCGTACCGCGAAAAAGCGCGATTGCCAGGGCGAAGCTGATGTTGATCAGCAACCCCACGGCCAGGGTCGGCACGGCGATGGCGAGGCTGGGCCACATGCGTTGGCGGATGTCATTGCCGATATCCCGGCCGCTGTCGGATCGCCCGAACTCGAACAGGAACAGCCGCAGTGATTTGTCGAAGAAGATGGTGTCGGTCAGGCTGGCTACGCCTTCAGCGTCCGCGTTGTACAGCATCGGTTTGTGATAGCCGTGGGAGCGCTTCCAGGAATCAATGGCATCTTCCGTGATCCGCCGGTCCCCGAGCTGCGAGCGAGCGATGTCTTCCGGAGAATTGACCATGAAGAAAAGCACGAAGGTCAGCAGATTGACCCCCAGAAGGATCGGAATGGCGTACAGGGTGCGCCGAACGATATAGGCGATCACAGCGCGGTGCCCCGCTCACGCCGGCGGTAAACGGCTATCCCCGACACAAGCAGCGCGAGTGTGATGAACAGCAGCCACGCCACGGGCCAGGTCACGGGCGGATTCCAGCGCGCTCGCCGCTCCTTTCTCAGCGCCGCATCGATGCGTTGGTACTTCAACGTATTGTTGGCCATGAGATTGGGTTTCACGTTGGTCAGCCAGTCATGGTGGAGCTCGAAATTCTTCGGATGGAAGCCCCAGGCCCAGGGTGCATCACGGCGGGCGATGGCCACCATTTCCTCGATGATGGCGAGTCGCGCATCGCCGTTGCGCATGTCTTTCATGCGCCGGAACAAGGCGTCGAATGCCTTGCTTTGATAGTTGCTGGCATTTTCCCCCTGTTCCTCGGCCTTGGAGTTCGGGCCGAAAAGCAGGAATAGAAAATTCTCGGGATCCGGATAATCGGCGTTCCAGCCCCACATGTATATCTGCCCTGTGCCCTTGAGCATTTTTTCGCGGAAACGATTGTAGTCGGTGGTCCGCACCACCAGCTGAATATCCAGCTTCTTGAACTGCTTGCGGATCCAGCTGAGGCGCGCTTTGTCGTCGGGGCCCCGGGAAAGCGCCTCGAAATAGAGCACCAGCGGCTTGCCGCTTGCGGTGTCACGGCCGTTCACGAAACCCGCCTGTTCCATCAGCGCCCGGGCGTCTTCGATGGGCTTGCGCCTGGCTGCGCCGTCGATCCAATCGTAGACATAGGGGTTCATGCCGGCCCTGCCCTCCAGGTGGCCGAAAATCCCCGGAGGAATCGGCCCCTGAGCCGCCACACCCCGGCCGTTCAGAAAAATGGAAATGAACTCCTCGAAATCGACCGTGATGGAGATCGCCTGACGCAACAGCCGCGCGCGTTCGCCGTCACCACCGATGACCGGGTCGAGCATGTTGAACCCCATGTAGAACATGGTGGTGGCGACGGCGGTGGAAAGCGCGATGCCGCGCTCACGCATGGAGTCGGTGAGCACCGCGTCGCCGCCAGAGTTGAACTGCACCGCCTGGTCGAAGCTGTCGGAACCAATGCCGGAGCTGTCGTAGTACCCCTGCAGAAATTTGTTCCAGCGCGGAATGGATTCCTTCTCCAGACTGTAGACCGCCGCGTCGATGAACGGCAGCCGCGCCCCGGCATCATCCAGAAGACCCTTGACCGCATCGTCGGGCTCACCCGTGTCGGGATAAAACTCACCGTGGAAATGAGGATTGCGTTCGAGCACCATGCGCAGATTCGGGTTGTTCTGTGTCAGGTAGAAAGGGCCCGTGCCGATTGGATACCAGTCGAGACTGATGTTCTTGGCTTCGAGCCCGGGCTGCCCGTAGAAGCGATCGGCCTCCCAGGGCACCGGCGCAAAAAAGGGCATCGCCTGCCAGAAAAGGAACTGGGGATAGACCCCCTTGATGCGGATTCGATAGCGGTACGGATCGATCACCGTGACTCCCTCCAGGCGAAGCGGGCGCAGATCGATAGTGGATTTTTCAGTTTCACCGGCGCGCAATCGCGCGATCTCGCCGGACAGCGCGTCCAGGCCCACGATGTACTGCTTCATGACGCCTGCGATGGGTGAGTGCGACGCCGGATCGGCCATGCGCTTGATGGCGTAGACGTAGTCTCCGGCCAGCAACTCGCGCGTGCCAGTGCGCGGCAAGTCACTCAGTCGATTGAGCCCGGCGATCGTCTCCCTGCTCATCTCGTGATACAGGTACGCGCCGCTCGCGTCCCGGGCCAGGGCCGGGTGGGGTTGATATGCGATGCCGGGTCGGATGTGAAACTCGTAATCGGTGAAAGCCACCCGCGCGGGATCCGCGCCCTCGTCCAGTACCTGGCCGTGCTCATCCCACCAGGTGACCCGGGGCATCTGCACCAGCGTCAGAGGCACCAGCTGGTAGGGCCGTTTGAGGAAGTGATACTGCAACGGCGGCTCGTAAATCTGTGCAATGAACAGGTACTCGTCGGCGGCGTAGGAACGCGCCGGGTCCAGATGTTTCGGGCGCTCGGCGAAGGATGCATAGAGGGTGTTGGCAAGGCTGCTGTCCGGCGGGTAGGGATTGTTCCACGGCGATCCGTAGCTGCAGGAGCTGGTGGCTGCGAACAGCAACGACGACGACAGAAAAATGCTCCGGATCCGGGCCATGAACCGCGTTCTCGATGACAGACCTGAAAAAGGATGGTCGATAGAGGCGAATTCGGCAACCTGGCGGATTCTGGCGATGACGCCATCCACCGGTGTCCGGTAAACTCCGGGCCTGGCACGGCGGCAATACGGGTGGAATTTCGCGATGGCTTTTCTCGAAGGCAAAAGGGCTCTCGTTTTCGGCGTGGCGGGCAACCGATCCATCGCCTGGGGCATCGCACTCGCGATGCACCGCCACGGCGCCCAGGTGGCCCTGACCTATCAAAACGAGCGGCTGAAGGCCCGCGTCGAGAAGCTGGCCGCGCAACTCGACTCCGACATCATCCTGCCCTGCGACGTGGAGTTCGATGAGCAGATCGAAGCGGCCTTCCACGACCTCGGCAAACGCTGGGACTCTCTCGACATCCTCGTGCACGCTGTCGCCTACGCGCCCCGGGAAGCTCTGCAGGGCGATTACCTGGATGCCGTCACCCGGGATGCCTTCCGTATCGCCCACGACATCAGCTCCTACAGCTTCGCGGCCGTGGCCAAGGCCGCGCGACCCATGATGCAGGGCCGCAAGGGCGCCCTGCTGACCTTGAGCTACCTGGGAGCCCGAAGCACCGTGCCGAACTACAACGTCATGGGGCTCGCCAAAGCGAGCCTCGAGGCCAATGTGCGCTACATGGCCGTCAGCCTCGGTGCCGACGGCATCCGCGTCAACGCCATATCGGCGGGCCCCATCAAGACCCTGGCCGCCGCCGGCATACAGGACTTTCGTCTGCTCCTGGAGCACGCGGAGAGTCGCTCGCCGTTGCGTCGCAACGTGACCCTCGAGGACGTCGGTAACGCGGCTGCCTTCATGTGCTCCGACCTGGCATCGGGGATCACCGGCGAGGTGACCTACGTGGATGCCGGCATCAGTACCACCGCCATGCCCCCCGACTACGCCTCGGCCCTAGAAGAACGATAAATGAGTGGCGGGCCGGGCGATGCGCCCGTTCTGGTGGAGTTCCAGCGCGGCGGCCCCGATCGCGTGGAAACCCGCCATCGCGGCGCCGTTGCCGTGGTCGACGCCGGTGGTCGGCTCGTCTGGCACGCGGGCGACCCCGAGCGGGCCTACGCGCTACGCTCCACCGCCAAGCCCTTTCAGCTGTTGCCCCTGTTGCTGGACGGGCTGGACAGCGGGCGAGGCGAAGATCCGCCGCTGGCGCCGGCGGACCTGGCGGTCATGATGTCTTCCCACAACGGTGAATCCATGCATACGGAACGTGTCGCCGCCCTACTCTCGCACTTCCATGTGGACGCCAGCGCGCTTCAGTGTGGTGCCCAGGCGCCCGCTCTCAAGGCCGACAAGGAAGCGCTGGTACGCGCCAACCAGAAAGCGACTCCTCTGCACTGCAACTGCAGCGGCAAGCACACCAATATGCTTGCCGTATGCAGCCGGCGCGGCTGGCCGCTGGAGAGCTACCTGGATCCGGATCATCCTCTGCAGGTCCGCATTCGCGACATATTCGCGACGCTGGTCGGGCAGGCGGACATGGCTTTTCCCCATTCCATCGACGGCTGCTCCCTGCCCACCTTCTGGCTGCCCCTCGAGACTCTGGCGCACTTGTTCGCCTACATCGCCGCCCCATGCGCCGCACCCCCGGTGGAGGGCCGCAGCATCGAGGCCGAGCTCAATCGCTTGCGCGCCGCCGGCATGCAGCACCCGGAGCTGGTCGCCGGCAGCGGTCGCCTGGACACCCTGCTGATGCGCTCCCTCGGCGGTCGGATCTTCGCCAAGACCGGTGCCGCCGGGCTTTACGCAGCGGCCCTGCCAGTTGGCCCGCGGGTGCCCACGGCCCTCGGTATCGCCATCAAGGTGGAGGACGGCGATCCGACCTCGCGCATCCGCGCGTCGGTCATCGTCGAGGTGCTGCGGCAACTGGGCGTGGTGACCCGCGACGACGGGGCTCTGTGGAGCAAGCTCGAAGAGATGGCGCAGCCCACGGAGCACAACCTCCGGGGCCTCGACGTCGGCGCGTATGTCCCCGTATTTCGCCTCCAAGGCTCCTGAATGGGGACGGATTAAATGGGGACAGATCTATTTTCCCGCCGGGAAAATAGATCTGTCCCCATTTAATCGGTCCCCATTTAATCCGTCCCCATTAAATTTGTCCCCATTAAATTGCCCGATTTTTGCTTTCCCGGGCCAATCATGCAAAATACAGTGCCAGCCGATGGCTCGAAACCGGGTACTGGACACGGTTTCCATGCAGAATTCGGCTAAAGTGAGCGACGAATGACACCCTTGATACTTCGTCTCGACATAACCGGTCAACCACTACGCTGGATACCGTGGCGCGAGGCCGT
>CAXMNG010000317.1:0-3499 GCA_964194585.1 Salibacteraceae bacterium | reverse complement strand
GGCGTGCCAGGTGGAACCGGAAGTGAGCTCGCCCTTCTCCACGAGAATGACGTCCGACCACCCCTCCTTGGTCAGGTGGTAGGCGAGCCCCACCCCCATCATGCCGCCGCCGATGATCACCACACGGGCCTGGTTCTTCATCTTCACGGCCCTCTATAAGGAACCACGTCGAAGGCAATGCTGATGCGCCGACCCGTGGTGTCGAAGGGGATGGTGCGGTGGTAAAAGTAGGACGGGAATAGAACCAGCAGCCCTTCTCGGGGTTTCTCCAGCACGAGCTCGGGCGGTGCCTTGCCGTGGTAGTGATCCGGTGGCTGTCCGAACTCGATCCAGCCGGCGGTGTTCTCGCTGGATGCCGCTACCGCATCGGGAAGCGCCACGTAGTACACACCACTCAACCAGGCCGAGGGGTGGATATGGGGGATCTGATGTCCCTGGCGTTCCAGCACGACGCTCCACGCGGTCAGCCGGTAGCGTTCGGGCATGTTGCAGACGAAAGGGTGTGATGGGTCCCCGGTCAACGCGGCCCGGTATTCTTCGATCGCTTCGCGGAGCCGCGCCTCCCACCCGGCCATGGGTCCCTTCGGCTCGATGAGCAACTCACCGGAATGTTTTCCCTGCCGCGTGGCCTTACTCGCGGGCGCGTCCACCAGCGAGGGATGCGCGCAGATGTGATCGGCGAGCGCCCTGTTGAACGAATCGCGATCCGCGAACGCTTTCGGTACCGTCAACTCCGTCTTGTGCAGGAACCTTTCCGTATCTGCCAGCTCGCGCGCGCCGTCCACGTCGCCCGTCTCACGCAAGGCGATGGTCTTGAAGGCGAGCATTCCGGTGTCGCCGGCATGGCCCGCGAGGAAGGTGTCGCAAATGCCAAGTGCCGCATCCGGATCTCCACGCGCCAGAAACAGATCCCCGAGGTTCACTTGCGCTTGCGCGTTGTCGGGATCCAACTCGACGGCGCGCTCGTAGGACGCCCGCGCTTCGTCCAAGCGACCAAGCTGATGCATCGTGTAACCGAGGTTCACATGGCATTCGGTGTAGTGCGGTCTGGCCGCGACGGCGCGTTGGTAGGCGTCGACGGCCTCGTCGAATCGCTCCGTCTCTTGCAAAAGCACGCCGAGATTGTAGAGCGTATCCGCGTGCTCCGCATCGATCTCCAGAGCATTTCGGTAAGTGGACTCGGCGTCGTCGAAACGAGTCAGCTCGTAGGACACGGCGCCCATATTGTTGAGAGCATCCACATTGCGTGGCTCGACCTCCAGCACCCACCGGTAATAGTCGAGCGCCTCGTCGAATTTGCCGAGCGCCTTGAGTGCATTGCCCGTGTTGAGATACGCCGGTAGAAAATCCGGTTGAACGTCCAGCGCCTTCCCATAGGTGTCCCGTGCTTCTCCCGGCCTGCCCATGGCTTCGAGCACGATACCGAGGTTGAAGAGGGCATCGAAGTAGGTGGGCGCGAGGTCGATGGCGTGCCGGTAGGCGGTTTCGGCCCGGATGAAATCCCCCCGGGCCTTGAGAACATTGCCGAGATTGTTATGGGCATCCACGAAATCCGGCTGGAGTTTGATCGCCGCTTCCAGCAATGCGGTCGCCGTAGCGGCATCATCGGTTTGGAAACACGCGATAGCGCCCAGGTTGAGTGCCCGCGGGTCTTCGGGGTGTTCCGCCAGAAGCGCCTGACTGAGCTTGCGCGCGTCACTCGGGTGGCCGCTCTGCAGAAGGGCCGTGACCTGACCGAGAGCGGCATCGATGTCCGCCGCCTGCGACCCGGACCCGTTGCCTTTAGGCGATCCTTCCTGACGTTTTCGCCGTGCCTCGTGCAGGCGCCGCTGGTCTTTTCGGTTCATGGCTGACTGCCGGACAGAGGGTGGAGACGAAGCCCACGACGGCCCGTTGGGCGGCGTCGGCAGCAAGGACGCTTCTCTGGGCGGCTCAAGCTCCCGCGTTCTGCGTCCATGGTCGCGGTTCGCCCTCCGGTCCTTCCCTTTGGGCTGCGATTCTACGCTTCCGGGCGGACCTGAGGTACCGGCCGACGCCCGGGCTAGCCGATCACCGAAAAACTGCTGTTCGGATTGATCTGCCTCAATCGCGAATAGAATCCAACGTCGATGCTGCTGTCCACGTAGTGGAGAGGGAACTGCAGCGGATTCCGATCGTGATTTCCGCCGCCCTCGCAGTAGTCGATGAGAGCCGCCATCATGGCGCCCGCCACCGGCGCGTTTTTGAACTGGTTACCGCTGGTGCCGATGGCCATGTAGAAACCGCCCAGGGAAGATTTGTCGTAGATGGGGATCCAGTCGTCGCTGACGTCGTATAGATCGACGCAGCCTTTCATGCGGCTCGGAATGCCCAGGCTCGGGATGCGCTGGGCCATGCGGTAGGCCTGGGTTGTCCACTGCTCGGTGAAGTCGCGGTTGTAGTCGTCGGGGTCGACCCACTCGCGCGCGTCGCATTCCGGATCCTCGCTGCCGATCAGGATGTGGTTGCCGGTCTCGGGCCGGCAATACACACCGATGTCGCTGTCGGAGACCACGAAGCCGGCCCCCTCGAAGCGGAAGCCCTCCGGCGACGGCACATGCGTGACTTCCTGGCGCAGGGCGCGGGTGTGGATATTCATGTCACCGTCGGCGCCGGCCAACCGGTTGATGGGATCCGAATGCGGTCCGGCGACGTTGACGACCACGGGTGCTTCGATACGTGTGCCGTCATCAAGAACGACGCCGGTGACGCGGCCATTGGCCCGCGGGATTTCGACCACGGCTTTCTTGAACAGAAACTGTGCGCCTTTCGCCTCGGCCGCGCGTTGCAGGTTGTGGGTGGCGAGTTGCGGATCGCTGATGTAGCCGGCGGTGGGGAAGAACACCGCTCCCTCGACGGTACCGCCCGTCGGTTCGCAGAAGCCCTCGTCGTCGGGCAACTTCGGGGGGGCGAAGCGCTGCATGTCGTATATGGGCAGACGCTCGATGATCGCCTCCGGTCCCCAGTCCTCATAGGGGATCGCGAATTGATCGGCAATCTCGCGGATTCTTCGCAGGCTTCCGTTCACCTTGGTCTTCATGACCATGCAACCGGTCTCGTGAAAAACGGCCATGCCGCTCTCGTCCCGGGCGCCGAGATAGTCCTCCCAGTTTTTCCAGTAGAAGTAACCCTCGTAGGCGAACACCGCACCCTCCAGCGTCGAGTAGTGCACGCGGATGATGGCGCAGGAATTACTGGTGGGGCCGTAGCCTGCCGCCGGCAGCTTGTCGACGCTGAGCGTGCGATAGCCTTTCTTGCTGAGCTCGTAGGCGACTGCGGCGCCGATAACGCCTGCACCGATGATGATAGCATCGTATTTGTCGTTCATCGTTCTGTTCTCGGTGCGGGGCCGGTTCACGCGCAACCGGTGGCACGTTCCTCCAGTATCGCCACGGCCGGTAGCTTCTTACCTTCCAGAAACTCGAGGAAGGCGCCACCGCCCGTGGAGATGTAGGAAATGCGGTCGGCGACGCCGTACTTG
>CAXMNG010000316.1:0-11754 GCA_964194585.1 Salibacteraceae bacterium | reverse complement strand
CACGTCGAAGCGCCGGGCGCCCGTCTCGTACTCCTGCCGGTAAGCGGTCGCGGTGGTATCGTGGCTGCCCGCGCGATTGCTCCAGTGATACTCGAAGGGATCGGCGTCCATCAAGCGCTCGCCGATGGCCGCGAATCCGATTTGATAGGGACCCAGCAGCCACTTGTAGCCGGCACATACGAGCAAGTCCGGCTGGATACGGGCGAAGTCGAAATCCACGGCCCCGATGGACTGTGTGCCATCGACGACGAACATCGCCCCCACCTCCCGGGCGCGCTGACCGATGGCCTCCAGATCGAAGCGCACCCCGTCGGTCCAGTGCACCGAAGAGACATTCACCACGGCAGTTTGTGCGTCGATGGCATCCAGCAGACGCTCGTTCCATAACGACGCTACCCTCGCCGTGTCCTCCGGTCTGGCGACGCTGCGAAGCTCGGCGCTATCCTTTCGGCAGCGTTCCATCCACGCGTACACATCGCTGGGAAACTCCTCCTCCATGGACACGACATTCTGCCCGCCTCGAAGCCGCAGGTTGTGCGCGGCGATGGCGACGCCATAGCTCACCGACGGCGTGATGGCGATCTGATCGGGACTCGCATTGATGAGATCGGCCACGGCGCGACGCAGCTCTTCCGACTCCCGGGCATATTCGTCGGGGGTGGGATTCGACGGCGCGATCTGCCGGCGCAGACCGGCAACGCCAAGCGCTTGCGCTTTATTGAGCAGTGGCGCCCTGGAGGCGCAGTTCAGAAAATGCAGGTCTTCGGGCAAGGAGAACAGGGATTTCTGATTGCCGAGCATGGAGACGCCGTCCGTCGCGTCGGAGTGGTTGGCCGAGCGGACCGAGATAGTAACAGAACGCCCCAGCGCGTAAGCTATGCCCTCGGTGTCTACGCGTTCCCGCCGCGCAGGCGACAGCCAGACAGTACACACACTGGAGATCGGTCATGGGCCTGTTATTGCGTTGCCCGCGAATCGTCGATGGGATCGGCGGCACGCTCACACAGCACGGGGTCTTGGTCGAGGGCGAACGCATCGTCCGGGTTGCGCCGAATTCCGAGTTCGAAGGCTATCAAGGCGAGGAACTCGTCCTCGACGACGACGCCACGCTGGTGCCCGGTCTCATCGACTGCCACGTGCACCTGTGCTTCGACGCCGAGTCGAACCCCGGGGAGGTCACGGAGAAGATGCGGCCCGGCGCCATTGCGGTTCGTGCGCTGGCCAACGCCCAGCGCAGCCTCGCCGGCGGCATCACGGCGATTCGGGATTGTGGCGGCAAGGACTATCTCGAGTTCGCGGCCCGGGACGTCTGCAATGGCGGCCAGTTCCAGGGACCGACGATTCGCGCCTCCGGGCGCATGATCTGCATGACCGGCGGGCACGGCAACCGCTTCGGGCGCGTCGCGGACGGCATCGAGGACGTGGTGAAGGCGGTCCGCGAGCAGGTGCACGCGGGCTCGGACCTGGTGAAAATCATGGCCACCGGCGGTGTCATGACCCCCGGCGTGGACCCGGAAGATGCCCACTACTCCGCGGAAGAAATGGCCGCCGGCATCGCCGAGGGGCACCGTTTCCACAAGCCCTGCGCGAGCCATGCCCAGGGGACCGAAGGCATACTGAACGCGGTGCGCGGCGGTATCGACTCCATCGAGCACGGTATCTTCCTGTCGGACAAATGCATCGAGGAGATGCTGGAACGGCGCACCTACCTGGTCCCCACCCTGTCGGCGCTGAAAAATATTCTCGCGGCCGGCGATCAGGGGATCCCGGACTACGTGATCGAGAAAGCGACACGGGTATCCGAGACCCATCGGCACTCCATCAAGATGTTCTACGAAGCGGGCGGGCGCATCGCCATGGGTACCGACGCGGGAACGCCATTCAATCACCACGGTGAGAACGCGCAGGAGTTGCGCTACATGGTCGACGTGGGTATCAGTCCCATGGATGCCATCACCTTCTCGACTTCCAACGCGGCAGATCTCATGCGTCTGGAGAAAACCGGGCGGATCCAGGATGGCAACCTGGCGGATCTGCTGATAGTCGAGGGCAACCCGCTGGAAGACATCGATGCGGTCGCGGATAGCGCGCGCCACCGCCTGGTAATCAAGCGGGGCGCGAAAGCGCACGCGAAGCCCGGTGAAGCCGACGCGGCGGTGTCCGCTCTCGCCGCTGCACAGTAACCGGCCGTGCCACACGCGGTTTCGGTCATTGGCCTCGGTGTCATGGGCCAACGCATGCTGGCCAGCATGGCCGCCAATCGGCAGTTCAGCGTGCTGTCGGCTTGGGATCCGGACGCTGGCGCCTGTGACCGCACCCGTGAGCTGTACCCGGAGATCCGAATCGCCGGCTCCCCCGGGGACGCCATTAACGACGGTGGCACCGGCGTCGTCTACATCGCGTGCCCGCCCGTGTGGCACAAAGAGTATTCCGTCGCAGCCATGCAGGCGGGCAAAGCGGTTTATTGCGAGAAACCCCTGGGCGTCGACGTCGCGCAAAGCCGCGGGCTGGTGGAGCAGGCGCAGGCGGCCGGAGTCGTCAACATCGTCAACTTCTCGCTGGCATCCGCCGCCGCCGTTCGCGAGGTGGAAAAGCGCCTGGCGGCGGGGAGCCTGGGCGATTTCGCCGGCGTCGACGTGCGCGTGCATTTTTCACAATGGCCGCGCGAGTGGCAGATAGACGCCGCCGCCTGGCTCGGCTTCCGCGAGCAGGGGGGATTCGCCAGGGAAGTGCTATCGCACTGGGTGTACCTCACCCAGCGATTGTTCGGCCCCGTGGAGCTTCGCAACGCCGCGGTGCGTTTTCCTGACGCTGCGCGCGCTGAATCGCATTTGGTCGCCGAGCTCCAGGCCGGTGAGTTGCCGGTGTCCGTCGCCGGCAGCGTCGGTGGTGTGGGCCCGGATCTGGTGGAGTACACGATCTGGGGCTCGCACCAGTCCTGCCGCATCGTCGACTGGAATCGCCTGGTGACCAGTAACGGCGGTGAATGGGAACCTCAACTGACCCACATCGACGACCCGCGCCAGCTCGGCTACCAGCTGCAGCTCGACAACGCCGCGGCAGCCATTGCCGGCGCCAGCCATTCGATGCCGGACTTCGCCGATGCGCTATCGGTGCAGATTCTGATCGAAGACATGCTCGCCGCATAGAGTTGCCTGTATGAGTAAGACTGAAAAAGAGCAGCAGTTTCCCCTGGGCAATTACTGCGACGCCGACGAGCGCGTGAAGGCCATGGACTTTCGTATTCGTCCCCTCGCAGATGCGATGTCCGTGACGGGCCCTGCCTTTACGGTGTCGAGTCCGCCGGGGCAAAACCTGGCAATCCACCGCGCCATCGCCGAAGCGCACCCCGGGGACGTGCTGGTAGTGGAGACGTCCGGGGACTGCCGTTTCGGTCCTTTCGGCGAGATTCTCGCCCTGGCCTGTCAGCATCGTGCCATTGCCGGTCTCGTCCTGGACGGTACCGTGCGCGACGGCGGCGATATCGAAGAGCTCGGATTCCCGGTGTTCTGCCGCGGCCTTGCACCGTCGGGCACGCGCAAAGAAGAACCCGGTGAGCTCGGCGGATCGATTCAATGTGGCGGCGTGAGCGTCGAGCCAGGTGACATCATCGTCGCTGACAGAGACGGTGTTATCGTCATCCCGACGGCGGCGATGACCGATGTTCGATTGGGCCTGCAGAAAATCGCCGACAAGGAAGCGCGAATCAAGGACGGCATCGCCGCCGGCAAGACCACGTTGGAGCTCATGGGCCTGACGTAGCTTTTCCGTCTAATGGGAGCACCGTAGGTTGGGCTGAGCTTGCGAAGCCCAACATTCCAGGCCGGCATGTTGGGCTTCGCAAGCTCAGCCCAACCTACGACGCTTTCAGCTGACCACTGTTACGTCGGCGGGCTCTCCGGAGACGGTCACTTCGGGCAGGCGATCCTCTGCGACCGCGTGGCAGGCGACTTCGCTGTCGTCCTTGTGCATCAGGATCGGCACCTCGTTCCGGCAGCGATCGTTCGCGTAGGGGCAACGCGGATGAAAGTGACACCCGGTCGGCGGATGAATCGGATTCGGCACCTCACCCGCCACCGGGATGCGTTGCCGGCCGGTCATCTCGAGATCGGGGATCGCGTCCAGCAACATGCGCGTGTAGGGGTGCCAGGGACGCTGAAACAGCGCGCGCTTGTCGCTCCACTCCACCACACGCCCCAGATACATGACGCCGACGTAATCGGAAATATGATAGACGACGGCGAGATCGTGGCTGATGAACAAGTAAGTCAGCCCGAACTGACGCTGCAACCCTTTCATGAGATTGAGGATCTGCGCCTGCACGGAGACATCCAGGGCCGAGGTAGGCTCATCGCATATCAGAAACTCGGGCTGGCTGGCGAGCGCCCTGGCGATAGAGATGCGCTGACGCTGTCCGCCGGAGAACTCGTGAGGAAATTTGACCCCGTCGGCGGCCGCGAGTCCCACCTGCACCAGCAGCTCACCCACGCGCCGGGCGATGGTGTCGCGGCCGGAGAGCAGCTTGTGAGCGCGGATGGGCTCGGCGATGATGTCGCTCACCCGCCAGCGCGGGTTGAGGCTCGCGTACGGGTCCTGAAAGATCATCTGCATGCGCTTGCGCACAGGCTCGATTTGCGCCTGCGTCTTCAGAGTCGCCATGTCGATGTCGTCGAACAGGATGCGTCCGCGGGTCGGCGTGTAGAGACCGACCACCAGCCGGGCGACGGTGGATTTGCCGCACCCGGACTCTCCCACCAGGCTGAAAGTCCTGCCCCTGGGAATATCGATAGTCACGCCGTCCACGGCTTTGAGCAGGAGCCGATCCTGACCCTCGATGAGCCGGTTCAGAAACGGCGGTGATACATCGAAGTCCTTGCCGAGGTCGATGAGGCTGACCAGAGCTTCGTTGGCGCTCATGGCGCTTCCCTCAGCGTGCGCCACCGGCCTGTTCCCGCGCTTCGTCGAACAACCAGCAGGCCGCCCGGGTAGCGCCTACGTCTATGAGCTCCGGGCGCTCGACGCGGCAATACTCGAAAACCCTGGGACAACGCGGATTGAACGCACAACCAGACGGAATGTCCGCCAACCGCGGCATGGCGCCGTCGATCTGGATCAGTCGTTCCACGTCGTGGCGAATCACCGGGATAGAGCCCATGAGACCATGTGTATAGGGGTGCTGTGCGCGCTTAATCACGTCCTGCACCGGCCCGACCTCGACGATGCGCCCGGCGTACATGACCGCGACACGATCCGCCGTCTCCGCGATCACGCCCATGTCGTGGGTAACCAGCATGACCGCCGTGCCGTGCTCGCGACACAGCCGTTTCAATAGCGAAATGATCTGCGCCTGAATGGAGACGTCCAGCGCCGTGGTCGGCTCGTCGGCGATGATGAGGCGAGGATTCGCCGCGAGCGCGAGGGCGATCACGACGCGCTGGCGCATGCCGCCGGAAAACTGGTGGGGAAACTGACCGACGCGGCGCTCCGCGGCTGGAATGCCGACTTCGTTCAGAAGCTCGATGGCACGCGCCAGGGCGCCGCGTTCGTCCATAGAGACGTGGGTGCGAATCGTCTCGGTAAGCTGCTTGCCGATGGTATAAAGAGGATTCAAGGAAGTCAGCGGGTCCTGGAAAACCATCGCGATCTGATCGCCGCGCAGACGGCGCATCTTCTCGTAGCTGAGGTTGTCGATGCGCTTGCCATCAAAAACGATCTGGCCGTCGGCAACACGCCCGGGGGGTTCCAGCAATCCGATGATGGCGGCACCGGTCAGTGACTTTCCGGCACCGGACTCGCCGACCACACCCAGCACCTCACCTTCGTCGATGTGGAAGGAAATATCGTCAACTGCCACCAGCGTTCCACGCCGGGTTGGAAACTCCACGCGCAGATTCTCTACGCGAAGCAGAGGTTGCGTGTTTCTGGTCTGGCTCATCAGCGCAGCTTCGGATTGAGCGCGTCACGCAACCAGTCACCCAGCAGATTGACCGCAAGGGCGAGGATGACCAGCGCAAGACCAGGGAAGATCGTCATCCACCACTCGCCGGAGAACAGGAAGTTGTTACCGAACCGAATCAGCGTGCCCAACGAGGGCTGCGTCGGCGGCACGCCCACGCCGAGAAACGACAAGGTCGCTTCGGTGATGATGGCCAGCGCCAGACTGATGGTGGCGATGACCAGCACCGGTCCCATGACATTGGGCAGAACATGTTGAAACATGATGGCGAAGGGACTGCGACCGATGACCCGTGCTGCCTGCACGTATTCCTTGCTCTTCTCGACCATGGTCGAGCCACGCACGGTGCGGGCGAACTGCACCCAGTTGGAGAGCCCGATGGCCACGATCAGCACATAGATCGCCACTGCGTCCTGAAGACCACGCGGCAATACCGCTTTTGCAAATCCGAACAACAACAGCGCCACCAGCACCGCCGGGAAACTCAGCTGCACGTCGGCGATGCGCATGATCAGGTGATCGATGCGCCCACCGACATAGCCGCTGATCAAGCCGAGTCCGACGCCGAGTACCACGGAGAAAATCACACTCAGGAAGCCCACAATGAGAGACACCTGGGTGCCGAACATGATGGCGGAGAGCACATCGCGTCCCTGATCATCGGTTCCGAGAAGGTGCTCGCTGCTGCCCCCTGCCAGCCAGGCCGGCGGCTGGAATGCGTCCATCAAATTGAGCGTCGCGACGTCGTTGGTATTGAACGGGGCCAGAATCGGTGCGGCGAATGCGCCGACAAAAAAGATCACGGTCGTCACGAAGGCAAGCACGGTCACCGGTGAGCGACGGAAGCTGTAGAAAATGTCGCTGTCGAAAAAGCGGTGCAGACTGTCGCGAAGACGCCAGATCCAGCTCCTCGTCGTTTGCGCGCCGCCGATTACCGCTGCCATCGCCGTATCCTCAGTGCGCGTGACCGGTGCCTTCGAGGCGCAGGCGCGGATCGATGGTGTAGTAGAGAAGATCCACCATCAGATTGATGACCACGAAGATGAATGCCACCAGACACAGATAGGCGGCCATCACGGGAATATCGACGAACTGAATCGCCTGCAGGAACAGCAGCCCCATGCCAGGCCACTGAAAGACGGTTTCGGTGATGATGGCGAAGGCGATCAGAGAACCAATTTGCAATCCGGTGATGGTGATCACCGGCACGAGGGTGTTTTTCAACGCATGCCCGAAATTGACGGCGCGATTGCTCAATCCGCGGGCGCGCGCGAACTTTATGTAGTCGGTGCGCAACACTTCCAGCATCTCTGCCCGCACCAAGCGCATGAGCAGCGTCAGCTGAAAGAGACACAACGTCACCGAGGGAAGAATGATGGACTTGAAACCTTCCCATGTGACCAGATTGCTTTCCCACCCCCACAGATCGACTGTCGCACCGCGCCCGAAGGAAGGCAGCCAACCAAGCCACACGGAGAAAACCAGAATAAGAATGATACCGATAAGAAAGGTCGGTAAGGATATGCCCACCAGTGAAGCGGTAAGGAGCATCCGCGAAATCGCACCATCCCTGTGTAATCCCGTATAGACGCCGAGCGGTACGCCGATGGCGAGCGCCAGCACGGCGGCCACGAACACCAGCTCCAGCGTGGCCGGCAATCGATCACCGATGGCGGTCTCAACTGGAATAGACAAGCGAAAAGACTGGCCGAAGTCCCCTTGTACGGCGTGCCAGGCGAAGCGCGCGAACTGCACGGGGAATGGATCGTCGATGCCGAGCGCTTTCCGCGCCCACTCGCGCTCGGCCTCCGTCGCCTCGACGCCGACCATGTTGTTGATCGGATCGCCGACGTAGGTGAACAACGAGAACGCGATGAAGCCTACGGCGATCATCACCAGGATGGATTGCAGCAGGCGGCGAACGATATAGGCGAGCATCGGTGAAACTCGATAACGACGCGGCCCGGATTCCGAAGAATCCGGGCCGCTGACGCGGTCGAAGGATCGTCTACTTCATGATGACGTAGCGCAGGTCCACGTCATTGTTAGGCCGCTGTTTGACTTCCTTGACCTTGTCACCAATACCCCACGCGAGGGCCTGCTGGTGAAGCGGAATGTGGCCAACGTCATCCTGATGGATCTTGAAGGCTTCCCTGATCATTGAGTTCCGCTTGTCGACATCGGTCTCGCCCCCGATTAGATCCGTGAGCTCCTCGACTCGCGGATTCGTGTAGCGGCCGGCATTCCAGGTGCCCTGCCCCTCGCCGTCCAGTGTCATGAGCTGCAGAAGCGGATTGTGGGCGTCGAAGCTGCCGGGAGTCCAGCCCAGCATATAGAAGCTCGTGTTCCACTTCTCCGTGCGGCCGATTTTCTGGAAATGCAGAGACTTCGTCTGAGCGTTCAACTTGGCGTCGATCCCGATGCGCTTGAGCATCGGAACGACGGCCAGGCAAATCGCCTCGTCGTTGACGTACCGATCATTGGGGCAATCGAAGGTCACCGAAAACCCTTGCGCATAGCCGGCGTCGGCCAGAAGCTTCCTGGCGGCTGCCGGGTCATAGGGGAAGCGCTTGTTCATGTCGGGCTGAAAGCCATTGATGCCTTCGGCAATCATCAGACCTGTCGGCTTCGACGCCTTGCGCATGACGACCCGGTGGATGGCTTCGATATCGATGGCCTGATAGAAGGCCTTGCGCACCCGAACGTCCTTGAAAGGATTCTTGCCGCTGCCCGGCATATCCATCAACTCGTCGCGATGCTGATCGAAACCGAGGAAGATGGTACGCAGCTCCGGACCCTGTAGGGGAGTCACACCCGGCGTGCCTTCCAATCGCGAGATATCCTGTAACGGCACCGGGTACATTAGATCGATTTCACCCGAGAGCAGCGCCGCCACGCGCGTGGCGTTGTTGCCAATCGGCTGAAAGATCGCCTTGGTCAGATTGTGCTGTGGCGTATTCCACCAGTTGGGATTCGGCACCAGCACCGTGCGCGTGTCCGCGACCCACTCTTCGAGCATGAAGGGACCCGTTCCATTGACGTTGAGGTTGGCGAACGTGCTGACCGTGGCGCCTTCCTGGATGGCGTAGGCGTCGTTCGCGTCCAGCCACTCCTTGTCCATTATCCAGAAGTTGGGCAGGTTCAGGAGCAACGTCGGGTCAGGATCCTTCGTAATGATATCGATGGTGTGGTCATCGACCTTGACGATCTTGTCGATGGACTTCACCACGAACGTCATGTTCGAGGCCGGCTCCTGAATCCGTTTGAACGAAATCAACACGTCATCGGCGGTGAAGTCGTTGCCGTTGTGGAACTTCACACCCTTGCGCAGATTGAAGCGCCAGGTGAGATCGTCGGTTTGTTTCCAATCCGTCGCCAGTGCCGGGTGCAGCGACAGATCATAGGATCGGTGAATCAACCCCTCGTAGAGGTTGTGTTTCATGGTGTTGGTCGGACCTTCGTTATTGGTATAGGGATCGAGTCCCAGAATGTCGCCCGACGTGGAATAACGGAAAGTCTTGGCCTCCGCGGCGACACCCACCACGAAAGCCAATACCATCAGGGTTACGGTAAAAATCTTCTTATTCATCAGCCCCTCCAGATTTCATTGGAATTGTTGAGACAGGGCCCGGCCGGACAGGGTGTCCAGTGCCAAAGCTGGGCCCATTTCACCTTACTCGGCAGGGCCTGGCAAGCGCGCCGGGATTTCCGCCTGGATAAGCGGCCGCTAAAGCATGTCCTTGTAGACGGCACCGCCCTTCATGACCATGAGCACGGCCTCGCCCTGCCCCGAGAGCAGTCCGATATCGGCGACCGGGTCACCGTCGACGACGATCAGATCCGCGAGCGCGCCGGGGGCGACGACACCGAGTTCGCCACTGCGGTCCAGAAGCTCCGCGTTGATGGATGTAGCCTGGCGAAGGACGTCCGCCGCCGGCAGCACCTGCGCCCGGATGGTGAATTCCGACAGCTGATGCTGGTGCATGTCTCCGAGAAGATCGGTGCCGAATCCCATCTTGACCCCGGCCCCACGCAGCAGCTCCAGGGCCTCCAGCCCCGCCCCACGCACCGAGTCCAGCTTGTCGAGGCTGACCTTGGGAAAACCCAGTGCCGGTCCGTATTTTGACAGGGCATCATAGGTACACAGGGTCGGCACCACGAATGCTCCCTGCTCCGCCACATAGGCCGCTGTTTCCGCGTCGATGAGATTGCCGTGCTCGATGGAACGCACACCGTACTCGACGCACCGCCGGATGGCCTCCGGCGTGTAGGCGTGGGCCATGACATAGGTGCGCCACGAGCGCGCTTCCCAGACGATGGCCCGGATCTCCTCTTCGGAGAACTGCAACACCCAGGTCGGATCGCTGGGCGACGCGACCCCGCCCGAGGCCATGATCTTGATCTGGCTGGCGCCCTTGCGAAGCTCGTCCCGCGCGGCCCTGCGCACCTCCGGCACACCATCCACGATTCGCGAGAATACCCGCGCCCCGAGCCCGCAGGAGCAAAGGCCGCGACTCTGCTCGTAGGAGCGGAAGTCCCCATGTCCGCCGGTCTGGGATAGGGCCCGGCCTGAATAGAACAGACGTGGCCCGGCGATGAGCCCGGTCTCGATAGCTCTCGCCAGCCCGTAGTCGGCGCCCCCGGCATCGCGAATGGTGGTAAAACCGCGCCGCAGGGACGCTTCCAGGAAACCCCGGGAGTACTGCGCGATGAGCGACAGGGGCATGTTTTCCACATGACCGATATTCGGGTCCGCCGCCACCGCGTGAAAATGCGCATCGATCAACCCGGGCATCAGTGTCCGGCCGCCCAGATCGACGACGCGGGCATCTGTTGCGGAGACGCGCGTGTCCGAGATCTCCTTGATGCGATCGTCCTCGACCAGCACCTCCAGCCCATCGCGGCTTTCCGCCGCAAGACCATCGAACAGCTTACCGTTGCGGAAAATGACCAGGGACATGAGACCTCCAGGAGCCATCGGAAGATGGATGGAACATCTTAGCCCGCGCACACGGGTGGGTAAATTCCCGGCGCGATGCGCCCCTCAATCAGCGGCTGTCGACGGCCATCGGGGCGTGCTACGGTTGGACGCCCGAGGGGAACTCTGTCATGACGAAAATCAAAGAGATCGGACATGCCGTTCTGCATGTCAGCAACGTCGCCACATCCAGCGACTGGTACTGTGACATTCTCGGAATGGAAGTCGTCATCGCGTCCGCGGGCTTCCCGGCCCGGTTCTTGTCATTCGGCCGAAAAGATCACGATCTCGCGCTGTTTCAGAGCGCGGACATCGCCGAGCACGGCGGACGCGAGTACAACCATCTCGCCTTTGAGATCGACGGAGATCTGGAAGACTTGAAGCGCTTTCGCCGCCTATTGGTGGACAAGGGTGTGACGATCACGGGCACCGTGGATCACGGAATATCCTACGGCATCTATTTCCTGGATCCCGATGGGCATCAGCTGGAGGTGTTCCAACAGCGAACCGGTCCCGCGGAGGATGCGAAGGCGGCTTTTCGGGATGTGGGCGTATTGGCGACACCCATCGATCTCGAATCTATCAACGAGTAACGAGCCGCCGGCTCGGTGCCGGCAGCTCGTGTTTGAACGCGGCGGCCTTATTTAGGCGCCGCCGTCGCAGATACTTGCGCGACGAGCTGACCGGCATCGGCATTCTGCACGGAATGGCGCAGCAGAATTTCCGACGTGGACACGGACTGGCCGTAATAGGCCTCGTTGCGCTTGAAGTCGGGATGGATCACGGTGCCCTCGGCACTGATGCCGCCGAACAACCCCAC